>NZ_JASPII010000005.1:0-151338 GCF_030229635.1 Corynebacterium marquesiae
TCAAACACCAGCCGAGAAAATGGCCGCACTGATAAACTCAACCGAAACATAAGAAGTGTTTCCACGACCACTAGAATCCGCCAGAAATTAGGGCATGAAGAAACCCCGCCACCTGATGCCAGATGACGGGGGTTTACTGTGCAGGGGCGACAGGACTCGAACCTGCAACCTACGGTTTTGGAGACCGTTGCGCTACCAATTGCGCCACGCCCCTATTCTTTTATTCCTCAATGCCTAAGCATCAAGCGTTGAAGACCTTACCAGAACCATAGTTCCAATCCGAAACTAGGCAACTAGGCACAGCCTGGATTGTCTTCAGCGCGGTAATAAAAAAGCGCCCTGCGGGCGCCTTTCTTTCCCGGTAGCGATGGCGAGAATTGAACTCGCGACACAGCGATTATGAGTCGCTTGCTCTACCACTGAGCTACACCGCCATATTCACCTCGGAGGAGTTCCTTCCTCCAAACATGAATGGAGCCCCCTGACAGAATCGAACTGTCGACCTTTTCCTTACCATGGAAACGCTCTGCCGACTGAGCTAAGGGGGCACATCCTAGCGTTGAACACATCGCTATTTCGTTGTGCTCTCCGTTGCGGACTCCAATAATCTAACCTGCTTTCAACGTTTTACACAAATCGCCACGTCAGAGCCCATAAATATACAGTTCAAGTGGCTTCTTTTTACGCGATGTAAACGTGCTTGAATGAAGGGCGTGTTGGATGACGAGGATCGCCAATCCAGCGATGCTACAAAGCTGTATTACAACTCCGGCTTCGCCAGCATCAGCATTACTGATCCGCGTAAGCAGTCCGATAAAGGGATAAGTCAGCTGTCTAAGCGCTTTGCGCTTGCCGACGCTCGCGAGACCGCCACCCCGCCTCTAGGTTCCACCCTGGCGGATCTTGGCAGCGCCGGCTCCTCCCACCTGCGGCGGCGGCCCCCAAAGGCGCAGAGATCGTGCAGGACAAAGGGCGGCCACTCGCATACAGAGCGTTCCACCAAAGACCTCTACTCCGCGTCCATTTCCCAGCCCACGCGATGCTACCCCCGGTAAGGTGTCAAGATCATCATCGAGCCCGCCGCTCTTTCCGTCGCCCCATTGTCCTCGCCTGGCAAGCCGCCGCAGCCGCCCAGGCGGACTTTGTGAAGACCTCTGATGGCAGCCCGTGAGGGATGATAAGACAGGAGAGCAAACCTGTTAGTACCAAGCGTCTTAGAAAGGTGTACTTTGCTGGTCCTTTAGGCCGCGATGAGAGGAGTTAGATGAGAACAATGTCCCGCCATTCATCCTTAGCAGTTTTGGCAATGATTACGGCCGTTATTTCATCATTGCTCTGCCTCGGCTATTTCATTGGCGGTTTGAATGCGGTATACGTTGCCAAGGCCCTAGCTGAATCGGATTCCACCTCATTGCCAGATATTTCTCGCAGGCTAGGAAATGGCTTTTTCTACTTCAAGATCGCTGGGGTTTTCTTAGTTGTTTTCCTCGCCAGTGCTTATGCGGTGTGTCACAGGGCTAAAAGCTCCCGCACCCAGGAGCCCAGCCAGTAGATCCCGCCTCACAGCTGCAGGTACGCTTGAACCCCCGCAAGCTTTTGCTTGCGGGGTTCATTCTGTGCCAGGTAGAAGATTCGAACTTCTGAAGGCAATGCCGGCGGATTTACAGTCCGCTCCCTTTGGCCGCTCGGGCAACCTGGCATGCACTGTGTGGTGCGAGTAAGTACTTTACTACGAACCACCCTCCCACCTACAAATCGCCAGCGTAGTAGGGGCGAATGGGGCGGGAATAAGGGGGCATCGCCAAGCAGCTAGCCCACGCGGCGCACGGTGTAATCCGCCAGTTGGCGCAGGGCCTGGCTCGCGGAGTTCTCCGGTAGCACGGCAAGCTGCTCCTCCACCGTGCGCAGGTAGGCATTGATGTCCTCCAGCGCCTTCTGACGGCCACCAGACTGGTGCAGGAGCTCGATGGCGCGCTCCACCTCGGCGTCGGAATGCAGCGGGCCAGTAAGCAGCTCACGCAGTTTGTCGCCCACTTCGCCCTCTTCTTCCAAGGCGTAGAGAACCGGCAGGGTAAATACGCCCTCGCGCAGGTCCGTGCCCGGGGTCTTGCCGGAATCCTTTGGGTCAGAGAAGATGTCGATGACATCGTCCACAATCTGAAAGATCATGCCAATGGCACCACCAATGCGGTGCAGGGCTGCGGCATGCTCGGCCGAGGCGCCGGAGTGGTAGGCACCCAGGTAGCCAGCAGAGGCGATGAGCACCGCGGTCTTTTCACGGATAACGGCCGTGTAGTGCTCCACGGCATTGGCCTCACCTGCGCCGATGGTTTCGCGCATCTGGCCGGTCACCAGCTCCTCAAAGGTATCGGCAAAGTGGGCCACGGTGTGGGTATCCAGCTCACTCATCAGGCGGGAGGCATGCGCCAGGAGCGCATCGCCGGCGAGGATGGCCACAGAGTTATTCCACCGCGAATTGGCAGATTCCACGCCGCGGCGGCGGTCCGCCTCATCCATGACATCGTCATGATAAAGGGTGGCTACGTGCACCATCTCCACGACGGTGGCGGCCTTAACAACCTCTTCGCAGCCCGGACGCGGACCATACTCGGAGGCCAGCAGCGCCATCATGGGGCGAAAGCGCTTGCCACCGGCCTTAGACAGGTGGCTGACCTTGTCCTTTAAGAAGTCCTGGCCGCGGTCGATTTCACTGCGCAGCTTGTCTTCTACTGCTTCCATGCCCGCACCAATGCGCTCGTTGAGCTGCGGATCACCAAGATCCACGTGCGTGGCATGCGATTGACCGTGAGTCATTAAATAGTGTTCCTTGCAACTAAAAGCCAGAGATAATCGATTACCTACCGTAGTCCAAACTGCGCCCCTAAACACACTCGAGGGGTCGAACTCATGCAATGATAGTCCTCATGTCGGAGCAGATCGATTCCCAAACCTATGTCGAGGTCGCCATCATTGGCGCTGGGCCTGCCGGAGCCGCCGCCGCGATTCATGCCGCACGCGCCGGTTATGACACCCTCCTTATTGATTCCGCGACGTTTCCCCGCGATAAAACCTGCGGCGACGGGCTCACCCCGCGCGCGATGCACCAGCTTGCGGAGCTCGGCATTGTGGTCAACGCCTCCTACCGCAATCGCGGCCTGAAACTGCACGGCTACGGCGGCGATATTACCGCGCCTTGGCCGGAGACCTACCCCTCCCAGGTGGGCACGGCCCTGCCGCGCTACCGCTTTGATGCCCTGCTTGCCGACGCCGCCCGGAAAGCCGGCGCCACCCTCCTCACCGGCACCCCCGCCACCGATCCGGTGCTCGAGGGCAACCGCGTGACCTCCTTCCGCGTGGGAGAGGCCACAGTGCATGCCAAGTGGATCATCGTGGCCGATGGCGTGCGCTCTACTTTTGGCAAGAAGCTCGGCCGCACCTGGCACCGCGAGGAGGTCTATGGCATTGCCGCGCGTTCCTATGCTTCCTCTACGCATGCCACTGAGCCCTGGATGCACTCCCACGTTGAGCTCAAGGACGAAGAAGGCGAGGTGCAGCCCGGCTACGGTTGGATCTTCCCGCTCGGCCCCGAGCTAGGCCAGGTCAATATCGGCCTCGGCGCGCTGTCGACCGCGCAGCGCCCCGCCAAGATCAACACCAAGAAGCTGCTCGAGTTCTACGCCACCCAACAGCGCACCGAGTGGGGACTCGGGGAAATTGAGCACGTTACCTCTGCCTTACTGCCCATGGGCGGCGCGGCATCTAACGTGGCCGGCGCCAATTGGATGCTCATTGGTGATGCCGCGGCCTGCATCAACCCCCTCAACGGCGAGGGCATCGATTATGGCTTGGAGACCGCCGCGCTGGCCGTAGCCCTGCTCGGCCCGAAGGATTTCACCCTGGCCTGGCCGGCCGTCTTGCGCGAGCACTACGGCGAGTCCTTCCTCTTGGCCCGCACGGCCGCGCGCTTGCTTACTTATCCGCAGTTCCTACCGCTGGCCGGTCCACTGGCCCTGCGCGGGCCCATCGGCCGCATACTCATGCCGGCCGCCGCGCGCCTGATGGGCAACCTCATTACTGACGATGACCGCGACCTCATCGCACGCACCTGGCGCGCCGCCGGCCGTACGGTCTCGTCCCTTCGCCGCGATACGCCCCTCTGGGATTCGACCGCGGCATAGTCCCCCGCCGCAGTCCTCTAGGCGCGGGCTCCGGCCCGCGCCTAGGCTGGCTTTACCGCCGAGTGCAGCGCCACGATGCCGAAGGTAAGGTTCTGCCAGCCGGCCTCGGCCCAGCCATTGCGATTGATAACCGCGGCAAGCTCCTCCTGCCTGGGCCACGCGCGAATGGATTCCGCGAGGTAGATATATGCCTCCGGGTTAGAAGAGACCAGGCGCGCTACCGGCGGGAGCAGACGCATCAAGTATTCCTTGTACACGGTGCCAAAAATCGGTACCACCGGGGTGGAAAACTCCGCCACCGCAAGGCGCCCGCCCGGCTTGGTCACGCGCGCCATCTCGCGCAGGCCGAGCTCAAAGTCGTGGATATTACGCAGGCCATAAGAGATGGTCACGGCGTCAAAGGTGTTATCCGCAAACGGCAGCTTCATGCCATCGCCAGCCACCTTGGGCACGTCGCGCTCGCGGCCGGCGGCCAGCATGCCACGAGAGAAATCACACGCCACGCACCACGCACCGGACTTGGAAAGTTCCACGGTGGACACGGCGGTACCCGCTGCAAGGTCGAGAACCTTCTCGCCCGGCTTAAGGTTCAAACGCTCCCGGGTGCGCTTGCGCCAGTGCGCGTCCTGCCCAAAGGACAGCACGGTATTGGTGAGGTCGTATTTCTCGCCCACGGCGTCAAACATGCGCGCCACATCGAAGGGCTTTTTATCCAGATCTGCCTTAGACACAAATGATCAGTCTAGGCTACGCGGGCGCCAAGGGCACGAGCCGCCCACCGCGGCAGCTCGGGACGCTGGCCCAGAATGGTCAGCGGCACCCGGCGAGTATCCTCCAGTACCTCTTCGTAATAGCCCACGAGCTGCTCGCACAGTGCTTTCCACGTCTTGGAGGAAATGGACTCGCGGGCATTGTCCCGCATTTCCTGGTGGATCTCCGGATTGAGCAGCGCGTCCACCGCGTTGGGGAGGTCTTCCACAAAGGTCTGTACATCCAGCAGAAGGCCGTTATAGCCCTCGTCGATGAGGTCTACCGGGCCACCAGCCCGCGGCCCGATGGTCGGCACGCCGGAGGCCTGCGCCTCCTGGATGGACTGACAGAAGGTCTCGAACTCGCCGGCGTGGACAAAGACGTCCAAGGAAGCATAGGCGGCGGCGAGGTCTTCGCCGGACAGCGCACCGGTAAAGACAGCACCGGGCAGCTGGGCTTCCAACAGCGGACGCTCCGGCCCATCGCCCACGATGACCAGCTGGATATCCTCGCGCCCGTTGAGCGCCGAGAGGCGGTGCACGCCCTTTTCTGCGGCGAGGCGACCAACGAATCCCACCACATTCTTGGTGCCGCTCGGATCCCAGCTGCGGCGCAGCTCGTCAGAGCGCTTGGACGGGTGGAAAAGTTCCGCGTTCACGCCACGACCCCAGTGGCGCACGTTCTTAATGTGGTGCTTTTCCAAGTCCCGGATGGTCAGCGAGGACGGTGCCAGCGTCATCTGGCAAGAGTTATGAATCGTGCGCAGCCACTCCCACACGCCATAGGCCAGCGCGGAGGCATGGTACTTGGTGGCAAAACCGGCAACATCGGTCTGGTACAACGCCACGGCGGGCACGCGCTGCTGGCGGGCGGAGAAAGCGCCAGCCGCGCCGAGTACGAAGGGGCTGGCTAGGTGAATGATATCCGGCTTGAAGTCACGCAGCGCCTCATCCACCGCCGTGGTGGGAACGCCCACCGGCAGCGAATCCACCAGCGGCACGCGCACGGTGGGCACGCGGTAGATGGGGAACCCGAGGTAGTCCGGGATTTCCTCCTGCCCCTCACGGGCGCCCGGCGCAATGACGATGGCCTCTTGGCCGGTCTCGTGCAGGTGCTCCAAAACGCGCAGCACGGAGTTGGTCACACCATTGACATTGGGGAGGAAGGATTCAGCCACGATCGCAACACGCATGCCACCATCATGGCCCATCTTCTTAAGTTTATGGTGAAGCCAGCGGAAAATCTTGGTTAATTATTTCTCCGCGCGACGGGTAAAGAAGCTAATCAGCTTCCACAGCACGGCCGCGATGAGCGTGGCAACCACACCTACCGAGAGCGCCGGGATAATGGCCAGCGTCCATTCGCGGCCTTCGACCTTGACCAGGTCTGGGTCGTCTTGAGCGTATTGCACCCACACCTGCTGGCCCTCGCCCAGCCCACTGGGATAGAGCAGCCCGTGCTGTGGGGTGTGGTAAATCCCTTCACTGTCTTGGAAATCCACCGTGGTGCGCAGCATGCCCACATCCTTGACCGTGGCCAAAGCGCGCGCGGGGTGGCTGGCGATGGCGTGGTCATTCAGCGCCGGCCCGATGACCATGCCCACCACACCCACCAGCGCGGCCAGATACAGCGCCAGCGTCAGCTGGTGTAGGCGGCGGCGATAGACCGCGGGCGTATAGCGCGGCACCACGGCCGCGTGCGGCTTATGCTGCGGCGGGGCCACTTACTGGCCTACCTTTGCGGTGAGCTTCTCATTGAGCGCCCGGCGCGTGGCACGGGTGGTCTTGGCCTCCACGACGGTAATTCCGGTGGAGTATTCCTTCAGCTCCGCCAGCGTATCCAATAGCTCCTGCGGGGTAGTTACCTCGCGGTAGTCTGCTTCATAGGCTTCTGCCAGCTTGCCGACGTCCACCCCATGCGGCGTTCCAAACGCCGGCTCGAAGGACTCGCGCAGCGCATCGGCACCTTGTTCCAGGGTCTCGAAGATGCCGCCACCATTGTCATTGGCCACCACGATGGTGAGGTTTTCCGGTCGCGCCTGATCTTCCGGGATGAGCAGGCTATTCGCGTCATGTAAGAAGGTGACATCCCCCATGAGCGCCACAACGCGTGGGGCACGCCAATTTGTGGGATCCAGCGATTGCGTGGCCAAGGAAATGCCGATGGCCTGGGCGATGGTTCCGTCAATACCGGCCGCCCCGCGCGGCGAGTACGTATCCACGCCGTCGAAAGGCAGGCCTACCAAGGCTGCATCGCGCACCGGGTTCGAGGCTCCCAACACCAGAGTGTCATTGACGGAGAGCGTATCGCCCACCGCGGCTGCGACGTGCAGACCGGTAAATCCCAGTTCCTCATCCTCGAGGGTCTCACGCACCGCTTGCCCCGCCATATCGGTTGCGCCTTCGCAGATCTTCATCCACTCGCGGCTCGGCTCACCGGTGACCTTGACGGTGGTGCCAAGCCGGGCCTCTTCGCCGCGCTGGTTGGTGAAGTCCTTGGTGCGCGAGAGCACCACCAGCTCGATATCCGGGTCATTCATCAGCGCTAGCACGCTGCGGTGCAGCGTCGGATGCCCCACGACGATGACCTGTTCAACCTTGGTGTTGACCACATAATCATTCGCGGAGACCTGCGCCTTGCGGAAGATGTGCGCCGCCGCCGGATGCACCGGATGGTACGGGCCCGGCGCGCTCGGCTCTGCGATGGTTGGCACGTCTTGGAGGCCTTCTACCTCCCAGGCCTCATCGCCCGCAATGACCAGTGTGTTCTTGCTCAAATCCACGGCCACTTCCCCGTGGTCCACAAAGGCCGGTGCTGGCTCGCGCACGCCATCGCCGGAGGTGTGGTCCGGCAGGGTGGCGTCGACAAGCGGGGCATCAAAGGCCACATTGATGTGTACCTGTAGGTCTTCGCGGAAACGCTGGGCCATCGCCGCGATATCGTCCGCGTCGGTGACCTGGGTGGTGTCCGCATAGACGCCGAAGATGCCCTGCTGCTCGATGGTCTGCGACGCCCCCGTGCCCACCAGGCGCTCCGGCCGATCCGCGCTAATGATGGCCAGCGGCGTATGGGAATAGTGTGCCTCCACCACGGCTGGCAGAGTATTGGCCACCGCAGTTCCCGAGGTCATCACCACGCCCACGTGGCGGCGCTGCACCCGCGCCATGCCCAGGGCGGTAAACGCTCCCCCGCGCTCGTCGAGGCGGGTGTGGACGCGGATATCATCACGCGCCAACAGCGCCAGCGACAGCGGCGCGTTGCGCGAACCAGGGCACAAGACGACATCCGTGAGGTGGCGCGCCAGTTGGGCGGCTACCTTCTCAGCCAACTGCATCGATTCATTCATGCCGCCCGATTTTACCTGCCCGCGCGCCATTTCCCTTACCGGGCAGGTGCTGGGCGCTTAGTTCTGAGCGCCCTACTGGTTGGCCGGCTGCTCGCCGCCGCCCAGCAGATCGTTAAGGAGGCCCTCAATGTCCACGTCGCTGCCCTTATCCAGCTGGTCTTGTACCTCCGGTGGCAACTCGGTCGGGATATCGGACGGCAGGTCATTTTGGAAGTCCGGCAGCTTCGGCAGCCTATTGGAGTCCTCATCCTGCGTATCCGGCTCTTCGGTCTGGGTCACGGTGGTGGGAACCTCCGTGGTCAGCGTTTCCGTCACCGGCTGTGGGTCCGGCTTATCCGCCTCGTCCGCAGCATTGCGCCACAGGAAAAACAACACAGCCGCAGCCAGTACTGCAAGTACCGCGATGGCTGCGAAGACGCCGGCCATAGCCCCGCCACCGCTGCCTTTCTTCTTGCGCTTTTCCGGCTGGTCTGGATCATAGTCCGACGGAACCGGCTCGTACTCGGGCTGCTGCGCGTATTGCTGGCCATATGCCTGCCCGGCCGGCTGCTGATAGTTCTGGCCGTAGCTTTGCTGCTGACCGTAGCCCTGCTGATAGCCAGCGGCCGCATCGAATTGACGAGTCTCATTCTGCGGCTGCTGGTCGCCCGGGAAGTACTGCTTGGGGTGCTCGCGGCGCGCTTGGTCGCGGCTGGGGCCGGCGGCATTATCGGGCACGCGGCCAATCTGGCGCGTGGCATCATCCGCCGGGCTGGACCAGCTGCGGGTTTCATTATTATCGCCATGAGGGCCTTTAGAAGTCATACCCTCTACCTCTACCCCATTTTGCTGTGAGATCCCAGAGAGGTCTCCCACAGCTAACGGGTAGCTAAGGCTCGCTGCTTAATGCGCTCGGCGTGCACTCAAGGCGCGGCCCGTGGCGGTATCCACTGCGGCAACCTGCGCCGGGGTGGCATCCGCGATAATGCGGCCGCCATCTTCGCCAGCGCCCGGGCCCATCTCAATGATGCGGTCCGCATTCGCCATGACCGAAAGATCATGCTCGACGACGATTACCGTATGGCCCGCATCCGCCAGCTTGTGCAGCTCGGTATTGAGCAGGTCGATATCGGCTGGGTGCAGGCCCGTGGTGGGCTCGTCCAGCAGATAGACCGTGTGGCCGCGACGCGAGTTGCGGGAACGCTGCAGCTCCGTGGCCAGCTTGATGCGCTGAGCCTCGCCGCCGGACAGCTCCGGCGCGCCCTGGCCCAAGCGGAGGTAGCCCAGGCCGACGGCCTGCAACGTGGCGATGGCGCGGTAAATCTTTTCTTCCTCGGCAAAGACCCCTGCGGCCTCGTCCACGGTCAGCTCCAAAATGTCCGCGATGGTGCGGCCCTGCCAGGTCACCTCCAAGGTCTCGTCATTGAAGCGGGCACCGCCGCATTCTGGACATGTGGTGTACGAGCCCGGCAAGAAGACCAGCTCCACCTCGATTTTGCCCGCGCCGCCGCAGGTGGGGCACTGGCCTTGCTTTACGTTGTAGGAAAAGCGCGAGACCGTCCATTTGCGCTGCTTGGCCTCATCGCTGGCGGCGAAGAGCTTGCGAACGTTATCGAAAAGCCCGGTATAGGTTGCCAGCGTGGAACGCGGGGTGCGGCCAATGGGCTTCTGGGTAATCTGCACGACGCGCTTGACTCGGTCAAAGCCCTCCGTGCTCTCCACGGACCAGCCCTTATCCTCGGTGTCTTCCTCGTCAGAAACGGCCGTAGCGGACTGTCGCAACAGGCCAGCCAGCACCGTGCTGACCAGGGTGGATTTGCCCGAGCCGGAGACACCGGCGACCGCCGTGAATTGGCCCAAGCCAAAGTCCACATCCACGTTGTCGATGCTGCGTGCGTTGATGCCGCGGAGGGCGAGGTGGGAGGAGGGGGTGCGGGGGTCGTCGGCAAGCGTGAGCGTGCGGTGAGCCAGCGCATTGGCGGTAGGGGTGTCCGCGTCATAGTCTTCGACCGGGCCCGAATAGACCACGTTGCCGCCGCGCTCGCCGGCCAGCGGGCCGACGTCAACGAGCCAGTCCGCTTGCGCGACCAAATCCATGTCATGCTCCACCAAGAGCACGGAGTTGCCGGCCGCGATGAAACGGCGGCACATATCCATGACCGCATCGCGCTCATCGGGGTGCAGGCCGGCCGAGGGCTCGTCGAGCACATACGCCACGCCAAAGAGACCGGAGCGCAGCTGCGCCGCCAGACGGATGCGCTGCATCTCGCCGCCGGATAGGCTTTGCGTCGGCCGATCCAGGCTGAGGTGCGCCAAGCCGAGCTCCAGCGCCGAGGTCAAGGCGGGAAGAATCTGTTTGAGCAGCAAATCCTCGGCCGAGTTCTCCTCCGGGTTCTGCTTGCTGAGCACCTCATGCACCCTATCCAACGGCAGCGCGCCCAGCTCATCAATCGGCATGCCCGCATAGGTGACCTTCAGCGCGGCCGGGTTGAGGCGGCGGCCGCCACAGGTCTCGCACCCGCGGGATTCCATATAGGACAGGGTGCGCTTGCGCAGCGTATCCGATTGGGTCTCCGCCAGCGTCTTATTGAGGTAGCTGGCCACCGAGCGCCACGTGCCTTCATAATTGCGCTGAATCTGGTCCTTGCCGCGCAAAGGTTTGACCGTGACTACGGGGCGCTCTTCCGTGAAGAGGATCCAGTCGCGGTCCTCTTGCGGCAGGTCCTGCCACGGCGAATCCAGGTCATACCCCAAGTTCATCAAGATGTCGTGGAAGTTCTTGCCGGCCCAGGCACCGGGCCATGCTTGGATGGCGCCTTCTTCGATGGAGAGAGTGGGATCCGGGACCATGGACTCCTCGGTGGGCTCATGCACCACGCCCGTGCCGTGGCACTGCGGGCACATGCCCTCCGGGGTGTTCGGAGAGAAAGAATCCGAGTACAGGCCCTCCGGGTTATCCCCGGCGCGCGAATAGAGCAGGCGCACGCTATTGGAGAGCGCGGACACCGTGCCCACCGTGGAGCGCGCACCGCCGCCGGAGGTGGATTGTTGCAGCGCGACCGTCGGCGGTAGGCCCTCTACCTGGCTGACCTGCGGGTCGACGGCCGAACTAATGAGGCGGCGGGCGAAGGGCGCCACCGATTCGAGATAGCGGCGCTGGCCTTCGCCGTGGATCGTGCCGAATGCCAGCGAAGACTTGCCCGAACCAGACACACCTGTGACCGCAACGAGCTTGCCGCGGGGCATATCGACGTCGACGTTGCGCAGATTGTGCAGGTGGGCATCGCGGACCTTGATAGTAGACATGTCCTCTAGCGTACGCACAGGTGACGGGCTGGGCAGTTTGAAGTTTGACAGCAGTCTCCTTAAGCGGTTCGCCGGTTCTCTTTTCCCGGTTCACCGGTTTCAACGATTTCGTCCATACATATCGCGAAAATCGTCGACGATTTAGGTGTTTTAGATGGACGAAATCGTTGAAACGAGGAAATCGGAACCTTCCTGGAAGATTTCCAGTCCAATGAGTCATGTGGACGAGAAATGAATTACTAGTTTTAGGCCTTACTGACTATCAAATCCGCAGCAGGGTTAGTGAGGGAACGCTGTTACGCTTGCGGCGCAATTGTTACGTCGCGGCGGAGGCGAGTACGAAGGATAAGCTCGCCGCGGTGGCGCAGCTTTATCCGGATGCGGTATTTACAGGGACGGCGGCGCTCGCGGCGTACGGCTTTTGTGAGGTGCAGCTGCCGGCAACGATTCGGGTGGATAACAATTGCCGGACACATGCGAATGAGCTGGTGCGTACTGTGAGGTCGCGGCCAGTGCCAGCAAATCGGGTGAAAGGTGTGCGGATGGCGTTGCCCGCGCAGGCGGTAGCAGATGCGCTGAGCTTCGAGCGCTGCGGCGAGTGGCTGCTGAAGGAAACACTGGCGCAGGCGTATCGCGGGCTCAACGGGAGGGGAAGGTTTGCGGCCGATTTAGAGATGGTAACCAGCAAGGAAAAGGACGCGGTACGCGAGCTGGCGGAGGAGGCGCCGGTCGGGACGGCGTCGAAGTGGGAGCAGCGGATGTACCACGAGATGCGGCGGGTGGGTCTCAAGCCTGTACCAAATTTCCGGTTAGGACCGTATACCTGGGATTTAGGCTTCAAAGCGGGAACGACCGTGGTGGACTTGGACTCGCTTTACTATCACACGCCGGAGAATAATCACCGGGAATTCCTCATCGGAACATGGAAGACCAATCATGCGGTGCAACACGGGTGGGCGCCACTGAAATTCACAGATGAATGCACCGACTACCACCTCAAGCTGGTGGTGGAGACGGTGCAAGAAACGGTGGCGCATCGGCGCAGTGTGCGCGGGTTAAAGAGCAGGCCACAGAAGGTGCGCCGGGCGATGGCAACTCCGGCGTGGAGGTTTCATCAGAGCTTGCTCTAGGCCCTAGCCAGCAAGATGCGGCCAGCAAGCACGAACGCGGTCGAACCACCAATCGCGGCGGTCGGCGGGGGCGGCGAGTGCAGCGAGGCGGTCTGGGTCGGGGGCGAGGATATCGGCGGGAAGGTGGCCATCGACAAGCGGGCGCGGGGCGGTGACATCCTCTTCGAAAAGGGAGCCGGTGGCAAGACCGGCGGCGGCCGGGGTGACGTCGATGTCCTCGTCGTCGTAGATGCGCGGAAGCGCGGCGACGGCTGCAAGGCCCATATTGATGCCAATGGAGGTATCGAGCGCGGAGGCCACCGTGATATCCATATGGCGCTGGCGCAGGTGTTGGGCCACCTCGAGGACGCGGCGCACGCCGCCGAGCGGGGCGGGCTTGACCACGGCAACATCTGCGGCCTGCAGCTCGGCGACGCGGTACGGGTCGGCGACCTTGCGAATGGATTCATCGGCGGCGACGCGCACAAAGAGACCCGCGCGCATAAGGCGGCCGCGGACCTGGGCGAGTTCCTCGGTGGTGGCGCAGGGCTGTTCCATATAATCCAGCGGCATCATCATCTGCGCGGCCTCGACCGCCTCATCGACGGTCCAGCCGCCGTTGGCGTCCACGCGCAGGATAGGGATATCGCCGCGTTGGGTGACGGCGTCGCGGACGGCGCGGACGCGAGCGGCGTCGTCGGCAAGCGTGTGCCCCTTCTCCGCTACCTTGATTTTGAAGGTGCGGCAGCCGGGGTAGCGCTCCACCACGGCCGGAACCTCGCTGGCGGGTACGGCTGGGATGGTGGCGTTGACCTCGATGGAATCGCGCACCGGCTCCGGGAAGCCCTCGTAGGCGGCCTCGAGCCCGGCGCGCAGCCAAGCGGCGGACTCGGCCGGGCCGTATTCCAGGAAGGGCGCGAACTCGCCCCAGCCGGCCGGGCCATCGATGAGCAAGGCTTCCCTGGTGGTAATGCCGCGGAAACGCACGGCGAGCGGGAGGGAGACTACGTGGGCGCGGTCGAGGACGTCATCGATATGCATGGCCTTCATGGTAGCGCCCGCTAGCCGTTGACCCCTCCCCCGCTCTGCGCTATTTTGGGAACCCATACCAATAGAGGAGGAATTATGCTGCTAGCTGAGGCATTGGCGGAGCGCGCCCAGGCACAGGAGCGCCTCAATAGCCTGCACGAGCGGCTGCTCACCGTAGCCCGCGTGCAGGAGGGCGATACCCCGGATGAGGATCCGCAGAAGCTGCTGCGCGAGCTCGACGGCGTGGCCGGGCGCATCGATGAGCTGGTGCAGGCCATCAATGCGACGAATATCGCCACCGCCTTTGATGAGAAGAGGAACTTGATGGAAGCCCTCGCGCTTCGCGACGGCCTCTTGCGCAAGCGCCGCATCTACCACGACCTAGCGCAGCGCGCGGGCACGCGCTCGGATCGTTATTCCCGCACCGAGATCAAGTTTGTCTCCACCATCCCGGTGGCGGAGCTGCGCAAGCGCGTCGATGATTTGTCTAAGCAGTACCGCGAGCTGGATACCCGCATCCAGCAGCTGAACTGGAATACCGAACTGAAAAACGGATAGTCATATCGCGCGCTACGTAAAGCGCGCGATGGTAGCCCACACGCCTGCAGCGAGCAGGCCCCCACCCTGGAGGGGAAAATCCTGGGACACAGGCCCCCTTTAGCGCTTTAAGGGGCGGGGAGTTCGAGTCTCCCCATAGCATGGAGTACCGCGCTGGTATGGCGTACACGGGTATTATGCGGGGCAACAACCTCGCAGTATCGCGTATTGATTATTACCGGCCTGCTGGGCAGCGTGTGTGGGTGAGGGTTGGGAATGGGGACTATTCTTCTTTTGCCACTAAGCTGGCCTTTATGAGCGAGCAGAGAAAGTACAGCACCGATAATCCGTTCCGGCCGGAATTGTGGCATACCGTAGAAGGTTTTGAGGACCTGACGGATATCACCTATCACCGGCTCAACGGCGAGGGCCGCAAGAACGGCATCGTGCGCATTGCCTTTGACCGCCCGGAGGTGCGCAATGCGTTTCGCCCGCATACCGTAGACGAGCTCTACCGCGCCTTGGATCACGCACGCCGCACGCCGGATGTGGGCACGATCTTGCTCACCGGCAATGGGCCGTCCGAAAAGGATGGCGGCTGGGCGTTTTGTTCCGGCGGCGACCAGCGCATTCGCGGCCGCTCCGGATACCGCTACGCCACCGAGCACGCCCACGATGACGCCACCGCGGATGAATCCACCGTGGACACTGCCCGCGAGAAGGTGGAGGGCGGCCGCCTACACATCCTCGAGGTCCAACGCCTTATCCGCACCATGCCCAAGGTGGTTATCGCCGTGGTCAATGGTTGGGCGGCCGGCGGCGGACACTCGCTGCACGTGGTCTGCGATATGACGGTCGCTTCCCGCCAAGAGGCGCGCTTCAAGCAGACGGATGCGGACGTGGGGTCCTTCGACGCCGGCTATGGCTCGGCGTACCTGGCCAAGATGGTGGGCCAGAAATTCGCCCGCGAGATTTTCTTCTTGGGCCGCACCTACGATGCCCAGCGCATGTACGAAATGGGCGCGGTCAACGAGGTCGCGGACCACGGCGAGCTCGAGGACGCCGCCATCCGCATGGGCCAGGAGATCAACATGAAGTCCCCCACCGCCCAGCGCATGCTGAAGTTTGCCTTCAACCTCACCGATGATGGCCTGATGGGCCAGCAGGTCTTCGCCGGCGAGGCCACCCGCCTGGCGTATATGACCGACGAAGCCGTCGAGGGCAAGGAGTCCTTCCTGGAAAAGCGCGAGCCTAATTGGGATAGCTTCCCGTACTACTACTAATGCTTATCGCTTTTTGTATCGGCATTGCCGTCGTTGCCACAGGTGCGCTCGTGGCCGGGCGCATTGTGTTGCTGCGCGGCATACGCAAGGCGGAAAAAGACGAATCCCGCCCCTTCGACGGTTAAAATCGCCTCCGTGACTATCCTCTCCCCGCTTCCGGTTGATCCGCATAACCCGGCCAGCATCCTCCCCGATTTGGAGGCCGCCATTGCTGGCCAAGGGTGCTTTTTGCCGCTCCCGCTTGCCGACGCCACCCGCGCCACCCTCCTGCGCAATACTCAACGCGCCGGCGAGCCCATCGACCCCAGCATCGCGCTGGTGATGTCCACCTCTGGTTCCACCGGCACGCCGAAAGGCGCGCAGCTTACCCCGGCAAACCTCGTAGCTAGTGCGGATGCCACCCACCAGGTGCTCGGCGGCACCGGCCAGTGGTTGCTCGCTATGCCGGCCCACCACATCGCCGGCATCCAGGTACTAGTGCGCTCGCTGGTGGCGGGCGTGGATCCGCTGTGCATGGATCTCAGCGAGGGCTTCGATATCCCTACCTTCGCCCGCGCAGCTGCAGAGCTCGACCGCACTGGCGACCGCACCTATACCGCGCTGACCCCGCTGCAACTGGCCAAGGCCATGGATTCGGTCGCAGGCATCGACGCGCTACGCACTTTCGATGCCATCCTGGTCGGCGGCGCGGCCATCAACCCGCGCCTGCGCGCAGCGGCCGAGGAGCTGGGCATTGCAGTAGTGGCGACGTATGGATCCTCCGAAACCGCCGGTGGCTGCGTCTACGACGGCCGCCCGATCCCCGGCGCGCAGGTCCGCGTCCAGGACGGCCGCATCCTCTTGGGCGGGCCCACCATCGCCCACGGCTACCGCAACGCGCCCGAGCACCAGGCCTTCCGCGAGCCAGGCTGGTTCGCCACTTCCGACGGCGGCTTTATCGACGCCGGCACCCTCACCGTCACCGGCCGGCTGGATAACGTCATCGATTCCGGCGGCCTCAAGCTGCACCCAGAGGCGCTAGAAACCGAAATCCTCAAGGTTAAGGGCGTGGACCATGCCTGCGTCGTCGGCGTGCCACACCCACGGCTCGGCCAGGCAATCATGGCGGCGTACACCGGCTGGGCCGATATCGGCGATATCCTCGAAGCCCTCGAGGACGCCGAGCTTCCCCGCTGGCAGATACCGAAAGACATCAAGCGCCTCGCGGAATTTCCCACGGCCGGGCCAGGCAAAATAGACCGCCGCGCGGTGGCGCGCATCTTCGGCGCTTAGCTACCTTCCGCGTCGCGCACCGCAATCTCGCGCGCCGCGGATTCCCCGAGCGAAAAGCTGGCTTCATTATCCACGCTGACCTCTAGGAGGCCGGCTACCGGCGGGGCAACGACGGTCAGCCGCACGCCCGGCCGAACCCCGTGTTTGTCCAAGTAGCGCAGGAATTCGCCATCGGCGTCATTGACCTGTTCCATGGTGACGGGAGAGTTGGGTGGGACGTCGGCAAGCGTAATGCGCGAGAGCGGCTCAGCCGTGCCATCGGCTGCCGGAATGGGATCGCCGTGGGGATCGCGCGCAGGGGCGCCGAGGAAAGCATCGATGCGCTCGACAAACCTATCGGAGGTCGCATGCTCTAGCATTTCGGCTTCCTCGTGCACCTCGTCCCAGGTATAGCCCAAGGTGCGTACCAAAAAGGTCTCGAGCAGGCGGTGGCGGCGCACCATGGCCACGGCCAATTCGCGACCTTCCCGGACCAGCCGGACGCCAAAGTAACGCTCGTGTTCCACGAGTCCCTTGGCCGCGAGGCGCTTAACGGCCTCGGAAGTGGTGGGCAGCTTTTGGCCGGCAGCCTTGGCCAGATCACCGAGCGGCATGGCGGTATCGCGTCCCGCCTTTTCCTCGTGGTTCCACAAAATCTTGAGGTAATCCTGGGTGCGTTCGGGCAGCTCGCTTACGTGCATTCACCCCATCGTAGTTCATCCTATTGCTTCCATCAGTTTCAATATGTATGTTTTTAGAAGTTCACTACATTGAACTTCGGTATTCATTTCTAATTTAAGGACTTTTCGTTGCAGAAAACCACCGCACTTCCCCTCGCCGTACTGCTCGCCGCTACTACGCTAACGGCCTGCTCAAGCGGCGATGACAACCACGGAGATAGCCTAAAAATCTTCGCCACCACCGGCTACTTGGCCGATGCTGCAGCCAACCTCGCCCCCGAAGCCGATATCACCACCATGGTCGGCCCCGGCGGTGATCCGCACACCTACCAGCCCACCACGCACGATATTGAGGCTATGAAGGACGCCGACCTCGTGCTCTGGAATGGCCTCCACCTCGAGGCCCAGATGGTGGACCAGCTCAAGTCCCTGGGAGACAAGCAGCTCGCGGTGGGCGATCAGCTCGATGAACAAGATCTCCTGCCCTGGCCGGAACAAGGAAAGGGCGGCGAGCAACTCTATGATCCGCATATCTGGAATAGCCCCAAGCTGTGGAGCCAGGCCGTTGAGAGCATCGGCGACAAACTTGGCGATATCGATTCCGAGCACGCCGCGGACTACTCCACTGCCGCCGATAACTATGAAAGCCAGATCGCCGCTGCACAGGACAAGGCTAAGAAGGAACTCGCTGCTGCGAAGCCCCGGGTGCTCATCACCGGCCATGATGCTTTCAACTACTTTGGCAAGACCTTCGACTTTGACATCCACGCCACTGATTTCGTGACCACCGAGGCCACAAAATCCGCCACCGAGATCTCCGAGCTGGCCGATACCATCGCCGATAAAAAGGTCCCCGTCATCTTCAAGGACAATCAAGCCAACCCACAGGCCATCACCTCGCTGCAGCAGGCCGTGGAGTCCCGCGGCTGGAAGGTTACCGTCTCGGACGAGGAGCTCTTCGCCGATACCCTCGGACCCGACGCGCCCACCGATACCTACCTCGGGGCTTTCGAGCACAACGCACACACCGTGGCAAAGGCCTTAAGCTAATGCTGCGCGCTACCCACCTCACCGCGGGCTATCCGCGCACGCCCCTGCTTGCCGACGCCACCTTTGCCCTCACTCCCGCCACCATCACCGGCCTCGTGGGCGCCAACGGCTCCGGCAAGTCCACCCTTGTGCGCACCTTGGTGGGCTTGCTTCCACCGCTTAACTGCGAATCGCTCACCTTTGATGGCACCAACCTTGCCCATTTCCGCCACCGGCTCGGTTACATGCCGCAGCACGCGGATATCGATTGGGATTTTCCGGCCACGGCCTTCGACGTCGCGCTTATGGGCCGCACCGCCGGCCTGCGCTGGTGGCAGTGGCCGAGCCGCGCCGATAAGCGCGCCGCTCACGACGCGCTCGCCCGCACCGGAATGCAAGAGCACTCGCACTTGCCCATTTCGGCCTTATCCGGCGGCCAGCGCCAGCGCGTCTTACTCGCTCGCACGCTCGTGAGCGATCCTGAGCTCATTATCTTGGATGAGCCCTTTGCTGGGGTCGACGCCGCAAGCCAGCGCGCCATCATGGAGGTACTGCAGAATCTGCGCGCCGATGGCGCCACCATCCTGCTGGTCCACCACAACCTGGCAGAAGTCGCCGATTTCTGCGATGAGGTCCTCATGGTGGGCCAAGGCCGCCTCATCGCGGCCGGGCCTACTAAGCAGGTGCTCACCGAATCCGCCATCGCCGACATGTTTTGCCTGCCCTCATGAACCCACTAGAACTCTTTCAGGATTTCACCTATACGCAGGCGCTTTTGGGGACGGTACTCATCGGAGCCTGCGCCGGCGCGCTCGGACCGCTGGTCTATGTGCGCCGCACCAGCCTGCTCGCTGATGCCATCTCGCATTCCTCCCTGCCTGGCCTGCTGGTCGCCTTCGTCGTGGCTACGGCCTTAGGGTGGGACGGCCGCAATATCTGGCTGCTTTCTGCCGGCGCCATCCTCACCGGCACACTGGCCGTCGGCTGTATTCACCTGATTCCACGGCTGGCCCCGCTCGGCCCGACCACCGCGATGGCCGCTACGCTTACCACATTCTTCTCCATCGGCATGCTGCTCATGCAGTATATTTCCCGCCAGCCCTTGCCCGGCAAGGCCGGCATCCAGGACTACCTGCTGGGAAACGCGTCCACGCTCACGCGCGCCGATGTGAGTTCTGCGCTCGTCATTGGCGGCGGCGTCTTGCTAATTCTTTCTTCGGTACACACTCGGCAAGCCACCGTCGCCTTTGACGCCCCCTTTGCCCGCGTAGCCGGCATTCGCACCACGGCCTTAAATGCCCTCAGCTTCCTCTCCTTAACCGCCGTCACGGTTATAGGCGTCAAGGTGGTCGGCGTGGTCCTCATGGTGGCCGTAGTCATCAGCCCGGCCGCGGCCGCCCGCCCCTGGGTTCACCGCCTGCTTCCCTTCATTGCACTAGCCGGCTTCCTAGGCGCGCTTACTGCCGCCGTGGGTTGCTACCTTTCCATCGCCTTTGGCCCGCTGCCTACCGGCCCCATCATCGTGCTGGTGCAAGCCGCCACCGTAGCGTTCAGCCTCGTCACCAGAAAGCTTCGACCATGACCCTTGCCGCTACCGCTTGCCTGCTCGCCGTCCTTACCGCCGTAGCATGCGCGCTGCCCGGCACTTTTGTAGTTCTACAGGGACAGGCCATGCTTATCGACGGCATCGGTCACGCCGTCCTCCCCGGCATCGCCGTGGGCTACCTTTTAACCTCCGATATCGACTCCCCGCTGCTGCTTATTACCGCCGCGGCCGGTGCCCTGGCCGTCGCCCTCGGCACGCGGTGGCTGCAGCGCAGCGCGCTGGTTACTGCCGACGCCGCCCTAGGCCTCATCTTCCCCGCCCTCTTTGCCGCCGGCGTCATCCTCATCTCTACCCGAATGAGCCACGTACATATCGATGTCCACGCCGTCTTGGTTGGCGATGTTAACCTCGCCGCCTTTTCCAATCCCCACTACTGCTATGTCATGGCCGCCGTGCTCGCCGCGAATGCGATCTTTTTTGCCCTTTCCCTGCCGCGTCTTGCTGCTATATCTTTTGACGCCGCGTTCTGCACCGTGCGCGGGGTCCGCTCCCGTGCTGTACAGACAACGTTTATGGCGGTCGTTGCCTGCACCGCTACTGCCGCTTTCCACGCCGCCGGCGCCATGCTGGTAATCGCCTTGATGGTCTTTCCCACCATGACCGCGCGGCTTTTCACCCGCCGCGTGCCTACCCTAATGCTCGCCGCTTGCGGCATCGCGGCACTCAGCGCAGTCGCAGGATTCTGGCTGGCCTATTGGCTTGATGCGGCCACCTCCGCCGCGATGACGGTCACCAATGCCACTCTTTTCTTCGCGGCACTAGCCGCCTATCGGCTGCGTCGTCGCGCCTACCTTGGCTAATTGCCGCCCGCGCGCGCCGCAGTGGCACAATAGTGCCTATGTCTGCCTCCAAGTCTGCCCCGCATTCCAAGGACCATTCCGCCGGCCGTTTCTCCGCCACTGCCCAGGATTGGCTCGAGGGCGCACGCCCACATACCTGGGCTAATGCGTTCGCGCCCGTCGTTGCGGGCACCGGCGCGGCATTCGGCATCGACGGCGGCCACGTGGGCCGCGCGCTCCTCGCACTCATCGTGGCATGGGCGCTTATCATCGGCGTGAACTACGCCAATGACTATTCCGATGGCATCCGCGGCACTGACGATGACCGCACCGGTCCCCAGCGCCTCACCGGCGGCGGCCTGGCCCGCCCGCAGCAGGTGAAACTCGCCGCCTTCGCCGCGTTCGCTGTGGCCGGGATCGCCGGCATCGCGCTGTCTTTTGCAGCGCACGCCTGGTGGCTCATCCTCGTCGGCGCGCTGTGCATCGCCGGCGCCTGGTTTTATACCGGCGGCAAGAACCCGTATGGCTATCGCGGGCTCGGCGAGGTCGCCGTCTTTATCTTCTTCGGGCTCGTCGCCGTGCTCGGCACCGAATTTACCCAGGCCGGCCGCCTGTCATGGTCGGGCCTCGCGCTGGCCGTGGGCATCGGCGCGATGAGCTCCGGGGTTAACCTAGTCAATAATATCCGCGATATTCCCTCCGACGCCGAAACCGGCAAGATTACGCTCGCCGTGCGCCTCGGCAACGAGAAGGCGCGCCTGCTCTTTACGGTGCTGCTCCTGCTGCCTTTCTTGCTGACTATCGGCATTGCCTTTGGCAGTTGGCTCGCACTCGCCGGCCTAGTCTATTTCCCCTTCGCGCTACGCGCTATCCGCACCGTCAACCGCGGCGCCCAAGGCCCAGAGCTTATCCCCGTGCTCGGCCTGACCGGCCGCGCGATGCTGCTGTGGGCAATTATCGAGGCCGCCGCGCTCATCCTCGTCTAGTCCTGCGCGGCGCGGCCTTCCAGCTCCGCTTGGACCCAGCGCTTGTGGGCCTTGCGCTGGGCGGAGTACTCGGCCAGCGTTTGGGTGGCCTCGATGCGCCACTTTTTAAAGATGAGCATCGATAGCGGCAGCGCCACAAAGAGCGCCAGCAGCGCTGCGATAAGCACCGGGATGGGAAAACCGATGGCGATGGCCAAAAGCTCAATCACCACGGTCAGTGCGATAAATAGCACTACACGGGCGAGCCCGTACTTCCACAGCGCCGCGCGCGAACGGCGGCGCAGTTCTGGGTCCGGCTTGGGTGGCTCAGAGTTATGCGTCATGGGGGTTGATTGTACGCGGTGCAGGTAGAATCGCACGCATGGGCCGAATCATCCTGCTACTCCTCTTTGTTCTCGCCGCCTACCTCGTCTGGAAGGCCTTCGGGCCCTCGACATGGAAAAAGCACGAGGTGGAACAACCCCGCGCTATCAAAGGCCCCGACGATGACGAGGAATTCCTCTGGAACTTAGAAAAGGAGCGCTTCAAGCAGCGCCGCGCACAAGAGGCAGAAGAAGAAAAACGCCGCCAGCGCCGCAATCGCGGCACCGACGGCGACAAGGACTAGGAATCCTTCGGCACGAAGCGCATCTCCAAGCCGAGGGCCTCGGCCACGGCGGTAATCTTTTCCCACCGCACGCCCGCTCCACCGTGCTCGATGGTGTGGAGGGTGGAGCGGGAGATACCGGCGGCGTCGGCAAGCTGCTGCTGCAAAATGCCCAACTCGCGGCGCCGCTCGGCAAATTGGGCGCCAAGGCCCAAAATCACGGCATTATCGCCGGCCGGCTTGCCCTGCTTATGGCGCGGGCTCGTATGCTCCGCCATCTAGTTCAGCCCTGCATAGGAGTGCAGGCCGGAGACGACCATATTGATAAAGAACAGGTTGAAGACCATCAGCGCCATCGCCATGACGTTGATCCACGGCGCCGCCTTGCGGAAGGCCGGCGTCGCACGCGCATGCAGGTAGGCGGCATACAGGATCCAGGTAGCAAAAGACACAGTCTCCTTCGGGTCCCAGCCCCAGAAGCGACCCCAAGCGGACTCGGCCCAGATGGCACCCAAGATGATGCCCAGACCCAAGGTCGGCAGGGTGATAACTGCCAGGCGGTAGGCCAGCTGGTCAATCTTCGCGGCAGAAGGCAACGGGCGGGCTACAGCACCGAGGAGGCCATGCTCGGCATGCTTTGGCTGTGCCATACGCAAAAGAGTCAGCAGCGAGACAATGCCGGAGATAATACCGATGGACGCGCCCAAAGAAACCACGGTGACGTGGATGGGCAGCCAGTGCGACTGCAGCGCCGGCACCACCGGGGCGGACTCGGCATAAAGCTTGGTAGAACCATAAAACATCAACGCGAGGGTCGGGGTGAGCAGCCACGGCCACACGGTGCGCCATTCCTTGCGCTGCATGGCAATATTGCCCACGAGCAGCACACCGAAGCTCACCATCAGCACGTATTCGTACAGGTTGCCAAACGGGAAGCGGCCGGTGGCCAGGCCGCGCAGCACAATCGCCGCGGCGTGCAGGGCAATGCCCACCCACATCAGCGCGCTGGTCATGCCGCCGAGCTTATCGGCCTTGCGCTCCTTTTCCTGCAGCTCATCGGCCGTGATTCCGGAAGAGGACTGGGCAACCTCGCCGGCATAGCTGTGCTTGTCGACGCCCCCAGCGCCCGCCCCCACCAAGACCTTCGCGGCCTCGGACTTCACGGCGCGGCGGCCCTCGATGATGCCCTGCATACGGCCGTAGTAAAACAGCGACAAAAAGAGCGCGACGCAGTACACCACAAAGGCGGTCTGCACCGCGATATCCGAGAAATTAGACAGATTCTGATCGATCTGCATGAATGCTCCTAGCCTTCACACGTGCGGGGTAAGTGCTGATTACCTTACTCAGCGAAACGACCCAATCCAACTTTTGTTGGATCGGGCCGGGGCGCTAGTCATTGGTATAAAGTTCGTCTTCTTCGACCTCGTCTGGGTCGGGCAGTTCGAGCAGCGCTCGGTGCAGCTCGTGGAACTCCTCGGACCAGCCGGCGCGGTCGGTGCGGGCGAGGCCACCCATCTCCACGTCGGTGCCGCCGGTCGCGTTCGGCCGCAGGCGGATGTAGACGCGGCGGCGCTTAATTATCAGCGATCCCACCAAGGAAATGAGCATCACCAGCGCGGAGGCCAGCACCCACTTCTGGAAAGGATCATAAGAGACCTGGTAGTTGGCGAACTCGCTGGCGCCGTCGAAGGTGATCTTCGTGCCATCGTCCAGGGTGACGTCCTCGCCCTGGTTGAGGTTCACGCGGTCAATCTTTTGTAGCTGGCCGGACTGCACCAGGTTCGGGTCCAGCGAGAAGAAGGACTGCGGGGTGCCGGTGTCCAAGCCGGCATCGCCGCGGTAGATATCGATGGCCATCGCCGGATCCTGCAGCCCGGGATATGCGGACTGCAGCAGCTTGCCGTTCTCGCCGGCCCATTCGGCCGTGGGCGCGAAGAGACCCTGGATGGCGATCTGGTTCTGGCGGCGGTCATAGAGATCTGGATGCATGCCGGCCGGCGGGTCGAAGCGCATTGCGCCGGAGGACAAGAAGAAGGTCGTGTCATTCGGCTGGAACTGAATGGTCTGGGTGCGCTTTTCGCCATTGGGCCATTCCACCGTGACCGTCGGCGCGTAGCCGTGGCCCTGCAAGTAGACGCGGTTGTGCGCCAAGCGCAGTGGGTGGTTGACCTTAAGCTCATAGTCCTTCCACTCGGAGTCATCCTTGTAGATGTCCTCGCCCTCCGCGTAGGAGACGTTGGAAGTAAACATCTCCGCCTGGCCGTTGGGCAGGTATTCCGCCGCGAAGTCATGGGCGACGAAGCAGAAGGGGTGGAGACCGGTGCCGTCGAAAAGCGGACCGGCACGGAAGGAGTCAAAATTGGACGTGGAAGTATTGCAGAACTCCGTGGACTGGTCCAAGGTCTGGCCGCCGCCCTGCGAGCCGGACTCGGTGACCACGATGACCTGGCCCTCGTAGTTGACCAAGCGGCCGGCGGCGACGGTCACCAAGATGGCCACCAGCGCCACGTGGAAGATCAGGTTGGCCAGCTCGCGGCCGTAGCCGCGCTCCGCGGAGAAAGCATGCACACCGGCGCGGTCTTTTTCGGGGGAGTACTCGGCCACGCGCCACTTCTTCAGGCGCTTTTTGATTTCTGCGGATAGCTCGTCCTCGCTCTTATCCGAATGTCCCTCGGCTGCCAGCGGCAGCTTGTGGAGGTACTTCGGCGCGCGCGTTGGCGGGGTCTTCCACGCCTTGTAGTGATCCCAGGAGCGCGGCAGGATGCAGCCCACTAGGGAAATGGCCAAGAGGATGAAGATGGCCTGGAACCAGACGGAAGAAAAGACGTCGAAAAGCTGCAGCTTGTCGTAGATCTTCGCTACGTTGCCGTTGGACTCGATGAAGTCCTGCACGTTCTGCTCGTTGAGGTCGCGCTGCGGCAGCAAGGAACCGGGAATCGCGGCCAGCGCCAGCAAGAAAAGCAGCGCCAGTGCCGTGCGCATGCTGGTCAGCCAATGCCAGGCTTTGCGGAAATATTTCACGTCTCTCCTAAATCAGGGTTGCGCCAAAGTTGCCGGTCCACTGGCGGATGAGGCTAATAAACTCGCCCCACAGACCGGTTACCAGGGCCAGGCCGACGAGTATCATGGCCACGCCGCCGATTATCTGGATGGTATGCGAGTGCTTACGGGCCCACGAAATCGAACGCATCGCCCGCGCGGAGCCCAGCGCCACCAGCAGAAACGGCAGGCCCAAGCCCAGGCAATAAAAGATGATGAGCAACACGCCGCGCGCAGCCGTCATGCCTTCGGTGCCGGCCGATACGGAAATGATGGCGGCCAGCGTTGGGCCCAAACACGGCGTCCAGCCCAGCGCGAATATCCCGCCCAGCAGCGGCGCGCCTAGCCAGGTGGTCCAGCGCTTCGGTGCCATGCGGGTGTCTTTTTGCAGCGCCGGGATCGCGCCGAGGAAAACCACACCCATCAGGATGGTCACGCCGCCGCCTACCCGCATGAGCGTCTCCTCATTGAGCCGGAGCGCGGAAATCGCGCCGAATACGGAGACCGTCGCCAGCAGGAAAACCACGGTAAATCCTAGGATGAACAAGGCGGCGGCCAGTACCACGGCCCATTGCCTGCGCTTGCCGACGCCCACCCCCAACTCACCGTCAAACGTAACCTCGCCGCCCACCACGCCGGCTAGGTAGGAAATATAGCCAGGCACCAGTGGGATCACGCACGGGCTGGCGAAGCTCACCAGCCCCGCCACGGCGGCCGCGAACAGGCCCAGAATGAGTGGGCCGGAGGTCGCGGCCTCGGCAAAGGAGTTGCCGATGCTCGCTGCGTTGTCCATTTATTCCTTTTCTAGTTTGTCCACTACGTCCATCACATCTTGGGCGGTGATGGACCGCAAAAAGACCGTAGCCGGGCGGTGCTGTTTGTCCAAGACGATGGTGGTCGGGACCACGGAGGTGGGCACGCCGCCCAGGGCCGCCGCGGTCTTAAATGGTGGATCGTAGATGGAGGGATACTTCAGCCCGTTATCTTCGAGGAAGTCATTGGACACCTGCGGGTTATAGTCGCGCACATTGATGCCCAGGACCGTACCGATCTGGCGTTTTTGCAGCTCGGAGTGGACCTCTTGGAGGTCATCGGCCTCGGCGCGGCACGGAGCGCACCACTGGCCCCAGGAGTTGAGCACGACGATTTCGCCCTCAAAATCCTCCAGGGAAATGGTCTTATCCGTATCGCGCACATCCTCGCCGGAGAAGGTGCGCAGCGGCTTGCGCTCGGATTCCTCGTAATTGATGACCTTTTCGCCGCCGGGCGTGATGAACTCGAAATTGCCGCCGGTAGCCACCGCGTTTTGCGCGTTATCGGCATCCTGCGAGCAACCAGCAAGCGGCAGCGCGATGGCTGCCGCCGTCAGCACCGCGCCGACTGCGCGTCTGCGTTGCGCTGCCATTAAATCTCCTGGGCCGGCGAGGAGTAGAAGATATCGGTGACCTGGTTATCCTCAAAAAGCAGGGAGGTTACCGAGGCCAAGTCGCATTCGCGGTTCCACGGCGCGTGCGGCAGGCGCTGGCCCAGCACGGTGCGCTGCACCATCACGATGGGCAGCTGGTGGCTGACCAAGATCGCCTCGTGGCCGGCCGCGGCGGTGCGGGCGCGTTCGATGGAGCCCAGCATTCGCTCGGCAATCTGCTCATAGGGCTCGCCCCACGAGGGCTCCAGCGGGTTGACCAGCAGCGGCCAGCGGCGCGGGTTCCACAACGCGGAGCGCAGGCCCTTGGTGCGCAGGCCCTCGAAGCGGTTGCCGGATTCAATGAGCGTCTTATCGACGTCCACGTCTAGCCCCGTTACCTGCGCAATCGGCCGCGCGGTTTCCTGGGCGCGCTGCAGCGGCGAGGCCGCCAGGTAGGTCACATCGTGGTCGCGGAAGGACTCCGCGGTGCGCGCCGCCATGGAATGCCCGCGCGAGGACAGGTGATAGCCCGGGATGCGCCCGTAGAGGATCTTCTCCGGGTTGTGGACCTCGCCGTGGCGCACGAGGTGAACGATGGTGCGTGTCATGTCTCTCCTTGGTGTGCGGGACTTAATGTGCGGGACGCGCGGCGGCCGCAGCTTGGGCAGCGGGCTTGAGGGCGGCTTCGATGAGTTCGAAGTCGGCGTCGGTAAGTGCATCCGAGACAAACCAGGTCTCGAATGGGCTCGGCGCGACGTAGATGCCGTTATCCAGCAGGGCGTGGAAGAACGGGGTGAAGCGGAAGGTCTCGGCCGCCTGCATATCGGCAAAGTTGCGGCCCTCGCCCTCGGCAAAGCGGATGGAGAACATCGAGGATGCGCGCTGAATGTGGTGCGCTACGCCCTCGGCCGATAGCGCGGAGGAAATCATGCCGGTCAGGCGGTCCGCGTTGGCCTGCAGGCGCTCGTAGAGCGATTCATCGGCCAGCTCCAAAGACTTCAGGCCGGAGGCCATGGCCACCGGATTACCGGACAGGGTGCCAGCCTGGTAGACCGGCCCTTCCGGCGCAAGGTAGTCCATAACTTCGGCGCGGCCGCCGAAAGCAGCAGCCGGCAGGCCGCCGGAGACGACCTTGCCGAAGGTCACCAAGTCCGCCGCCACGCCGTCGACGCCGTACCAACCCTTATAGGAAGTGCGGAAGCCGGTCATGACCTCGTCGAGGATGAGGAGGGCGCCGTCTTCATGGGCGACGTCGGCAAGCGCGGCATTGAAGCCCTCCTCCGGTGCCACGGTTCCCATGTTGCCGGCCGAGGCCTC
Organism: Corynebacterium marquesiae; assembly: GCF_030229635.1. Lineage (NCBI taxonomy): Bacteria > Bacillati > Actinomycetota > Actinomycetes > Mycobacteriales > Corynebacteriaceae > Corynebacterium > Corynebacterium marquesiae. The sequence continues at coordinate 28,199 of NZ_JASPII010000005.1, forward strand.
CGCAATAATGCAAGCAATCTCGCCTGGGTGCTGCGCAAATGCCTCGCGCACGGCCTCGATATCGTTATAGGGAACGACGATGGTATCGGCCGCCGTCGCACCCGTCACGCCCGGGGAATCCGGCAGCGCAAAAGTCGCCACGCCGGAGCCGGCCGAGGCCAACAGCGCGTCCACATGGCCGTGGTAGCAACCCTCGAACTTCAAAACCTTGGCACGACCAGTGTAGCCGCGGGCCAGGCGCACCGCAGACATGGTGGCCTCGGTGCCGGAGTTAACCATGCGCACCTTATCGGCCGCGGTGCGCGACACAATGGCCTCCGCCAGCAAAGCCTCACCCTCGGTGGGCGAGCCAAAGCTCAAGCCACCCGCTGCGGCCTGCTGCACGGCCTCCACAATCTCTGGGTGCGCATTGCCGTGAATCATCGGGCCATAGGAGCTGACCAGGTCAACGTACTCGTTGCCGTCGGCATCCCACAGGCGCGAGCCCGCACCGCGCTCAATCACGCGAGCCTGGCCACCCACGGAGCCAAATGCGCGCACCGGCGAGTTCACCCCGCCCGGAATCACCTTGGAAGAACGCTCAAACCACTGTTGCGACTGGGAAGTATTAGGCATGTCTGACATTCTAGCGATTCGCGCGCTATACAAAAGTTGGAGTGCGCGATTCACAGTCAGCCGCTAAACTTCGGGGCGTTGCACGTTTCAATTCGGGGGGATTTTCAATGCAGCGCACTCTCATTTTTGCTATTCTGGCCGCTTTCTGCCTCGCCGGCTGCGCCCATCCCGAGCCCGAGCGGCCGCTGCCCACCTCGGTGGGTGCCACCCCGCTTGCCGACGCCCCCTCCTGGCAGCCCCCTCCCCGCCCGCTCGCCCCGCGCGACCTTCCTCGGGAGGACAAGCCGGCCGCTCCTTCGCCGCCGGCCGCAGAGCCTGCGTCGTTGGACAAGGCACCTGCTCCTGCGCCTAAACCTGATGCGCATCCTAGCCCGGTTCCTGCTCCCCAGCAGCGTCCCGCACCCGCACCTGCACCGGCACCCCGCCCGCAACCTGCAGCGCCGGCCCCACGCCCACCTGCGCGGGATAAAAGCGGCCTGCCGAACCTGAATATCCCGCCGCACGAGGTCCGTGGGCGCATCGACGACGCGGTGCCTGATGTGCCGGCCGTGCCCGCCGTGCCTGCGCCCGCCCCGCCGGAGTTGCCGCTGCCGCCCGCGCCACGCATTCCGGGCCTCTAGCTCACCGCTTTCAGCCCCACGATGCCGCCGATGATCATGGCGAGGAATAACACCTTCCACACCGTGGCGGCCTCGTGTCCAGCGGCGAAAGAATAAATAACCGCCACCGACGCGCCAACGCCCGCCCACACCGCATAGGCCGTGCCCACCGGGATGCTGCGCATCGCCCAGGCCAGCCCGCCCATGGAAATCGCGCAAGCCACGAGGAAAATGAGCGAGGGCCACAGGCGAGTAAAACCTGCGGACTTATCCAGCGCCGCCGCCCACACGGCCTCGAATGCGCCGGAGAAAATCAAGATGAACCACGCCATAGCTGCTTCCTGGCCGTCTTTTCGCGTCGCCGGGTACGGCTCCCTCGTCCGGGCCCGCACGAAAGGCGGCGAGCCTGCACCCAATGATGGCACACTGGGAAACCATGAGGATTGCATTTCTTGGAACTGGCCGCATGGGAACCGAACTAGCCCGCCGCCTGCTCAATGAGCAAGGCGGCATCGAATTGACCGTCTGGAACCGCACCGCCGAGCGCGCCCAGCCGCTGGTGGAGGAAGGCGCCGAGCTTGCTGCCTCGCCCACCGAGGCCGTAGCGAACGCCGAGGTCATTATTACCTCTCTCTTCGGGCCTGACGATGTCCGCGAGGTCGTCATCGAGCCGCAGCTCATCCCCGCGGGCGTGACGTGGGTCGATACCACCACCGTCTCGCCCAACGATGCCCGCGAGTTCGCCGCCGCCGTGGAAACCTACGTCCACGCCCCGGTCGTCGGCACGCTCGGCCCGGCCCGCGAGGGCAAGCTCGGCGTCTATGTGGGCACGCCTGACGACGCCCGCCGCGAGCAAGCCATGTCCCTCGCCGAGTCCTGGGCGGGCGAAGACAAGCTCATCGGAGTGGAGGCGGCGGCCACGGCGGCCATCGGAAAGCTGCTGGCGAACCTCGCGCTCGCCGTCACCGCCGAGGGCCTGCTCGAAGCCCTGCAACTCGGCGAGTCCGAGGGCCTGGACTCCGAGGTGGTGCTGCAGATGCTCGATATCACCGGCCTGTCATTCATCGCCAATATGAAGGCGCCGTTTATCACCGGCGAGCGCAATACCGACCCGGGCGATTTCACCGTCGACGCCCTGGCCAAGGACGCCAAGCTCATGGAGATGACCTCCACCAAGCCGCTGCCCGCCCTGACCGCCGCCATCGGCCGCTTCGAGGAAATGCAGGCCATGGGCCACGGCAATCAGGACTTCTCCTCCATCTTCGTCTTCCGCAATAAGGGCTAGTTATCCACAGGCCCTCCGGGCGTGCGGGCCGAAATTCGCCCTTTGGGCCCTAGTTATCCACAGGTTCGCGCGCTCGCCCTCGCGCGGGTTGCGCGCCGTGGCTTAAGCTGCGGGGCATGACAGCTCTTCAGACTTATCTTGCGGCCCTGGCGCCTGGCATCGACATCGTTGCCGGGTGCGCCGGCATGTCTGAAGACCAGCTGCGCGCCGCAGGGGCGCCCAATAAGACGGCCCGCACTTTGCTCACGCTTGCCGACGCCCTCTTTGCCCCCACCTCCTTCACCCGCCAGCAACGCCAGGCGGTTACCGCCGCGCGCGACCGCGCCCACCCGCTACCCACGCTGGAGGTTATCGAGCGCTACGCATCCCGCGCTAAGACCAAACGCGATGCCTGGCGCCTGCGCGTGGAGCTGTGCCGCACTGCCGCCGATACCGATGAGATGGAAAAGCTGGCGCGCAAGAAGCTGCGCGAGCTCAATCCCCCAGCCCCTCCGCGCCCCGGTGTGCGCATCCGCCGCCGCAAGGACGCGCCGTGGACCCTCGCGATTACCGGGCCCTCTTCGCTCATCGCGGACTTGGAATCCAGCCTGGACGAGGACGCGCCTCTCGCTTCCGTTGCGGAGCTCTTCTCCCCTTCCGGCGCCGCCCCAGCCACCCGTCCAACTATTACGACGAATGCAATTATCACGCTCGACGAACTCGACCGCATCATCGATGGCGACGGCGAGGAAATCACCATCCAGCTCACCAACGGTGCCCGCCTCACCGGCGCGGAACTCGTTTCGCGCACGCTGGCAGAGCGCGGGCTTATCACCCTCGTTCACCCCTTCGAGGGCGCGGTCAATCTCTACCGCACGGAACGCATGGCCAGCGAAAAGCAGCGGCTCATGGCCGCCGCGGAAAATCCGGTATGCCCGTGGTCCGAATGCAACTATCCGGCGGATAAATGCCAGGTACACCACTTGCAGGCGTGGCGACACGGCGGCGATACCAATATGGCAAACCTCGCGACCTGTTGCCCGTACCACAACGGCGTCAACGACGATGACCCGAATGCCCCACCGTTGCGCGGGCGCCTCGTTCGGCGCCGAGGCCGCGTGGTCTGGCAGCCGCCCTGGGCTCACACCGCGACATCATCGCCCCAGTAGCCCCGCAACCACCAGGCAGCAGGATGCCCTGCTGCCGCATTGGCATGCCCGCAGCTAGCGAGCCCCGCCGCTAGCGAGCGATGCGGGCCGCAGCAGCGCGGGCGTCCGCGATAACGTTGGGTACACCGACCCCGCCGGCCCAAGCTCCGGTGGCATCGATGCCCGGCGTCGCCGCGAGGGCACCGCGCGCACCAGCCACGGTTTCCAGGTGGCCGGCATCAAAGCGCGGCAGGCCGCCGAACCAGCGCTGGGTGAAAATCTCGGCAACGCCCGCGGCGCGGCCGTCGAAGCCGGTGAGCCGCTGGAGGTCGTCGAGAGCGTAGTCGACGAGGTCATCTTCCTCGGCGCGGACGATGGCGTCGTCGCCAAAGCGGCCAAAGGAGGCGCGCACGAGAGCCCCGCCGCGCTCTGCCAAGTGCGGCCACTTGCGCGAGGACAGCGTGAATGCCTTGGCGTGAACGTCGTCTTGGTCAGTGGCCACGAGGATGCCAGAATTCTGCGGCAATGCGTTGCCGGCCGGGTCCGTGTCAGACTCGAACTTCAGGCCCACGACTGCCGACGCCGCTAGCTTCACGCTCTTCAACCGCTCCGCCGCCCGCGGGGACACCTTGGGCAGCAGGCGCGCTGCGGTCGGGGCCGGGGTGGCCACCAGCACGCGGTCAAAGGGGGCGGTATCGCCGGGTGCGCCGGCCAAGCGGAATTTCTCGCCCTCGCGAGTGATGCCCGAGATGAAGGTATCGAGGTAGATCTTGGCACGGGATTTATCGGCCAGCGCCTCGTAGAGTTCTGCGTAGCCGCCGCGGAAGGTCTGAAAGACGGGTCCGCCGCTGCTCGGCTTGGCCGCGCGGGCCTCTTCCAGCGAGCGGACCGCGGCCGAGAGTGTGACTGGGCCGCGCTCGGAGAGCGCGTCGAGCGTCTCGGCCAGCGCTGGGATGGTCGCGCGCACACCCAGGTCATCGGCCGAGCAGGAGTACACGCCACCGAGGAGGGCGGAGATGACGTGGTCAACGAGGTCGTCGCCAAACTGCTGGCGCACCAGGCGGCCCACGGAGACGTCGCTCCCAGCCGTCCACTCGAAAGGCTCCTCGTTATCGATGCGACGCGCAGTCTCGGCCGAGACCAAGTGTGCGACCGGCTCCGAGTGCGAAGGAATGCCCATCATCCCGCCGCGCGGCAGCGGCTTAAGCTCGCCGGAGTACACCAGCGAGTGCAGACCGGAGGGCTCAACCAGGCTGTCGCCCAGGCCGAGGGATTCAATGAACTCCACGGCGTCGCGGCGGCGGGCGAGGAAGGCCTCGGCGCCCATGTCGGTGGGGCCGTCATTAAACGGCACGGAGTACAGCTTGCCGCCGATACGGCCGGCGGCCTCGAAAACCTCAACGTCGTGGTCGCGCAGCTCGTAAGCGGCCGTCAAGCCCGCCAGGCCGGCGCCAATAATCGCAATACGCATTTAGCCCTCCTCGTGGATGATGGATACGGCGCGGGTGATGGCCTCCGCGTCGGTAGTTGGCAAGACCCCGTGGCCGAGGTTCCAGATATGGCCGTCAATATCGCCGCGCTCGCGGGCCCGGTCGACCTCGCCGCGGATGGTGCGCACGGCCTGGCGCACGGCGGCATCGCCGGCAAAAAGCATGGCCGGGTCGAGGTTGCCCTGCAGCACGCGGGCGCCGACGCGCTCGGCCGCGGCGTCCATGGGCACGCGATAATCGACGCCCATAACTTCCGACCCCGCCTCCGACATGGCCGGCAGCAGCTCGCCGGTGCCGACGCCGAAGTGAATGCGTGGAATCTCCACTCCGGCCAGAATTTCCCGGGAGTACGGAAGCACGAACTCGCGGTAGTCGCGCTCATTGAGGTAGCCGGCCCAGGAATCGAAAAGCTGCATGGCATCAATGCCGGCATCGACCTGCACCTGCAGGAAACGGGTGATGGTCGGCACCAGGCGGCGCATGAGCATGTGCCAGGTCTCCGGCTCGGCGTGCATGAGGGCCTTGGTGCGCTCGTGGTTCTTGGATGGCCCGCCCTCAATGAGGTAGCTGGCCAGCGTGAACGGCGCGCCAACAAAACCAATGAGCGCTTGGGTTTCGCTAAGCTCGGCCAGGATACGGGCGATACCTTCGGTAACTTCGGGGACGTCGGTCTCTAGCAATGGCAGCTTGCCGACGTCCTCCCTACTCCTCACCGCCTGCTCCATCACCGGCCCACGACCGGGCACGATATCGACCTTGACGCCCGCCGCCTTGAGCGGGACGACGATATCGGAGAATAAAATGGCGGCGTCGACGTCGTGGCGGCGCACCGGCTGGAGGGTGATTTCTGCCAGCAGTTCCGGCATGAAGCAGGAATCGAGCATGCTAATCCCCTCGCGGGCGGCGCGGTACTCCGGCAACGAGCGGCCGGCCTGGCGCATGAACCAGACTGGGGGTCGGGAGGGGGTGCGGCCGAGGGCGGCGTCGATAAGCGGGGCACGATTGAGTCGAGACATGCCCCAATTATGAATCAAAAGTTGGAGTGAGGGCTAATTAGCCACGCAAGCTGCGGTCCTTGATGAAGCGGTTGGACTGCGGCTGGAAAAGCATCGCGAGGGCGACGATCAAGGTGATGGGGATAATCAGCAGCCCGAGCCCGCCGATGCCGAGTGCGAGGGCGGCGATATTGGTAAAAAGCGTGAACGCGATGACCACGGTAATGATGCGGCGCGCCCACTTGGACCCGCCGGCCAGCTGCGCCGCGAAGAGCGCAAGCAGGATGGCGCCGACGGCATTGGTCACCGCGACAAAAAGGCGATTGGAATGGAGGTACTCCGCGACCTGCGCATTCTGCGGCTCTACCTGTGGCCCACCCGAGCCGAAGATGCCCACCATGCCGCTCACCAGCATGAGCACGGCACCGACGACGAGTACCCAATATGCCCAACGCAGGGGCCGCGGCCACACGTCGAGGTTCTGGTTGGCGGAGGAGTTTCGGGCCGCCCGGTTATAGTCCCGGGGCCCGGGCCGATCGGTATTGCTCATCGCTCATCCTCCCGGTCGGTCCGGTCAGCACGGTCGGTGCGGTTGGTGCGGTCGGGGCGTTCGCGCTTGCTGCGCTGGTCGCCCTTGGAACGCTTGCGCTCCTCCTCGGCGCGTTTCTTCTCGCGCTGCGCTTGCTCGAGTTCCTTTTCCAGCTCGCGCATCTGCTCGAGCTCGCCGGTGTAATCCAAGGTATCGGCCCGCACGGAGAAAATCAGGCCGAGCACCGCCGCGACGCCGACGAGAATTTGCACCATGCCATCGGCGGCAAAGAGCCAATCGGGCACGTCCGCGCCGGCTGGGGTGACCATGAAGGTCAGCAGAATGCGGAATCCAAAGTAGATCGAAAAAGCGAACCACACGCGGCGCGAGGTGCCGGCCCGCTTGCTGCGGTTAGCAAGGGACCGCAACAGGAAGGCCAACAGCACGATAATCGCCAAGGAAATGGCAGCCGAAAGAGCGACGGAGCCGTAGGCGGCGGTGCGGAGGAAGGCGTCGGAAAGCTGGGCTTCATCCACGCCGCCCGGTGCGGACTTGGCCATCTCCTTGGCCTGCGACATGAGTACGTCGTGGTTGAGCAGCGTGAGCACCACGTTGAGCACCTGGTGCACGGCCTCGCCGCATAGCGCGCCCAGCCACAGCCACAGCATGTACGTCACGGACTCCGGCCGCTGCTGCTGCCGCGGCGGGCGTTGCGTGCGAGGGGCAGGGGCGGGCGACGGGGGCGTAGCAGTCACAGGGGTCCTTTACTTGAGAAGGCGGGCGGCTTCGGTAGCGAAGTAGGTCAGAATCTGGCCGGCGCCGGCGCGCTTGAATGCGGTCAGCGACTCGAGCATGATGGCCTCGCCATCGATCCACCCGTTGGCGGCCGCGGCCTTGACCATCGCGTACTCACCGGAGACCTGGTAGACCGCGACCGGCACGGGAGAAGTCTCCGCCACGGCCGAAAGCACATCCAAGTAGGGCAGACCGGGCTTGACCATGACGAAGTCCGCACCCTCTTCGATGTCGAGCTCGGCTTCGAGCAGGGATTCGCGGAAGTTGCGCGGGTCCTGCTGATAGGTGCGGCGGTCGCCCTCGAGGGAGGAACCGACGGCATCGCGGAACGGGCCGAAGAAGACGGAGGCGTACTTGGCGGAATAAGCCATGATGGCCACGTCCTCGTGGCCGGCCTCGTCGAGGTCGGCGCGGATGGCGGCAACCTGGCCGTCCATCATGCCGGACGGGGAGACGATCTGGGCGCCGGCGCGGGCTTGGGAGCGGGCCATGTCTTGGTAGAGCTTGACGGATTCGTCGTTAAGCACACGGCCCTTGTCATCCAGCACGCCGCAGTGGCCGTGGGAGGTGAATTCGTCCAGGCAGGTATCGGCCATAACGATGAGGTCATCGCCGAATTCCTCGTGCAGGCAGGAAATACCGCGGTTCAAAATGCCCTGGGGGTCCCAGGCGACGGAGCCGGTCTCATCCTTGTCCTCATCGAGCGGCACGCCGAAAAGGTCGATGCACGGCACGCCGGCCTCCAGCGCTTCCTCGGCCGCGCGGCGCAGGGAATCGAAAGTGTGCTGGTAGACGCCCGGCATGGAGGGAATCTCGCGCGGGGCGTCGAGACCGTCCACGATGAACATGGGCAAAATCAGGTCCGAGGGGCGGACCTCGGTTTCGGCCACGAGGTTGCGCATCGCGGGGGTGGTGCGCAGGCGGCGTGGGCGGCGGGCTGGGAAGGTGCTCATTGGGTACTCCTTAGAGCGAGACTAAAACTTATGCCTTGTCGACCTTAGTAGCCTTCTTGCGCGAGCGGCGTTTCTTGCGCGGCGCGGGCAGGTTTCCGGCGGCGCGGAGGGCGGCGACGTGGTCTGCGAGGGCGTCGACAAGCGCGGGCACGTCGGCGACTTCGGGCACCACATCGACGCGCAGGCCCATCTCTTCCGCGGCCGCTCTTGCCGACGGCCCGATACACGCAATGATCGTCCGCTGGTGCGGTTTGCCCGCAATGCCCACCAGATTGCGCACGGTGGATCCGGAGGTGAACGCGACGGCATCGAAGCCGCCGGTCTTGATCATGTCGCGGATTTCGGCCGAGGGTGGGGCGGCGCGGACGGTGCGGTAGGCCACGACGTCGTCGACCTCCCAGTCGAGGGCCTTGAGCCCGTCAACCAGGGTGTCGGCCGCGATATCGGCGCGCGGGAGCAGGACGCGGCCGACGGCGTCGATATCTTCCACAAAGTTGGGGAAGACATCGAGCAGGCCCTCGGCGTTCTGCTTCTTCTTGTGTGGCAAGAGCTCCGGGACCATGCCTTTGGCGCGGATGGCGGCCGCGGTTTTGGTGCCCACGGCCGCAAGGTGGACGCCGGCGAAATCGCGGGCGTCGAGACCGAGTTGGGCGATCTTCTCCCATACCGCGGTCACGGCGTTGACGGAGGTGAAGACGATCCACTTATAGCGGCCCTCGACGATGCCCTTGATGGCGCGGTCCATCTGCGCCGGGTTGCGCGGCGGTTCGATGGAGATGGTGGGCACGTTTTGCGGGATGGCGCCGTAGCCGGCTAGGCGCGCGGACATCGGGCCGGCTTGTTCCTTGGTGCGCGGGACGAGCACGCGCCAACCATAGAGCGGGCGGTTTTCCCACCAGGAGTATTTGGTGCGGTCGTCGATGCTGCGGCCGAGGGTGACCACGAGCGGGCCGGTGAGGTCAGCGTCCAGCTTGCCCATGGTGCCCAGCGTGGTCTCATAGGTGCGCTGCAGGCGGGTGGTGCCGTGGACGGTGACGAATGCTTCGGTCTCGGCCGGCATGCCGCGCTGCTGCAGCTCATCGGAGATCACCGGCAAGTCTTCCTTGGTGGCCTGCAGGACGATGGGCTGGGTGGCATTGGCCAGCGCGTCCCAATCGGCGCCGTCGGTTACGTCGGCCTCGGTATAGGTCGAGCCGAGCGCAATGCCGGCAAAGGACGGCACGGTAGATGGCAGGGACATGCCCGGCACTACCTGGAATTCCAGGCCGGCAGACGCCACGGCGTTGATCTCCGCCTTGATGGACTCGCGGTGCAGTGGGTTGCCGGTGACCAGGCGGATGACGTCCTCGCCATCGGCCTCGACCAAGCACTCGCGCAGCTGGGCGACGATATCTGCGGCCGGCTCGTACAACACCGCGGCCGTTGGCGGCGCGGGGCGCGGCGGTTTGCGGCGCGCGCCCTTGGCCTTGGCATCGGCGCACATTTGGGCGTATTCGGCCTCGGCGGCGTCGAGAAGCTCTTGCGGAACGGGCAGCGCGGCGGCGACGGCATCGCGCACGCCCTGCATGACCTGCGGATCGGTCACGGCGATGGCACTATTTGCCAGAACCTCGCGGGCGCGCACGGTCAGCAGGTCGGGATTACCTGGACCAGCGCCCACAAAGACGATCTTGCCCAATTGGGTGTCTGGCGCGGCATTGCTCATAAAGTTCTTTTCTAAAATCGGGCGCGCGGCACCGCGCACGGACATGATCGCATGCGGTGTGCTTCCCCGCGCCGGCGGTGGGTGACACGGTCTTAACGGCCAAAATCCCAGGCCTTGCGTCCTGGGATGCCCTTAAAGGGGGCCGGATCATTGCGGAACAATGATCTGTGGTATCTACACCTTAAATTATTAGCGCCTAAAGGCGAAATTACTTGCCCAGCAGCTCGGCCGCGCCACCGGCGAAAAGCTCGTCCGAGATGCGCGCGCCAAGATCGGCGGCTTCGGCCGCGGAGCCGGAAGCGGTGGCGGTGAGCTGGCGGGATCCGTCGAGCGCGAAGACGCCGCCGCGCACGGTGAGCTCGTCGCCGTCCCAGCGCGAGGTGGCGGCCACCGGCGCGGTGCAGCCGGCCTCGAGGCGGGCCAGCACGGCACGCTCACCAGCAGCGGCGGCCGAGGCGCGGTCATCGACAATGGCGTCTAGGGCCGCAGCAGCCTCGGTGCCGGCCACGGCCTCGATGGCGAGTGCGCCTTGGGCCGGCGCCGGCATGAAGACGGTAGGCTCAAAGATTTCGGTGGCGCGGTCCGCGTAGCCGCCGCGCAGCAGGCCGGCGTAGGCCAGCAGAACGGCGTCGAGCTCGCCGTCGGTAACCTTGGACATGCGGGTATCGATATTGCCGCGCAGCGGGCGAATCTCCAGGTCCGGGCGGAGGGCGGCGAGCTGGGAGATGCGGCGCGGGGCGGAGGTGCCCACGCGCGCGCCCTGCGGCAGCTGCGCCAGGCTCAGGCCATCGCGGGCGACGAGCGCCTCGCGGGAATCCTGACGCTGCGGCACGACGAGGCGGAAGCGATCATCGGGCGCGGTGGGCAGGTCCTTAAACGAGTGCACGGCGATATCGCACTCGCCGGCATAGAGCGCCTCGCGCAGCGCCTGGGTAAATACGCCGACGCCGATGCGCTCGACGGGCGCCATATTGACGTCGCCGGCGGTGGTCACGATGTGGAGCTGGGAGTCAAAGCCGGCGTCGATAAGCCAATCGCGCACATGGCCCGCCTGGGTGGTGGCGAGCTTGGAGCCGCGGGTACCAATCTGAAACATTTAGGCCTCCTTAGTCATGGTGGGCAATTCATTGACGGCCACGGACACACCGGAGCCTTCCAGCTGCAGGCCAAAGAGTTCCTGCAGGGCGTTCTCGCTGCTGACGCTGCTTTCCGACGCCGCCAGCTTCTTCGCCCGCACCGTCGGTTCATGCAGCAGTTTATCGGCCACGCGCTTAAGGGCGCGCTGGACGTCCTCAAGTTGCTTGCCCGCGAGCTCGGGGTGCTTGTGTTGCAGGCGCGCGGCCTCGCACTCGACGAGATCGGCCGCGCGGCGGTGCAGGGCGCTTACGGCCGGGGCGACGTCGCGCACGCGCTGGGCTGAGGTATAGGCCGCGAGTTCTTCGTCGACGATGTGACGGGCCTGCGCGTGCGGGCTGGTACCGGCCGCGAGATCGGTGGAGGCGGCCGAGAGCGACTTACTCAAGCGCTCGATATTGACCAGATCCACGCCCTCGGCCGCGGCGGCGGCATCGTCGATATCGCGCGGCAGGGAAAGATCGATGAGCATGAGATCGCGGCCGGCAGGAATGTCGGTGGCCGCGATGGTGAAGTTATCGGCGCCGGTGGCGGAGATGGCCAGGTCGACGTCGGAAAGCGCGACGGCGCGCTCGGAAAAGTCCACGACGCGGGTGGCAACGCCGGCTTCCTCGGCGTGGCTGGCCAGGCGCTCAGCGCGCTCGCGAGTGCGGTTGGCCAACACCAGCTCCTTGACGCCTAACCGGCCGGCGTGGGTGGCGGCGAGGGATGCCATGGCGCCCGCACCAAGGATCAGCGCGGTCTTGCCAGTCAGGTCTGGGGCGTCGAGGCGCTGCAAGGCCTGGTCGAAGGCGAAGGACACCATGGAGGCGCCGGCCTCGTCGATATCGGTCTCGGAGTGCACGCGCTTGCCCGCCCGCAGCGCGGCCTGCGCCAGCGCGTGGATGCGCGGGCCGACCGTGCCCTGCTCGGAGGCGGACTGGTAGGCGCTGCGCACCTGGCCGATGATCTGCTGCTCGCCCACCACCATCGAATCCAGGCCGGAAGTCACGGACATCAGGTGCTCGGCCGCGGCGTCGGCATAGCGCACGTAGAGGTAGTTGCGCAGCTCCTGCTCGCCCACGCCCGACACCTGGGTGAGCACGCGCACGACTTCCTGCACGCCGGCGTGGAAGGAGTTGGTGACGGTGTAGACCTCCATGCGGTTGCAGGTGGAGATAATCATGGCCTCTGACAGCGGCTCGGCCGCCACGAGTTGCCCGCAGGCGGAATCCTGGACCGCACTATCCATGCTCAGCTTCTCCAGCAGCGCCACCGGCGCCGACTGGTGGGACATGCCCACGACGAGCACGCTCATGCACAACACTCCTCAACCCTTTGATTGATTTTAATCCTCCAAAAGACTACCCGTCGGTGTCGCGGATCCCGAATCAACCGGCCAGCTCGGCCGCTAACTCCTCGTTGTCTACTTCCCAGCAGGCAAACTCTTCGCCGTCGATGACTACAACGGGCACGCGGTCACCGAACTCCATGGCCAGCTCCGCGTCCTCATCCACGTTACGCACAGCAAGCTCCGCGCCTGCCCGCTTGACGACGGGGGTGATTTGCTCCCTCACGCGCGCGCAAGAACCGCAGGTGGTGCGCACCATGAGCTCGACGAGATGCTGAGACATATTCTCCTCACAAGGACGGCAGCGGTCGAAACCATTACTATGGACACGTTAGTCCACCCCGCGTTTGCGAAAGCTGTTTGTCTCACTCGTGTCCGCTACCACTCCCCCAGGGTTCCCCGAATCCCCCCGCGACTTCTTGGCCAATTGGACCGCCTCGCGCGGTAACCTGCGTAATTTCTTGGAGACCCAAGCGCTCGCCCCGCTGGACGAGGAATCACAGCGCACCGCCGGTGAAGCCGCGGCCTCCGCGGCGCTGGAGGAATTCGGACTGGAGTTGGAGGATTTCGCCTCCGGCGTGGACTCGGTCACCGGCTCCTATGACGCGGCCGGTGCACAACGCATCACCGCCCAAGACCCAGACGTACCGGTGGATGTGGGCGCGGCAGCGTTTTTCGACGTTGACAACACCCTCATCCAAGGCTCTTCCCTCGTGGAGTTCGCCTTCGGGTTAGCACGCAAGCGCTACTTCCGTCTTTCCGAAATCCTGCCGATTGCGTGGAAGCAGCTCAAATTCCGTGTCTCTGGCAGCGAGAACGCCAAGGACGTGGCCGCCGGCCGTGCGCAGGCGCTGGAGTTTGTCAAAGGCCGCAGCGTCGACGAACTGGTAGAGCTTTGCGAGGAGATTGTAGACGCCTCGCTGGCCCGCCGCGCCTACCCTGGCACCACGCAGCTGGCGGAGATGCACCTAGCCGCCGGCCAGCAGGTGTGGCTGGTCACCGCCACGCCGGTCCAGCTAGCGCAGGTGCTCGCCCGGCGCTTCGGATTTACCGGCGCGCTCGGCACCGTCGCGGAGGTCAAAGACGGCAAGTTCACCGGCCGGCTGGTCGGCGATATCCTCCACGGGCCCGGCAAGAAGCACGCCGTGGCCGCGCTCGCGACCATCGAAGGCCTCGACCTCTCGCGCTGCACCGCGTATTCGGATTCCGCCAACGACGTGCCCATGCTGTCTATGGTCGGCACCGCCGTGGCCATCAACCCAGACCGCAAACTGCGCGATATCGCCGGCGACCGCGGCTGGCTCGTGCGCGACTATCGCTCCGTGCGCCGCGCCATCCGCACCTATGGTCTGCCGGCGTTGGCCACCGCCGCCTTTTCCTATGGCGGCTGGCGCTACTACCGGCGGTAGCGAGGGCGATAGAGGGCGCTGGGGGACGTCGGCAAGCATGCAAAAACCCTCCGCACAATGGCGGAGGGTAAGAAGCGGGCTGGGGTTTACTTGCCCAGCTTACGGCGCTGCACGCGGGTGCGGCGCAGCATCTTGCGGTGCTTCTTCTTGGACATGCGCTTGCGGCGCTTCTTAATGACGGAACCCATGGAGTCCTCACTTTCGTGTAGTACGTACTGTCAAACTTGTCAGCGCTAAAACGGCGAAGGTGCACTCTTGCCGCCGTGGCCACACGGACCGCGGGCCACATCAGCGAGCCGACACGAATGCACACCATCTTACCCAGCACCCAGCCCGTGACCAAAAAGGGCCTATGCGAAACAACAGCGCCCACCACCGCTGACCTCGAAGGCCAACAGAGGTGGGCGCTGTCTGTGCGGCGCGAGCCTAGGCTCCGTAGACGGAAGCCTCTAGGTACTCGTTGACGGCGGACTCGTGAACGCGGAAGGAGCGTCCGACGCGAACAGCCGGCATTTCGCCTGCGTGAACCAAACGGTAGACGGTCATTTTGGAGACGCGCATAATCTCGGCGACCTCCGCGATCGTCAGAAAGGTTCCCTTTTCTTCATTTGCCATATATATCTAACCCTTCAGCTCGTTACGCGCTGTAGGCTTCCCCTCCCACAGGACTTCACGCACGTGCTTGCCCTAGCCTATCGTGAAACATGTGACTAATGCGACCCAAGTGCCAAATTTTTTCACAGTATTCATTAGGGTTTCCCCTAAAAGCGCTGCTTAACACCTGCCCCAGCACTCCCGGGTGGGTACACCCCCACCACGGGGAGGTCGCACGCGGAGGCGCTAGCCGAGCTCCTTGGCCTTATCAGAGCAAGCCTCTGCCGCGCGGTAGAACGCGCCGCGCAGGCCGGACTCCTCCAGCTCGCGGACGGCGGCCGCAGTGGTGCCGCCCGGCGAGGTTACGCCAGCGCGCAGCTGGGTGGCCGAGCGGCCGGAGCTAGCCAGCATCTCGCCAGAGCCGGCTGCGGCTTGGGCGGCAAGCTTCTCGGCGACATCGCGGGGAAGGCCGAGCTGCACGCCGGCATCGACAAGCGCCTCTGCCGCAAGGAAGAAATAAGCCGGGGAGGAACCCGCCAGCGCGGTGGCGGCATCGATATTCTTCTCCGGAATGACCGCCACCTCGCCCACGGCCTCGAGCAGCTCGCGCACGCCGTCCATCTGGGCGTCGCTCACGTGCTCACCGGCCGCACAGGTGCACATGCCGCGACGCACCAACATGGGGGTATTGGGCATAACGCGCACCACCGGCACGCCTTCGCCCGCCGCACCCTGCAGCTGCTCTAGCGTCAGGCCCGCGGCCATGGACACGACCACGGCATTCTTGGCCGGCTCAAGGCCTTCGAGCAGGTCCAGGATGGCGTAGGGCTTCACACACGCGAAGATATAGTCCGCGCCGTCCACCGCCGCCGCATTATCGCTGGTGACGTTGACGCCATAAGTCTCTTTGAGTTCCTGGCTGCGGGATTCGGTGCGATTGGTGACCGTGATATCCGAGCCCGCAAAACCCGATGCCACGAGTCCCGAGGTCAAAGCCTCACCGATTTGTCCGCCGCCTAAAATTGCAATCTTTGTCATAGTCTCCACCATGCCAAAAATGCGGAACCCCGGCTACCACGTGGGGTAACCGGGGCGTCGACAAGCGGGGGCTTAGAGCATGACCAACAGCAGCGGGCCGAAGGTCAGGATAAGGCCGGTAAAGCCGGCCAGGAACATGGAGAATCCATCGCGCGCGGTGCGCAGGGCGTGCGTCACGCCCACCATAATCGCGGTGACGCACAGCGCGAGGATGGCGACGACCAGGCGCGGGAAGCTATCCCACAGAATCTCAAAGCCCTTGAAGATGACAATCGCCAGCAGGATGCCCGCGACAATCATCAGCAGGATGGAAACTGGGTTGAGCTTCTCGTGCTCTTCCTCGATCCACTCTTCGTCGTCCTCGACCTTGGGCAGGTTGCCGGTTTCTTCGGCATCCTTAGCGACGCCCGCCTTCTTAGACGCCGGCACCGCCGCCGCAGCGGCCGCTCCAGCACCAGCTGTCGCAGCTCCCGCTCCGGCCACCTTCGCGCCCTTGTCGGCCTTCGCTGCGGTGGCCTTGTCCGCGCCGGCCTTGTCTGCGGCCGGCTTCTCCGCTGCGGGCTTGGCCGCAGCTGCCTTCGCCGCGGCAGGCTTGGCGTCGTCCGCCTTCGCCTTACCCACGCGCTGGATTACCGCGGTGTCATCGGCAGAAGGCTGATTCTTCTTCGCCGCCTCCTGTGCCGCGGCGGCAGCAGCCGGCTTTGCGGTCTGCGCTGGCTTGGCGGCAGCCTTGGCTGCGGGCTTGTCCGCGGATTTAGGTGCAGCCTTTGGTTCTGCCTTTGCGGCGGTCTTTGGTGCAGCCTTCGGCGCGGCAGGCTGAGCAGCGGTCGTGGCTGCGGACTGAGAAGCTGGCTTGTCGGTGGACTTCTTTGCGGAGTCGGCATCGGTCGCGTCGGCGGCCTTGGGGGCCCGGATGACGGGAGCGTCCTCGTCGATGGAGACGGAGGTGTGCTTGGCCTCGGCAGGCGAAGCCTCGACCTTCTTGAGGTTGCCGGTTAGCTCGGCAACGGAAATGCCGCCTTCATCGAGGCTGCGGCGGTGGCGGCGCGAACGCTTGTCGTCCTTGCCGCCCTTTTCGCCGCGGGCCTTTTTATCGCGAGCCAGCAGCTCTGCCACGGTCAACTTCTTCTTGTCAGCCATGATCTCTTCCTATTCCAATCCCTTGTCGGTCCGGCGCAAAATGACGCCCTCACGCAGCGCCCACGGGCAGATTTCCAGCTTCTCAATGTCCAAGGCTCGCATGGATGCCTCGGCCACTAGAGCGCCGGCAACGATTTGGTGCGATCGGTTAGAACTTACACCTTCTAGGTCCGCTCTGTCTGCCGCAGTCATGCGAGAGATGAAGGAAATCAACTGGCGCAGACCCGGTGCAGTCAACGTGCGCTTGACGTATGGGCCGGCAGACGACGGGGCGGACCCCGTCAGGCGCGCCAGCGTGCGGAAGGTTTTGGAGGTACCCACGGCGAGGCCAGCGGGGCCCATGGCCTTCATCTGCTGGGCAACGTCTTCGAGCTCCGCATCGATATAATCGCGCAGCGCACTTACCTTCTTTTTCTCCGGTGGGTCGGTGTCGAACCAGTTATGGGTCAACCGGCCAGCGCCCAGGTCGAGGGAGAAGGCGAGGTCGGGGTGCTCGTCGGTACCGGTGGACAGCTCTAGCGAGCCGCCGCCGATGTCCAGGTTGGTAATACGGCCGGCGGACCAGCCGTACCAGCGGCGTGCGGAGAGGAAGGTCAGCTGGGCTTCTTCCACGCCGGAGAGAATCTGCAGGCGTACGCCGGTCTGCTTTTCCACCTCATCGAGCACGGCCTCTGAATTATGCGCGGAGCGCACCGCCGAGGTAGCAAAGGCGATAAATTCAGCGCAGCCCAACTTATCGCCCAGCTCGCTCGCCTCCGCTACGGCGCTGACCAGCTTCTTTACACCCTTTTCATGGATGTTGCCCTTTTTGTCCAGCTGTTCTACCAGCCGGAGCGGGGTCTTCCAATCGCTCATCGGAGTGGGCCGCCCGCCCGTCGCGGCATCGACCGCAACGAGGTGGACGGTATTGCTTCCGACATCTAATACACCTAATCGCACACTAATAGCGTAGTAGGTCTACCGTGGTTAGGTGTGAATCGCCCAAAATCTGACACGGTATACCTAGGTTTTCCCGCGAGCTCGCCCGCGGCGGCGTCGATAAGAGCGGGCCGCGAAGAGGCCCCGGATTTCCCGCGGGAGTGGCTCGAATTTACCAACCCGAACGACCCACACCACGTCTTTTCCATCGACCTAACATGGGTGGAATCGCACTACAGTTGCCAATTTGGGACGTCAGCATGCCGGGGCATCGATAAGAGCCAGCCCGACGTGGGCTGCTGCGTGCATGGCGCCTATATGGCCGATGAGGAAGACCGCGACCAGCTTTACGACGCCGTCTCGCGCATGCCCGCCAAGTATTGGCAGCTGCGCCCAGCGGGGGTAGATGAGTTCCTCGCGCAGGACGCTACGGACGAGTTGGAGCCATGGCTAGAGTGGGACGAGCTCGACGGTGAGGACGGCGAACCGGAACCGGCGCTGAAGACACCCATCGTGGACGGCGCGTGCATTTTTGCCAACCGCGCCGGCTGGGCTACGGGTACGGGCTGCGCGCTGCACCAGTGGGCTGTCGATACCGGCGAGGAGCTCACGGTGGTAAAACCCGAGGTGTGCTGGCAGCTACCGCTGCGCCGATACGAAGACTATGAAGAGCGCCCGGATGGGCAGGAGATTTTGCGCACGCAGATCGGCGAGTATGACCGCCGCGGTTGGGGCAATGGCGGCGAGGACTTTGATTGGTATTGTTCGGCCGATGCCGCCTGCCACGCCAACCCGCTGCCGATGTGGCAATCGCACGAGGACGAGCTGGTAGCGCTCATGGGCCGAGAGTCCTATGAGATTCTGGCCGCGCACTGCAAGGCACGCGCCGCGGCGGCCGAGCACGGCGTCCAGCTCACGCAGCATCCGGCCAGCGTGAAGGCCGGGAGCCTACAGGCAGAAAACCAGCGGGCGGAGAGCTAGAGCTCGAATTTATAGCCCAGGCCGCGCACCGTAACCAGGTGCTTCGGACGGGAGGGCTGCTCCTCGATCTTGGAGCGCAGGCGCTTGACGTGGACATCGAGCGTCTTGGTGTCGCCAACATAATCGGCGCCCCAGATGCGATCAATGAGCTGGCCGCGGGTTAGTACGCGGCCGGCGTTGCGCAGCAGGTACTCCAGGAGGTCGAATTCCTTGAGCGGCATGGAAACCGGCTCGCCCGCGACGGTAACGGTGTGGCGTTCCACGTCCATCTTGACGCGGCCGCCCTCGAGGATCTGCTCGGCTACTTCTTCCTCCGCCTCGGTATCGGCGCCCGAGCCGGAATCGTGACCGCGGCGCAGGACCGCGCGGATGCGGGCGATGAGCTCGCGGGAGGAATAAGGCTTGGTCACGTAATCATCAGCGCCGAGCTCAAGGCCGACGACCTTGTCGATCTCGGAATCGCGCGCGGTCACCATGATGACCGGCACGGACGAGGTGGTGCGCAGCTGCTTGCATACCTCGGTGCCGGACATGCCGGGCAGCATGAGGTCTAGAAGGACGATATCGATGTCGTTAGCGGCAAACTTTTCCAGCGCGGTGGGGCCATCGTGCGCGATGATCGGCTCGAAGCCCTCCTTGCGGAGGAGGAATGCCAGCGGATCTGCCAGCGACTCTTCATCTTCAACGATGAGGATGGTGGTCATTGTGCTTTATCCTTTCGACGTGCTGCAACGCGTGCTACTGCACGCGGGAGCCCAGGCGCCGCCGCGTCGACGGCATCCCTTTTCTCATTATCCTTCATGCCAGCATCCTGCGCTGGCTTTTCTTCCCTGTAGATGGGCAATTCGATGGTGAATGTAGAACCCGTACCGGGCCGGGACCACAGTTTGATGTTGCCGCCATGGTTGGCCACCACGTGTTTAACAATTGCTAATCCTAGGCCAGTGCCTCCGGTCTGCCGCGACCGGGCTTGGTCTACGCGGAAGAAGCGCTCGAAGACGCGCTTTTGATCATCCGGTGCGATACCGATTCCGCGGTCCGTAACACGGATGAGCACGACCCCGCCATCCACCACTTTTTGGGAGACCGATACCGGCATCTTCTCCGGCGAATAGTTAATCGCGTTGGAGACGAGGTTAGACAGTGCGGTAACCAGCAGGGACCTATCTCCTTTGACCTGCACGCCGACGGAGGCGCCCCGGTTGAGCTCGATGGAGCGAGCCTCCGCAGCCAGTTGGTTGCGCGAGAGCGCTTCCTCGATGAGGTCATCGACGGCTAGCGGTTCCATCTCTGGCAGCGCCTCGGCGCCTTGCAGCTTGGACAAGGAAATAAGCTCGCTGACCATATCGGCCATGCGGTTGGCTTCCTTGTAGACCTTGTTGCCAAAGTACTCCACGGTCTCTTGGTCGCCGGGGTCTTGGAGCAGGGCCTCGGCCAGCAAGGCAATGCCGCCGACGGGGGTCTTGAGCTCGTGGGAGACGTTTGCCACAAAGTCGCGGCGGGCGGATTCCATGCGGACGTTTTCGCTCTCATCGGTGCCGTAGATGATGACAAAGCGGCCGTCGTTAAGCGTGAGCGGCTTAATGACCGCCTTGAACTGGGTGACGCGGTGGCCTGTGCGGCGCTTGGGAATGGCCAGGTCGACGGTGCGGGTCTCCTTGTCCTCGAAGACCTCCTGCGCGGTCTGCCACACGTCCGGGTTCACGGCGCGATCATGCACCAGGGACATCTCATGGGCGGCGGGATTGGACATGACGATTTCTTGGTTGCGGTCCAGCACCGCCAGGGCCGTCGGCGAGCCTTGCACGGCCAAGTGCAGCACCTGGCTGACCGTCGTGACTTGGTTGGCCTCGGCATCGGTGGCTTGGCGGTAGCGCGCAATGCGCCCGCGCAGCCAAGAAATCGCTGGCAGCGCCAGCCCGCAGGCCACCACGCCGGCGGCAAAGGAAAGAATCAATTCCACGTGTCTAGCCTATCCATCACAAAGTCCCCAGGGAATACTCCCCGGGGACTGTGGCGCAGTTTCTTACTTACCGCCCTGTGCAGCAACGGCGGCGGCACCAGCAGCGGCGGCTTCCGGATCCAGGTAAGTGCCACCTGGGTTTACTACGGAGCCGTCCTCGGTGATCTCATAGACCAGCGGGATGCCGGTTGGAATGTTCAGGCCGGCAATATCATCATCAGAGATATTGTCCAGGTGCTTAACCAGTGCGCGCAGGGAGTTGCCGTGAGCGGCGATGAGCACAGTCTCGCCCTTCTTGGCGCGCGGAAGGATTTCTTCTTCAAAGTACGGCACAAAGCGGGCGACAACATCCTTGAGGCACTCGGTCTGCGGAACCTTGTCTAGTTCTGCGTAGCGCGGGTCATTGGTCTGGGAATACTCGGAGTCATCGGCCAGCTCCGGCGGGCGCGTGTCATAGGAGCGACGCCATGCCATGAACTTTTCCTCGCCGTACTCTTCCTTGGTCTCGGCCTTGTTCAGGCCCTGCAGGGCGCCGTAGTGGCGCTCGTTGAGGCGCCAATCGCGCACCACTGGGATCCAGTGGCGGTCGGCGGCGTTGAGAGCGATATTTGCGGTGCGGATAGCGCGACGCAAAAGAGAGGTATACAGGACATCGGGCAGAACGCCTTCCTGCGCGAGCAGCTCGCCGCCGCGCTTGGCTTCTGCCTCACCCTTTTCGGTCAGATCTACATCGACCCAGCCAGTGAACTGGTTGGACTCGTTCCACTTGGATTGGCCATGGCGAAGAAGAATCAGTTTTCCGTTAGTCATGCCTCCAGCATGCCATGAAATGGCTTCCGGCGTAGGACGTTTAATCACCACTTGCCCGCCGTTGATGGCAGTCTGGAACCTCGATGCGGCTGGCCTCGTCATAGATTTCTGCGAGCGCAGCAGCGGAGCTGGCCCAGCTAAAGCGCGCAGCGTGGGCGACGGCGGCTTCGCCCATGGCGATGCGCATGGGGTCGTCGTCAAGCAGGCGGGCTAGAGCATCGGCCCAGTCGGACGGGTCATGCGAGTGCACCAGCAAGCCGGTCTCCTCGTCGGTCACAGCGATGGGCAGCCCGCCGACGGCCGCGGCTACCACCGGCGTGCCAGAAGCCTGGGCCTCCAGCGACACCAGACCGAAGGACTCGTTATAGCTGGGCACCGCTACGATATCGGCCGCGCGGTAGACCCCCACCAGCTCCTCTGGCGGGCGGGCGCCTAAAAAGCGCACGCGCTTATCGACGCCCAACTCGCGCGCCAACTCCCTATAGGCCTCCGGCGCCGTATTGGCCCCCGACGGGCCACCACAGATGACCACCCGCAGGTTGCGAGCCGGCTCGCGGCGGAAGAGTTCGGCCGTGGCGCGAATGAGGACCTCTGGGCCCTTGAATTTTTGTAAGCGCCCCACAAAGGCCACCACCTTGGTGTGCAGTGGAATGCCCAACTCGCGGCGGGAGCGCTCGGTATTGCGGTCCGTGCCAGGGGTAAAAAGCTCTACGTCGGCGCCGGGCGAGACTACGCGAATGATGTCGCACTCGGCATCATAGTGTTCGGCCAGGTCGCGGGCCTCCTGCTCGGTATTGACCACGAGCAGGTCCGCGTTATCCACCAGTTGCTGCTCGCAGATGCGGCGGGCCTCGGACTCCAAGGTGTCATCCGCGGTCCGGGAGGCGTTCTTCACCGCGGCGAGGGTATGGGCCGTGTGGATGAGCGGGATGCCCCAGAGATCCCGTAGCAGCCAGCCCACCTGGCCGGAGAGCCAGTAGTGGGAGTGAATAAGGTCATATTTCTTGCCCTGCCACTTGGCAAATTGCACCATGCCGCCCGCGAAAGCGGCCAGCTGGGTGGGCAGATCCTCTTTATCCAGGCCCTCGTACGGCCCGGCGACGATATTAATGACGCGCAGATGGGGTTCAACCTCAATGATTTCGCCCTGGCTAGGCCGAGTGGCGCGGGTATAGACGTCCACCTCTATTCCCCGGCGAGCCAGTTGGCGCGCACTATTGAGGACGTAGACGTTCATGCCGCCGGCGTCCCCCGAGCCGGGCTGTTCAATCGGCGAGGTATGCATAGAGATCATGGCGATGCGCATGGCGCTCAATTCTACCGGCGCTATACTGGCCCCTGCCAGAAACCTACGCCACCGAAAGGTAAAGTTTTGTCCGCATACGAATCACAGGCTTGGCTCCAGTATTACCCGGAATGGACACCGCACCACCTCGAGTACGGCGACACCACGTTGCTGGATATCTACGACAACAACCTTGAGGTCAACGCCGATAAACCGGCCACCTACTTCTTCGGACGCACCCAAACGTATGCGGAGTTGGACCGTCAGGTTCGCGCAGCGGCCGCGGGCCTGAAGGCCTTCGGTGTGCGCCCCGGTGACCGAGTCGCCATCGTGGCACCGAACTCGCCGCAGTACATCGCGGCGTTCTACGCCATCTTGAAGCTGGGCGCCCAGGTGGTACTGCACAACCCGCTCTACACCGCCCACGAGCTTGAAGGGCTCTTCCAGGATCACGGTGCGCGCATCGCCATCGCCTGGGATAAGGCAGCGCCGACCTTGGAGAAGCTGCGCGCGACCACCAACCTGGAAACGGTCGTGTCCATCAACATGATCAACGCCATGCCCACCCTGCAGCGCGCCGCTTTGCGCTTGCCTATCCCGCCGCTTAAGTCCAAGCGGGAGCAGCTCTCTTCCCCGGCGCCCAATACCGTGCCGTGGGAAACCTTGGTAGGCAACGCCATCGGCGGCGACGGCAGCGATATCACCACGCCGGAAGACGTGGACAAGGACACCATCGCGCTCATCATGTACACCTCTGGCACCACCGGCGCCCCGAAGGGGGCCATGCTCTCGCACGGCAACCTCTTTTCCAACCTGATGCAGGGCAAGGCGTGGGTTCCTGGCCTGGGCGATAAGCCGGAGCGTATGCTAGCCGCCCTCCCCTTCTTCCATGCTTATGGCCTGACCATGAATGTGACCTTGGCACAGTTCATCGGCGGCGAGCTGGTCATTCTGCCGAAGCCCGATATGTCGCTCATTATGCAGTTGATGAAGAAGCACACCCCGACCTGGGTTCCGGGCGTACCGACGCTCTACGAGCGCATCGTGAAGGCCGCCGAGGATCAGGAAATCCCCCTCAAAGGTGTGCGCGCGGCCTTCTCCGGTGCGTCTACCCTGCCTTCGGACACGGTCAACAAGTGGGAGAACTACACCGGCGGCCTCTTAGTGGAGGGCTATGGCCTCACTGAGTGCTCGCCGATTATCGTGGGCAACCCCATGAGCACCGACCGCCGCCCAGGTTACGTGGGCATCCCGTTCCCGGATACCCAGGTGCGCATTGCCAACCCGGATAACCTGGATGAGACACAACCGGACGGCGTTGAGGGCGAGGTGCTGGCCCGCGGCCCGCAGATCTTCAAGGGCTACCTCAACAATGACGAGGCCACCGAGGCCGCCTTCCACGGTGAGTGGTTCCGTACCGGTGACATGGGCGTCATGGAAGAGGATGGTTTCATCCGCCTGGTCAGTCGCATCAAGGAAATCATCATCACCGGCGGCTTCAACGTGTATCCGGGCGAGGTGGAAGAAATCCTGCGCGAGCACCCAAGCATTGATGACGTCGCCGTGGTCGGCCGCCCGCGCGAGGACGGCTCCGAGGATGTCGTGGCCTGCCTCGACCTCGCCGATGGCGCAGCCCTCGACCCGGAGGGCCTCAAGGCCTACTGTCGCGAGCGCCTGACCCGCTACAAGGTCCCCCGCACCTTCTACCACTTTGAGGAGCTGGCGAAGGACCAGATGGGCAAGATCCGCCGCCGCGAGGTCCAGGCAGACCTCATCCGCCGCCTCGAGGCCGAACAGAACTGAGATGTTCCGCCTTATCGATAGCCCCCTCGGACCCCTGCGCTTGCAGGCGAGCCCGCGGGGGCTTTCCCGTGTCGAATTCACCGCAGCCAGCATCCTGCAGAAAGAGATGGGCGGTGTGGAAGAAGGGGGCATCGGAAAGCGCAGTGCAGACGTGCTCGATGCCGCCCAGGCGCAGCTCGCGGAGTATTTCGCCGGCCAGCGCCGCGCCTTCGAGCTTCCCCTCGACCCGCCTGCGACGACCGACTTCCGCGCCGCGGTGCATGCGCAGTTGGCGGAAATTGGCTACGGGGAGACGGTCACCTACCGCGACGTCGCTAAGTTACTCGGCCGCCCCGGCGCGACGCGGGCCGTGGGCAGTGCGTGCGGCGCCAATCCCCTGCTCATCGTGCGGCCGTGCCACCGTGTACTGCGCAGCGATGGCGGGCTCGGCGGCTACGCGGGTGGTCTGGAAGCCAAACGTTTTTTGCTGACATTAGAAGAAAACTAGAGGGCTTCTTCGCGTTTGGGATATGCTATCCCTTCAGAAATAGTTTTTGTAGCCAAACGAAAGGTTTTTCGCGTGTCCGCTTCCACCTCCCGAGCCTGGCTCGAGCACTACAGCGATTGGACCCCACACACGCTGGACTACGGCGATAAGACCATCGTCGACTACTACCGCGATAACCTGCGGGCCAACGCCAATAAATCCGCCACCTACTTCTTCGGCCGCACGCAAACCTACGCGGAGCTTGATGCCCAGGTGCGCGCCGCCGCGGCCGGGCTCAAGGCCTTTGGCATTCGCCCGGGTGACAAGGTGGCCATCGTCCTGCCCAACTGTCCCCAGCACGTCGCAGCCTTCTATGCGGTGCAGCTACTTGGTGCCACCGTGGTCGAGCACAACCCGCTCTACACCGCCCCGGAGTTGGAAGGGCTGCTCAATGACCATGGCGCGCGTGTGGCTATCTCCTGGGATAAAACCGCCTCCACGCTGGAAAAGCTGCGCTCGACCACCCCGCTAGAAACCATCGTCTCCGTCAACATGGTCGAGGCCATGCCCCCGCTCAAGCGCCTCGCGCTGCGCCTGCCCATCCCGCCGCTGGCCGCCAAGCGCGAGCAGCTCACCAGCCCCGCGCCCAATACCGTGGAGTGGTCCACCCTCATCGGCTCGGCCATCGGCGGCGATGGCTCGAATCTCGATGTCCCTGAGATCTCCCAAGACGATATTGCGCTCATCCTCTACACCTCCGGCACCACCGGAAAACCTAAAGGCGCGCTCCTCTCACACGGCAACCTCATTGCCAACGCCATCCAGGGCAAGGCCTGGGTGCCGCAGATGGGTAAACAACAGGAGCGCTTCCTCGCGGCGCTGCCCATCTTCCATGCCTATGGCATGACCACGCTGTGCGTCTTCAGCATCTACTTGGGCGCCGAGCTCATCCTTGTCCCTTCCCCACAAATGCCGCTCATTCTGGACATCGTGAAAAAGCGCACGCCTACCTGGCTTCCGGGCGTGCCCACGCTGTATCAAAAAATCATGGACGCAGCGGAAGAAAAGGACGTGGACCTAAGCGGCATCCGCAATGCCTTCTCCGGCGCCGCCACGCTGCCCGTAGAGATTGTGGAGCGCTGGGAAAACTTAACCGGTGGCCGGCTCGTGGAGGGTTTTGGCATGACAGAAACCTCCCCGGTCCTCACCGCCAACCCCATGAATGGCAAGCACCGCCCCGGCTATGTGGGCGTGCCCTTCCCGGATACGGAAGTGCGCATTGCCAACCCCGAAAACCTGGATGAAACCCAGCCCGACGGCCAACCGGGTGAGATGCTCGCGCGCGGCCCGCAGATTTTCCAGGGTTATTTTGGCAATGCCGCGGCCACTGAAAAGACCTTTCACAATGGCTGGTTCCGCACCGGCGATATGGCGCTCATGGAGCCGGATGGCTATATCAAGCTGGTCAGCCGCATCAAGGAAATCATCATCACCGGCGGCTTCAACGTCTACCCCGCAGAGGTAGAAGAGGCGATTGCCCAGCATCCCGACGTCGTAGATGTCGCCGCCGTGGGCCGCCCGCGCCAGGATGGCTCGGAGGACGTTGTCGGCTGCGTTACCCTGCGCGATGGCGCCGTGCTCGATCCAGAAGGCCTGAAGGAATTCTGCCGCGAGCGCCTCACCCGCTATAAGGTGCCGCGCACCTTCTATCACTTCGAAGATCTGGCGCGCGACCACCTGGGCAAAATCCGCCGCCACCAGGTGCGCAAGGACCTACTCGAGCTGCTGGAGGCAAAGGCCTAAACTTAGCGGCTATGGCAGAAATTCACTATGGCGCTACCTTGACGGATTTCCTCGCGGCAGCCGTCGCGAGGTTTCCCCAGCGCCCCGCCACCTACTTCGCTGGCCAGACGCTGACCTATGGCGAGCTCGATGCCCAGGTGGCGGCCGCGGCCGGTGCCCTGCGCGAGATGGGCGTGCGCCCCGGCGACCGTGTGGCGCTTTTGCTGCCTAATTGCCCGCAGCACGTGGTGGCATTCTTCGCCATTCTGCGCTTGGGCGCGGTGGTGGTGGAGCATAACCCGCGCTATACCGCGCACGAGCTCACCCCGCTGCTCGCCCACCATGGCGCCCGCGTGGCGATTGCCTGGGAGGACATCGCCCCCACCGTCTCCACGCAGGTTGAGACCACCATCTCCGTCTCCATTAGCGCACCGCTTCCGCTAAACGGCACCCCAGTGGAGGCGCACCCAGCCACGCTTGCCGACGCCGCCCTTATCCTCTACACCTCCGGCACCACCGCCCGCCCCAAGGGCGTGGTCTTAACCCACGGCAACCTCGCGGCGAACTGCCTGCAGCTAGAAACCCAGGCCCCGCTGCGCGCTGGCCACGAGCGCTTTCTAGCCGCGCTGCCCATGTTCCATTCCTATGGCCTGACGATGAGCGTGCTCCTCGCGGTGCGCTGCGCGGCCGAGATCATCCTGCTGCCTGCCCCGCACACCGACGCGGTGACCAAGGCGCTTGCCGCCCGCCGCCCCACCTGGATGCCGGGCGTGCCCACCATCTACGAGCGCGCCATGAACTACGCGGCCACGGCCGCAAACTCCGAGTCTCCCTCGGATCTTGGCGGGGTGCATTATTCCATTTCGGGCGCGGCCTCGCTCCCCTCGCGCATCATCGAGCCATGGGAGGCACGCACCGGCGGCCTGCTGGTGGAAGGCTATGGGCTCACGGAGACCTCTCCCGTACTGACTATCAATCCCCTCGATGGCACCCGGCGCGCCGGCACCATCGGTCTGCCGCTGCCGGATACGCAGCTGCACATCGGCGATCCCCACAACCTCAGCCGCACCCAGCCGGATGGCGAGGCCGGCGAAATCCTCGCCCGCGGCCCGCAAGTCTTTAGCGGCTACCTTGCCGACGCCCCCGCCACCGCCGCCGCCTTCCATGAAGGCTGGTTCCGCACCGGAGACATGGGCGTTCGCGAGCCCGATGGCCATATCAGGTTGGTGGGCCGCATCAAGGAAATCATCATCACCGGCGGCTTCAATGTCTATCCCGGCGAGGTGGAGGAGGCCTTAACCTCCCATCCTGATATTGCCCAAGCCGCGGTCGTGGGCGTTCCTCGCTCCGATGGTTCCGAGGATGTCGCCGCTTGCGTGGTGCTTGCGCCCGGCGCGCAGCTCCACGAGCCCGCCTTGCGCGACCATTGCCGCGGGTTGTTGGCGCGCTATAAGGTCCCGCAGCGCTTCTTTGCCATGGAGACGCTCGCCGCCGACCAGCTGGGCAAGCTGCGCCGCCGCGATGTCCAGCGCGATCTCCTCGCCCTGCTCAACCAGGGCTAGCCTTCTTCACGCGCTTCCCGGCGCACCGCCTGTTTGTAGATGCGCTCAGATCGTTCCTCAAGGTCGTGCTGGGCGCGGGCTTGGGATTTAGCGGCGGCATCAGAACGCGGCGGGGCCTGAATATGCCGCGCGGCGTGCAGGCCCAATTGCAGTTCTTTGGCGCGCAGAACCTCCGCATCGATTTTGATGCCCAAAATGAGCATCGTATTAGATAGCCACACGGCCATGAATACGGCCATGATGAGGCTGAAGGCGCCGTAGACGCTGGCTCCGGCAAAGCGCTGGGTATACAGCGCAAATGCTCCCCACACCACCACATTGGTGCTAAGCGCCACTACGGAGCCGAGGGTTATCCAGCGAAAGCGCGCCGGTCGCACATTCGGGGAAAAGTGATACAAGATAGCGATCAAGCTCAGCACGATCACCACGGTGAGCGGGAAGCGCAGCCAATTCCACACTGGCATAAAGATGCCGCCCAAAAAATCCGCGGTGCCTTGCATGTCCAGCTTGCCAGCCAGCGGTTCGACCACACCGCTCACAATCGTATCGCGCAGCAGGTTGGCAAAAAGCACGATGACCGCGCCGATGACCAAGATGATGGTAAGCCCCCACATGAGCGCCCAAGTGCGGATAATCCCGCGGCCTTCTACCCGCCCGTAAACGGTATTGGCGGTGCGGGAGAAGGCACGCACGTAGGCCGAGGCGGCAAAAAGAGAAACCAGCACGGATACCACCAGCGCGAAGGTGCCTTGTGCCGTGGAACCAATGATGGAGCCAACCAGTTTTTCGGCCTGCTCCGTCATCGAACTGGGCACGTAGTCTGCAATGAACTGCGAAGTTAATTCGTGTACCTCGGCACGCCGGGAGGAAAAGATGAGCGTGGCTATCGAATAGGCCGCGAGCACCGTGGGGGCAAAGGCCATGAGCGTGAAGTACGTCATCGTGGCGGCGCGATCCATCAAGGCATCGTGGAAGAAGTCCGCCCACACGCGGCGGAGCACCAGCCCCCAGCTTTCCTTGCGCAGGCGGTTGCCGCGGGCCAACGGATCTACATTTTCGGTGTGGCCTTCAATCTTGACCACGGTGGGCGCAGTGCTCGGCACGATTTTATCCGCGCCCTCATAGACGGATTTGCCCACCGGAGTAGCCGCAGCGCTCGGCGGTTCGCCGGAAGACGAATTGCCAGGGGTGCGTGCGGCGCCAGGAACCTCGGCGGAATCGTCCAGTGTGCTCATATTATCCCAGCGTATGCGGTAAAGAATCTATTTCAGGAAGTGACACTCAGCTGTGATTACACTGGAGAAGCATGACTGAACAGAATGATAAGAAGCTCAACGTTAAGTCCTTCGAACTCGATCACCGCCTAGTCAGCGCGCCATATATCCGCGTGGCCGACCGCACGGATTTGGGCGGCGGCGTCGAAATCATCAAGTATGACCTGCGCTTCTG
Organism: Corynebacterium marquesiae; assembly: GCF_030229635.1. Classification (NCBI taxonomy): domain Bacteria; kingdom Bacillati; phylum Actinomycetota; class Actinomycetes; order Mycobacteriales; family Corynebacteriaceae; genus Corynebacterium; species Corynebacterium marquesiae. Next base: position 57,956 of record NZ_JASPII010000005.1, read on the forward strand.
CCAGCCGAACCAGGACCACCTGGATACCAAGGCGCTGCATTCGGTGGAGCACATGATGGCCAACTTCATGCGCAATTACACCGATAAGCTCATCGGTTTTGCCCCGATGGGCTGCCGCACTGGCTTCTACGCCATCACCAACGGCATGGAGCAAGATGAGCTGCTGCGCGCGGTGGAAGGCGCGCTTAACGATATTCTTAACGCTACCGAGGTACCGGCCGCCAACGAAGAGCAGTGCGGCTGGGGTGCGCACCACAGCTTGGAGGGCGCGCAGGAGGCGGCCCGCGCATTCTTGGGTGCTAAGGATGAGTGGCTCCAGGTCATGGCCGCCTAAGCTAGGCGGATGCGCCGGCACGCTAGTTGCCGAACTGAAAAAGCGGCCACGATAGTCCCGAAAACCGTGTGGTTAAGGGCGCTATCGTGGCTGCTTTGGAGGTTTTAGGCCCTAGAGCCCGGAGCGAAAAGCAGTCGCGTGCTACTCGTCGAGGGCGAGGCCAATCCAGACGGGTTCGGGCACGAGTTCCACACCGAAGGTCTCATGGACGCCGTCGCGGATGGTGCGGGCGAGGTCCACGATATCGGCGGCCGTGGCCTCGCCGCGGTTGGTCAGCGCCAGCGTGTGCTTCGTCGAGAGCGTGGCCTGGCCGGAGCCCGGGTAGCCCTTGGCAAACCCGGCGCGGTCAATGAGCCAGGCGGCGGAGAGCTTTTCCCGGCCGGTCTCTGCAGAGGGGTGGCGGGGCATGGAGTCTGCGGTGGCGTCGCCAAGCGAGACACGGACCTTGGCCTGGACGGCGTCGGCAAGAGCGGAGTCCACCACCGGGTTGGTAAAGAAAGAGCCGGCGGACCAGGTGTCATGGTCGGTGGGGTCGAGCACCATGCCCTTGCCGCGGCGCAGCTTGAGGACCTGCTCGCGGACCTCGGCCACGGGGCGGCGCTCGCCCGGATTCTGGGTGAGCTGGCCAAAGCGCAGCGGGCGGGAAAGGCCCTCGGTATCGAGCTGCAGCTCCACCTCAAGGACCACGGCGCGGCCGGTGAATTTCAGGTTGGAATAGCGATACGCTAGCTCCAGATCGGAGGCGGGGACCCACTCATCGCTATCGGTGCGGCGGTTATAAAGGCGCACGCGGGTAAGGACCTCAGAGATCTCCGCGCCATAGGCACCCACATTCTGCACGGGGACCGCGCCCACGGTGCCGGGGATGCCGGAGAGGCACTCGATGCCACCCAGGCCGAGCTGCACGGAGCGAGCCACCACGTCATCCCAGACGGCGCCCGCCTGTGCGCGCACCATTCCGGTCTCGGTGTCCATAGAGACCTCGTCGAAGTCGAGGATGACCGCGACGAGATCCACTGCACCATCGGCCACCAAGAGGTTGGAGCCGCCGCCAACGACGATGAATTTCACTTCGGCGTGATCAAGGGCACGCACCACGGCGACGGCAGCGTCTGGCTGCGAACAGCGCAGTGCGGCCTGCGGTTTTCCGCCCACACGCAGCGTAGTCAGGTCCGCGAAGGTGGCGGCGGGGTCCAGTTCTACCCCGTCGATCTCTGTGAGCTGTTGCGTCAAAGATTTATCAAGCACGCCTACCAAGGTAGTCTGTTAGGCATGTCAACCCGTAGTGAAAACACCGTAACCATCAATCAGCCCATCGAAAAGGTTCACAAGGCGCTGCTCACCAAGGAATACTGGGAGTACATCGTGGCCAACCTCTCCCCTGAGGCAGGCCAGGTGCACGACTTCAGCGATAACGTAGCCACCCTCTTCGAGGTTCTGCCGACCACCCTGCTGCCAGAGGCAGTGCGCGCCATGGTCTCCCAGGACCTGAAGGTCAAGCGCGTGGTTACCGTGGGCGAGCTCAGCGGCGAGGCTGCTGACGTTAACTACACCGCGGATGTCAAGGGCACCCCGGTTGATTTCAAGGGTGATATCTCCCTGGCTGGCGAGGGCGAGATGACCAAGCTGTCCTACGTCAACGAGATTTCCGTCAATATCCCGATGATGGGCGCCGCCATCGAGCCGAAGGTGGGCGAGTCCCTGGGCGAGCTCTTCGATAACGAGGGCAAGCTGACCGAACAGTGGATCTCTGAGAACGCCTAAGTTCTACAGAACCGAAATTTATGGCCGACCACGCACATAATCTGCGCGCTAGCGCAGCTGCGGGTCGGCCTTTTGGCGTTATCACCCGCGGCACCACCAACCACAACCGGCTGCGGCGCTGCGATAGGTGGATGCTCGCGCACCCGGAGATTTCCGCGCTGCTGCGGCATGTAGATACCCCGCTGGCGCTCGACGTGGGCTACGGGGCCTCGCACGCCACCACCGTGGAGTGGGCAGGGTGGCTGCGCCGGGCAAATCCGCAGGTAGACGTGCGCGGGTTGGAAATCCACCCGGACCGGGTGCTGCCGCCGCGCGATGGCGTGCGCTTCGAGCTGGGCGGTTTTGAGCTGGCCGGCTACCGGCCGCAGCTGGTGCGCGCGTTTAATGTGCTGCGCCAGTATGACGTGGACCAGGTGGAGGAGGCCTGGCAGACGGTGTGTTCCCGCCTTGCCCCGGGCGGCTTCTTTGTGGAGGGCACCTGCGATGAGCTCGGCCGGCGCGCGGCCTGGTTGCTGCTCGATGCCCATGGTCCGCGGACCCTCACCCTGGCGTGGGACCCGTTTGATGTGGCGCGCCCTTCCGATATTGCCGAGCGCCTGCCCAAAATCCTCATCCACCGCAACGTGCCCGGCGAGCCCATCCACGAACTGCTTCAGGCCACCGACGAGGCTTGGGATCGGGCTGCCGGCTGGGCGCCCTACGGTCCGCGCGTGCGCTGGCGTAGGGCACGCGCCATGCTTGCCGACGCCCCCTTTAACATCCACCCCGTCCGCCGGCGCCTGCGCGATAATGTGCTCACCGTGGACTGGGAGTCTGTCGCGCCACGGGACTAAACGCGCCGCGCGCTGATGGCAGCTGGGGAGCTGTGAAGTGCCTAGCAATGTGCCCGAAGGCTCCCGCAGACTTTGCCCCGCGCCGTCTCATGCGCCACACTGGTACGCATGGCTTCGAAGAGATCGGCGGGTTCACTCGCCTGGAAAATCATCATTGGCATCCTTGTAGCACTGCTCGTGCTCATCCTCTTGGCCGAGTTCGGCCTGCGCTGGTTCATCGGTCACCAGATGACCTCGCAATTCAACGAGGCCGCGGAGCAAGAGGGAATCCAGGTCAAAGAAGATCCCTCCGTCAGCTTTGGCGGCAGCCCACTGCTCGTAGGGCTGTTCAAGGGCTCCATTTCCCAAATGGATATGACCACGCCGTCCACCCTGCAAATCGACGGCACCGAGATCAAGGGCCAACCTGCCTCCGAGATCCACGTGGAAGATATGAGCACCGACCAGGAGAATCCGGTAGCCGGCAAGCTACGCGCTTCTACCACCGTGCCGGATGACTACCTGCTGGCATCCTTCCAGAAGGGCATTTCCGAGCAGGCAGGCAGCGAGAAGATAGGCAATATGGTGGTCACGGAGATCACCGCCAATGAGCAAGACCACGTGCTGGACGTGAAGTTTGCCGGCGGCCTAGCCAACCTTTCGCTAGAGCCCACCGCCCACGATGGAAAGCTGGATATCCGCGCTACCGAGGCCTCCATCTTTGGCCTTGAGCTGCCGGACCAGGCCACCGAAGCCATCTCCTCCGCACTGCAAAACGGCATGTCGGATCAATTCGTGGGCTCGGACATGAACGTCGATTCCGTAGAGGTGCTCGATGGCGAGCTCAAGCTCACCATCACCGGCACCGATGTTCCGATGAATGACATGGATAAGCTGGCCGGCGGCGGTGACTCCGCGGGCCAGGGCGGGGCCACTGGCAATGGCACGCCGCAGCAGGACGCGCAGGAGAAAGCCGCCTAAACCGCAGCGGCGGGAAATTCGAGGACCGGAAGCTTGGCAGCGGCCAACGCCGGTCCTTTTTTCATCTCCTCTTCCCCGGCACCGGATTCCTCGTTGTCCACGGCGGCAGAACTGCGCACAATGAGACGCTGATAACCGGCCTGCTGTGCAGCCGTAACCGCGGCAGCTGCGGCATCGGCCGCATCTGCGCCCACAGCCCCCGGCACGATGAGGCCCAAGCGGGCCGGATCCGGGCAGGCCTCGCGGATGGCAATGAGCTCGGAGAGCACGGCATTGGCATCCGTTAAGGTCTCATCGAGGCTGACCCATACCTCGCTGGCGCCCGATTGGATGGCCAGGCGCGCCTCGGAGGCCTTGATGAGAGTATGGTGGCGGCCGGTAGGATACCCCGCGACAGAAATAATATCGGCCGCGCCCGCGCCTGCGGCAAGGGAAACATGGTGCGGGGAGACAAGGACGGTGTTATCGGCGGCGCGCTCCTTGACCGTCGCGGCCGGGGCGTCAAGCAAATTAAGCATTAGTAGCTGTAGTCGCCGTTGATAATGGCCTTGAGCTGCGGGCGCACATCAAACCAGTACACGCCGGTAATGACCGCGCCGATCCAAGACAGAAAAGCCAAGCCGGTGGTCATCGCTACTGCGGAGCCGGCCAGCAGGCCTACCCATACCCACTTACCTTGACGGTCGCCGGCTCGGAAGGCATCCTCGCGCGTGGTGGCGGCGAGGATCGCGCCGATGATGGCGGTCAGGGCGAGGATGCGCAAAATATAGGCATCCAAGGAGTACGCAATTTCCAAAAGTAAATACATGCAGGTTAATTCTGTGGGTCGTCGGTGTCGATTACTTCGCCATCGATAATATTATCGCCCTGCGAAGGAGCCGAATCCTGGCCAGGGCGCGCCGCATTCTTCTTTTCCGCGCGGCGGGCCTGAGCGGAATTATAGGCATCCATGACACCCTCGCGGGTCTCGTTATAGGCGGTGGAGAACTTGCCCTTAGCGACGTCGAAAGCAGCGGACTCACGGGTGCCATCGGCGGCCTTCTTCACAGTGGCACCGAACTCCTTCGCGGTGGCAGTGGCCTTATCCACCAGGCCCTCCTTGCCGGAGGCGCCATAGGGGCTTTTGGCCGCAGCGCCTTGAGCGTGCTGGGCGCGCTCCTCCTGCAGGCGGCCGCCGAAGTCCTTGGCTACGTCAAAGGCAGCGCTGCCAGCATCCTTCAGGGAATCAAAAATCTTCTTATTATCGCGCATTGTTCATTACTCCTTTTGTCTAAGCGCCAAAGATAAGGTGATTGACTGCGAATATCACCAATCCTGCCAGGGAACCGACGACGGTGCCGTTCAAACGAATAAATTGCAGGTCCTTGCCTACCATGAGCTCGATATTTTGGGAGGCTTCCTCCGCATCCCAGCGCTTGATGGTCTCAGGGATAATCGCAATGATTTCCGGGGCGAATTTCTCCACCGCGTAGCGTGCGGCTTTGTCCACGAGCGCATTGGCCTGGGCTAAAAATTCGGAGTCTTCGAGCAGGCGGTGCGCCAGCTCCTTGACCTTGGCCGTAATCTTTTGGCGCAGGAAGGACTCCGAGTCATTGAGCTGGTCAATGAGCGTGGTGGAGACCGTGCGCCACATGGCCGCGGGTGCCTGCTGTGCTTGGTCAGAGGCGAGCATCTCTTGCTTGATGCCCTCGATGCGCCCGCGCATGTCCTCATCCCATTGCAGATCGGAGGCCAGCTTGGACAGGTTGCGGCGAATGGCTAGGCGGGCCTCGTGGTTGCCGTTGCGGCGGACCTCATCGGCGAATTCTACGAGCTCGGTATAGACCTTCTCCCCCACCATCTCGCGGGCAAAGCGCGGCGCCCAGCCGGGCATGCGCTCATCGATGGCGGTGACCACGGTGGACTCCATGCTGAGAATCTTGCCGTGTGCCCAGTCGATGAGGTCATCCTCTAGGGGGCGTGCCTTGCCATCTGCAATATAGCCCTCCAGCAACCTGCCCAACGGCGGGCCCCACTCCGGCTCGGCTAGGCGGTCCATTACCTGGGTGCGGATGAAGTGCTCTGCCTCCGCAGGATCCAAATCCGACACCACGCTGGCCGCACGCTCACCAATCCACGCGGAGACCTCCTCCGCCTTGCCTGGCTCTACCCCCTGGCGCGCCAGCCACAATGGCAGCTCCGCCTCGCGAACCTTGGCGCTCAGCGCATCCGCGGTGAGGAAGTTTTCCTCCACGAAGTCACTCAGGGCATCGCCCACGCGGTCCTTATTATTCGGGATCAGTGCCGTATGCGGAATGGGCAGTCCCATCGGCCGGCGAAATAGCGCGGTCACCGCAAACCAGTCTGCCAAGCCACCCACCATGCCGGCCTCCGCCGCTGCACGCACGTAGCCCACCCACACTGGAGCCCCGCTTTCCGACGCCTGCCACCACGAACATCCCAAAAAGATCACCGCCGCACCAATCAGGAACGACAGCGCAATCGCCTTCCATCGGCGCAGGTCCGCACGCCGAGCCTCCTGATTGCCAGCCTGCGGCACGGGAGCAGCACCCGACGATGCCGTTACCGTAGCCGTTTCGAGGCCTTCCTCCGCGCGGTGCGTCATGAGTTCTCCTTGAGATTGTGAAGGTGTATTTCAGCTTCGTTCTATAACACTAGTGCCCACCACGGACATGCAGGGTTGTTGCCGTCATTCCAGCGACTTGTTGAATCGTTACCACGTGCTAGCGTCAGCGTCGTTTAGATGGTGAGAGATCACGCAACCCCCGTCTCCTGCACGGTGAACATGCTAATGGAGGCGGGGGTGACGTCGAGTCAGTACAGAAACTTAGGCAATGCCTGGATTAGGCAAGCACCTTAGTTAACTCGGCCGGTTTCCTTGCGGTACTTGCGGTAGTAGCGGCGGCCGTAGTGGACGGTGCCTACTGCGGCGATGGCCACAATGACTAGGGCGATGATGCCGATGATCATGGTCAGGGTGTAGTCACCCTCGCCTGCGGTGCCCAGCGGGGTATCCCACACGCCAAGGCCCCAAATGATGATGCCGGCAGCCGGGAGACAAGACAGGATCAGACCCATGCCCACCCAGGTGGAGGTGCGCAGGAGGGAAGAGTGAGGAGCACCGAAGGATACTGGATCGTAGCCTTCAATGTAGGTGTCCTGAATCTTGCCGGAGAACTCCGGGTAGGTCTCGCTGGCGTAGTCAGCGACTGCGTGGGTGTTATCGCTCATGGCGGAGTCTTTCTGTCTTTCTCTCGTTCCTAGTATTCCTACGGAATAACCTTAGCTTAGTCGTCCTTGCCACGGAAAGCAGCACGTGCACGTTCGCGGGTAACCGCGGAAACCGCGGTCAGCGGAACGCCGGCCGGGCAGACATCGGCGCACTCACCGTAGAGGGAGCAGTGGCCGAAGTTGGCTTCCAGGTCATCAACCATGTTGCGGGCACGGCGGCCACGCTCTTCCTTGCCCAACGGCATGAGGGAGAGGTGCACCAGCTTTGCGCCGGTAAACAGGTGAGCCGCACCGTTCGGGCAGGCAGCAACGCAGGCACCGCAGCCAATGCAGGCAGCGTGGTCCAGCGAGTACTCGGAGGTCTCGTGGTTGATGTGCATGGTATCCGCATCCGGAGCGGTACCAGCATCCATGGAGACGTAGCCGCCCTGTTCCATCACGTGATCCAGAGCCGCGCGGTCCACGATCATGTCCTTAATGACCGGGTAGGCAGCGGAACGGAACGGCTCCAACTTGATCGTGTCACCATCGGTGAAATTGAACAGGCGCTGCTGGCAGGCCGGGGTGTTCTGGCCAGGGCCGTGCGGGCGGCCATTGACGGTCAGGCCGCAGGTACCACAGATGCCCTCACGGCAGTCGGAAGCGAAGGCGAAAGGCTCTTCGCCGCGCTCAATGTAGCCCTCGTTGACGTGGTCCAACAGCTCCAGGATGGACATCTGCTCAGAAGCGTCATCCACCTGGACGGTCTCGAAGTGGCCTTCTTGGGTCGGTCCGGCTTGACGCCAGATCTCAAGTGTCAGTTTCATTACTTGTAGTTCCTTGTCATCAGCGGGATCGAATCAAAGTACAGCGGCTCGGCGTGGCGGATGAACTCGTTCTTATTAGCGCCCGGCTCCCATGCGGAAACAAAGCACCAGTTCTCATCGTCGCGTTCTGCCTCGCCGTCTTCGGTCAGGTGGTCCTCACGGAAGTGGGCGCCACAGGACTCATCGCGGTCCAAAGCGTCGACACACATGAGCTCGCCCAAGTCCAGGTAGTCGGCAACGCGCAGGCCGTACTCCAGCACCTGGTTCATGTCGTTAGCCTCACCCGGAATGCGGACATTAGCCCAGAAGTCCTCGCGCAATGCGCGAACCTTGTCGATGGCGACCTTGAGATCCTCGACATTACGGGACACACCGCAACCCCAGTAGAGGATATCGCCCAGCTTGCGGTGGTAGTAGGCCGGACCGTGCGGGTCCTCGCCACGCACGCCCATCAGGCGGTCAATACGCTCCTGTGCCTGTGCCACTGCAGCCTGTGCTTCCTGGGAGTCCTCAGCAAGCTTCTCCTCACCAAGGTGATCAGCCAAGTAGTTCGGGATGGTAAACGGCAGGGTGAACCAGCCATCCACAGAAGCCGACAGCAGGGAGTTAGCACCCAGACGGTTTGCACCGTGATAGGTCCAGGAGCACTCGCCGGCGGCAAAGAGGCCGTCGATAGCGGTCATCTCGTTGAAATCGGTCCACAGGCCGCCCATGGTGAAGTGACAAGTCGGAGCGATGCGCATCGGGGTCTCATAAGCGGATTCGCCAATGGCCTCTTCGTACATCTCAATGAGGTTGGAGTAACGCTCGCGGATCTTATCCTTGCCCAGACGCTCAATGGCGTCACGGAAGTCTAGGTACACCGAGTTGTGCAGCGGTCCAACGCCCAGGCCCTTGTTGATCTGCTGGGAGATGGCGCGGGAAGCAACGTCACGCGGGACCAAGTTGCCGAAGGCCGGGTAGCGGCGCTCCAAGAAGTAGTCGCGCTCGTCTTCCGGAATCTCATTAGCCGGGCGGTCATCTTCCGGCTTAATCGGAGACCAGATACGGCCATCGTTACGCAGGGACTCCGACATCAGGATGGTCTTGGACTGCCAATCGGAGTTGACCGGAAGACCCGTTGGGTGGAACTGGATGAATGCCGGGGAAGCCAGGTACGCGCCGTTTTCATACGCACGCATCATGCCGCCAGCATTGGAGTTCTTAGCCAACGTGGACATGTGGAACACGTTGCCGTAGCCGCCGGTACCCAGGATGACGGCGTGACCGGTGAAGGCGGTGAGCTCACCGTTAATCAGGTTGCGGGTGACAATGCCGCCCGCCCGCTTCTTACCGCCATCGTTATAGGTGATGATTTCCTGCAGGTCGTGGTGAGCGAAAAGCTCCACATTGCCCAAGCCGATCTGGCGGTAAAGCGCAGAAGTGGTGGACAGCTGCAGCTGCTGGCCTGTTTGGCCACGCGTGTAGTAGGTACGGGAGACCTGCACACCACCGAAGGAACGGGTAGCCAAGGTGCCGCCGTACTCGCGGGCGAATGGGGCACCAATGGCGTTCATGTGGTCAATCACGCGCACGGACTCGTTAGCCAAGCGCCAGCAATCGGACTCGCGGCAGCGGTAGTCGCCGCCCTTCACGGTGTCCTTGGTGTGGCGGTAGGTGGAGTCATTGTCCACCTTCTTGGCACGGGAGGAGTTAACACCACCCTGTGCGGCGACGGAGTGCGCACGACGCGGGGAGTCATGGAAGGTGAAGACCTTCACCTTGTAGCCCAGCTCGCCCAATGCGGCCGCGGCGGAACCGGCGGACAGGCCGGTACCAACCACGAGAACCTCAAACTTGCGGCGGTTCAGCGGGGATACCAGCTGCATGTGGTCCTTTTGGTGGGACCACATATCCTTCATCGGCACGCCGTGCGGCTCTTTAGATTCGAGGATCTTGCCGGCGGTGACGCCCGGAACAATGGACTGTGGGTGCGAGAAATTTGGGTGCTCGCGCTTGAGTTCAGTATTAGTCATGGGTTTCTAACTCCTTTAGCTGACCAAGCCCAGGGCAACGGACAAAGGCATAACGATGTTGCCGATGCAGACAACGGCCGGGATGACGTACGCCAGGATCAGGAAGGTCTGACGCCACTTCGCACCGGTGATACCCAGGTCAGAGGCGGCAAGGCGAATGCCGTGGGTGAGGTGCAGAAACAGGAAGCACATGGCAATCACGTACACGATGGTGACCGGCCAGCGGCTGAAGGTAGCAATCATGTTGGCCTTCACCGCACCCTCTGCGAAGTCACCTGGGGCGATGGGCTGTACGCCCATGGTCAGGTCCAGCAGGTGGAAGATGATGAACAGCAACAAGACGATGCCGGAGACCAGCATGGTCTTGGTGGCGAAGGAATCTAGGCCACCCATGAGGTTGCTGCGGCGGAACTTGCCGCGGGATGCCTTGGAGCGGGCAGTCAGAGCGATCGCGCCGTAGATATGGGCGATGATGGCAACCAGCAGGACGGCGCGGATGATCCACAGTGCGCCCTCATGCGGGAACAACGGCTCGCCCATGGAGCGCAGGAATGCACCGTATTCATCCAGCGCCTCTTCGCCGCCGTGCGCCGGCAAGTACAACTTCAGGTTGCCGGCCATGTGGCCAACAACGAAGAGGGCGAAAAGCAGGCCTGTGACGGCCATGATGAGCTTCAGAACCCAGGAGGGCACTCCCGGCTTCTGACGGATTGGTTCGTTAGTAATGTGGCCGTGAGCTACTGCCTCACGGTCGGGATTTCTTAAAGTCATGACACCTCCATTGTCGTCCTCACCTTAACCGGGCTTAACCGCTGGTTACCAGTCAATTCCGGCGGTGTTTCACCTAACGGTACGGCGGTACGGTTAAAGTCAGAATTCTTTTAGGTAAGGGTTGCCTTAAAAGCCTCGGGGCAAAACGTCACTACCTTGGCTGCTCGGAATTCCGCAATATTGACGTTGCGTAATTTCCTCCGCAATTGTGAACTTGGTCACTCGGTGTTACTAGAGTGACTGCCTTACCCCTTTATGCGTCAAACTTTCGCATGAAACCCACATGCAGCCCACAGGGAGGTGAACATTCTTTGCAAGATCTTTGCGATTAGGGTGCACACCCGCAGGCCAGCCAGTAACCTTGCCGGCATGAGTAAGACGTATGTGGGATCCCGCCTTCGCCAACTTCGCCGTGAGCGCGATCTCAGTCAGGCTTCCCTTGCTGCGACGCTGGGGCTCTCCGCCAGCTACGTCAATCAGATCGAGCACGACGTCCGGCCGCTCACCGTCCCGGTGCTCCTGCGCATCACGGAGGTCTTCGGCGTCGATGCCACCTTCTTCTCCCGTGATGACGACTCCCGCCTTCTTGCCGAGATCCAGGACGTCATCCAGGACAAGGAGCTCTGCCCCTCCCCTGTCGAGCTGCAGGAGCTCTCCGAGCTGGTCTATAACCACCCCACCGTGGCTCGCACGCTGGTAGACGTCCACCGTCGCTACCGCAATGTGCGCGATAAGCTCTCACTGGCCACCGATGCCCGCCGCACCACCGAGGCCACCCAGGCCCTATCCATGCCGCACGACGAGGTGCGCGATTTCTTCTACGCTCGCCAAAACTACTTGGACAACCTGGACCACCATGCAGAGCAGCTTGCCGACGCCCTCTCGGTCACCCACTTCGGCATTCGCGACACCGAACACGCCCTGGCCCAGCGCCTGCGCGATCGCCACAACGTAGATATCCACATCACTTCCCAGATGGATGGCACGCTACACAGCTTTAACCGCGAGACCGGCGAGTTCCGGCTCGCGTCGCGCCTGAGCGAAGGCCAGCGCGCCTTCCGCATGGCCGCGGAGCTGAGCTTCCTCGAGGCCGGGGAGGACATCGCCGCCCTAGTGGGGGAAGAGCCGTTTACCTCGGATGCTTCGCGCAACCTCGCACAGCGCGGCTTGGCCAGCTACTTCGCCGCCGCCACCGTGATGCCCTATGCACTGATGCATTCCGAAGCCGAGCGCTCCGGCTACGACGTAGAATACCTCTGCCAGGTCTTCGGCGTGGGCTATGAATCCGTGGCCTCCCGCCTGTCCACCCTGCAGCGCGATAACCTGCGCGGCATTCCTTTTACTTTTGTCCGCGTCGACCGCGCAGGCAATATGTCCAAGCGCCAATCCGCCACCGGCGTGCACTTTTCCAATAACGGCGGCACCTGTCCGCTGTGGAATGTCTACGAGACCTTCACCCAGCCCGGCATTATCTCCCGCCAGCTGGCGCAGATGCCCGATGGCCGCAATTACCTGTGGATCTCCCGCGCCGTCCAGCACCACCAGGGTCGCTTTGGCGATACCAATAAGCTCTTCGCCATTGGCCTAGGCTGCGAGGCTCGCCACGCTGACCGCACCGTCTACGCAGAGGGTCTCGACCTCAAAGATCTCTCTTCTGCTACCCCTATCGGCTCCGGTTGCCGCACTTGCCCGCGCGAAAATTGCGCGCAACGCGCCTTCCCGCCCATTAATGAAGTCATCAACGTCGACGCCCACCGATCCGCCGTGGCACCGTACTAACGCTTCCACCCCGGTAGAATGCACATAAAAGAGCGGCACCGCGGCCCGCCCCCCTCCAACGAGGGGCGAACGCTGCGGTGCCGCTGGCGTCGCACTCAAAGGCGACGTCGGCAAGCAGCCCTGCTTAGAGGTTAATCATGTGGCCGCCAATACCCTCGGCAGCTTCCTTCATGGCCTCAGAGAGGGTCGGGTGGGTGTGAACGTTGCGGCCGATTTCCTCAGCGGTGAGGTCGAAGCGCTGCGCCAGGGTCAGCTCCGGCAGCAGCTCGGAAACGTTGGAGCCCACCATGTGGCCGCCGATGAGCTCGCCGTACTCGCCGTCCGCGATGAGCTTGACAAAGCCCGCGGTCTCATTGAGGCCAGCAGCCTTGCCGTTAGCGGAGAACGGGAAGGTAGCGACCTTAATGTCGCGGTCCGCGAACTTCTCCTTGGCAGCCTCTTCGGTGTAGCCGAAGGAAGCGACCTGCGGGTTGCAGAAGGTAGCGCGCGGCATATTCATGTAGTCGCCCAAAAGCTGGGTCTCCACGCCGGCGATGGTCTCTGCAGCCACAACGCCCTGGGCCTCAGCAACGTGGGCGAGCTGCAGCTTCGCGGTGACGTCACCGATGGCGTAGATATGGTCGACGTTGGTACGCATGGTGTCATCGATGGCAATAGCGCCGCGCTCGGTGAGCTCAACGCCGGTGTTCTCCAGGCCGAAGCCCTCGGTGCGCGGGGCGAAGCCGATGGAGATCATGGCACGGTCCACGGTGAGAGTGTCCTGCTTGGAGCCGTCCTTGGACTCCACCTCAACGGTGACATTATCGCCGTTGTCCTTCACGGAGGTGGTCTTGTAGCCGGTCAGCAGCTTGACGCCGAGCTTCTTGTACTCCTTGGCAATGGCCTTGGAGACGTCCTTGTCCTCGTTCGGCAGGACGCGGTCCATGAACTCCACGATGGTAACGTCCACGCCGTAGTTGGCCAGAACATAAGCAAATTCCATGCCGATGGCGCCGGCGCCTACGATGACCATGGACTTCGGGGCCTCATCGTTGAGGATCTGCTCCTCGTAGGACACGATATTGCCGCCGAGCTCTACGCCCGGCAGGGACTTGACCACGGAGCCGGTAGCGATGATGCAGTCATCGAAGGTGACGGTCTTACCCTTGTCATCACCATCGGTGATTTCGATGGTCTTATCGTCCTTGAAGGAGCCAAGGCCGTTGATCTCGGTGATCTTGTTCTTCTTCATCAGGTAATGGACACCCTTGACGATGCCCGCGGAAACCTTGCGGGAACGCTTGTGGGCAACACCGAAGTCGAAGGAGACATCGCCGGAAATGCCGAAGTCCTTAGCCTCGTGGTTGAAGGTGTGGGCAACCTCAGCGTTCTTCAGCAGCGCCTTGGAAGGGATGCAGCCTACGTTGAGGCAGACACCGCCCCAGTACTGCTTCTCGATTACGGCAACTTTCTTACCAAGCTGAGCTGCACGGATGGCGGCCACGTAGCCGCCAGGGCCCGCGCCGAGTACTACTACGTCATAATGTTCATTAGTCACGCCCTTTAGGATACGTAACTTTGCCCTCCATGTCGCGCATTGGGTCACACTCTTGTGCCCGAGTCCCCCACGCTTCGGGGGTAAAACGTACAAAGGCCCTGCACGGTGGCGTCGGCAAGCGCGCGACGCCCCCACGCAGGGCTATGGGCTCGGTGTTTTAGAACAGGCCGAGAGCCAATGCGGCGGCGGAGGACATGGAGGAACCCATGTGCAGGAACTGGCCCAGAACTTCATTGATGGATACGAGGATGGAATCGAAAACGTTCATTATGCTTCTTTCTGTGTTTTTACTTGCCTAGAGCGAGGGATGGGCCCGCAGTTGGGACCGCATTATTCACACGTTTAGAACTAACGGGAATTATAGCGCTGCCGTTACATGAGCGCTGCGTTCGAAATTATGACACACAAACCACATGCGCCACAGGTTTTGCTACATTAAAAGGGCTATTAAGGCATAGAGTCTTGCTAACACTCCCGCTGTGCGCCCTATCTTCGCCAAGGTAAAACGCCTTCGCGGAGCCGAATCATCGTACTGGTGCTACTATACGCATTGACCCGAAAGCCGCTGGTCCGCCCCAGGTAAGGACTTCGCCAAAAGCAGGGGGCCGAAGCTGGACGACATGCAGCGACGAGGTATAACCAATAAGTTAATTTCTACAGGAAAGAAGCACTATGAAGCGTCTTAGCTCCACCCTTGCCGCCACCGCCGTGTGTGCAGGCTTGGCCTGCGCCCCGATGGCGGGGGCCGCACAGCTCACCCCGCAGCAGGTAGCAGGCAACGCCGCCCAGTCCACCTTGGCCCCGTTGGAGGTCACCCCGGAGCTGGAGCAGCAGACTTGGTACCAGAAGTACAAGGACGATCCGCGCGTCGAAAAGCTGCAGGCCACCTCCCCTGCCATGAACGGCCGCAAGATTCCGCTGGCCGTCATTCGCGCGAAGGATGAGAACCGCCCGACCATCTACCTGCTCAATGGCGCAGGCGGCGCGGAGCAGGACATGGACTGGCTGAAGCTTTCTGACGCCGTCGATTTCTACCACTCCAAGAACGTCAATGTGGTCATCCCGCAGGCCGGTGCTTTCTCCTACTACACCGACTGGGTATCCGAGCCGAACTCCAAGTACCTCAAGGGCCCGCAGAAGTGGGAAACCTTCCTTACCAAGGAACTGCCGGGCGCCATCGAGGGCCACATCAAGGCCGATAACCACCGCGCTATTGCGGGCATGTCCATGTCCGCAACCTCCTCCCTGCTGCTGGCGGAGCACAACCAGGGCTTCTACGACGCCGTTGGTTCCTACGCCGGCTGCGCGGCCACCGCTTACCCGGTAGAGCACAAGGCCGTTGAGCTCACCGTTAACCGCGGTGGTGCGACCACGGAGCAGATGTGGGGCCCATTCGGCTCCCCCACGAACCGCTATAACGACGCGATGATGAACCACGAGAAGCTGCGCGGCACGGAGCTGTACATCTCTTCCGGTTCTGGGTTGGCAGGCAAGGAGGATACCTTCTCCTACCACGTGGCTAAGGGTACGAACCCTATGGCAGCCGCTGCAGGCTCCGCTATTCTGCAGGGTGAAGGCGGCGCCATCGAGGCTGGCGTGAACTACTGCACCCACAACTTCAAAGCCAAGCTGGACCAGGCTGGCATCCCGGCAACCTATAACTTCCGCAATACCGGCACCCACTCCTGGCCGCACTGGATTGCGGACCTTAAGGACTCCTGGCCGGTCTTCGAGCGCGCTTTCAATAAATAAGCTCGTTTCTTTCCGCGGCTAAAAGGGCGGTAGGCTTGCAGCATTATGAAGTTGCTTCCTACCGCCCTTTCGCGTGCCCACACTGATCCTTATACCGGCGTGGATTTTAATCTCGGTTTCGAGGTTTCCCACTACACGCTGGATCTGACCTACCGCGTGGAGCCCAACCTCCTCCACGGCGAGGCTACTTTGGCCATCCGGGCCGATGAAGATTTGGCGTCCCTGACCCTGGATCTAGGCGGGGCGATGGTGGCCCGGCGCGTGACCGCACAGGGCGCGCCGCGGGTAGCTAAATTCCGCCAGTCCTCCGGCAAACTGCGCCTGCGTTTCGCAGAAGAGATTGCGGCAGGCACGGAGTTTGAGCTGGTGATTCGCTACGGCGGCAGCCCGCGGCCGATCCGCACCACCTGGGGCGAGATTGGCTGGGAAGAAACCGAGTCCGGTTCGCTGGTGGCCAGCCAGCCTAATGGCGCGCCGAGCTGGTTCCCCTGCGACGATACGCCTTCTGCCAAGGCACTCTATGACATCATCATTACGGCCGATGATCCATTCATCGTGGTATCTAATGGTGACCTTGTCTCCCGCCGAGCAGGCGGTTCCACCACGCGCTGGCACTACCGCACCCGCCAGCCCATGGCCACCTATCTGGCGACGGTGCAGGTAGGAGAGTTCTCTAATTTTGATTTGGGACCTTCCACGCGCGCTTGGGCGCCGGCCGCACTGCGCGATCGCGTGCTGAATGAGTTTGCCCAGCAGCAGGAAATGGTGGACTTCTTCTCCTCCCTCTATGGCCCCTACCCATTTGCGGATTATCAGGTGGTCATCACGGAAGATGAGCTGGAAATCCCGCTGGAGGCGCAGGGCCTGTCCATCTTTGGCTCCAACCATATTAAGGGTGACCACGCCTTCGAGCGCCTTATTGCGCACGAGCTCTCGCACCAGTGGTTCGGCAATTCCGTGGGCCTGAGCGAGTGGAAGGATATCTGGCTCAACGAGGGCTTTGCCTGCTACAGCGAGTGGCTATGGGCCGAGCATAAGGGCGAGACCACCGCGCACGAGGCGGCGCGTTCCCATTACCACGTCTTGGGACGCAAGGCACAAGACCTCACCGTTTCTGATCCGGGTGCGCGCGATATGTTCGATGACCGCGTGTATAAGCGCGGCGCCTTGGCTGTGCATGCCATTCACCGCCTGCTTGGCGACGCCTTCTTTGGCACCCTCCGCAGCTACCTCACCGAGCACCAACATTCGGTGGTGGAGCCTTCCATGTTGTTGGATACCTTCCGCGCCGCCGCTCCTGATGCCGCGCTTTTCGACGCCACCGTAGACGCCTGGCTCAACCAGAAAGCCCTTCCCCCCTTCCCGAATTAGTGGTTTTGGCCCCACCTTACGGGGTTTTGGCTGCGTTTCCTTGGGGAATGTCTAATCTATTGACCAATTCCTTCTTTCCTGTTGACGGGGTGTTTTATTTGGGTAAAATAGAACATGTAAACGAACAGGAAGGGAGGAATCATGCAAACCACCAAGCACGCGGAGATAGACTCCGCCATCGCGCAGGTTGCCACTGGGCTCACCCAGCTGCGCAGCCTCATGCAAGATCCCTCCGATCTGTCTTTCGAGCTTCTTCATCCACATTTCGAACACTTGGAGCGGGCGCTAGGAAATAAGTCCGCCATCGACGCCGCCTTCGCTTTCATCGCGGAGCGGGATGACGCCGGCCGCCGCGTTGGTTCTTCCAAGGCCAAGGACTACCTGACCACGCGCCTAGGTCTTACCGATGCCGAAGCCGCTGCCCGCCTCCGCAATGGACGCAACCTCTTCGCACCCATCCCCGATCCGGAGCCGGCTCCCCCTGCGGACCCCGATGCCAACGAAGCCGCACGCGCCCAAGCCGAAGAGGAAGCTCGCCGCCGCGCCGACCGCGAGCGCCGCGAGGAAGAGAAGCGCCGCAAGAAGCTCTTTGAGGAAGAGCCTATCCCCGAGCGCATCCTCAACCTCATCGAGAACGAACTGCGTAGCCTCAGCAAATACGCCATCCCCGGACCGAGCGAGCTGCGCAACCAAGCCCTCGAACAGGCCAAGCGCCGCTCCTTCGATTCCCTGCGCGAGTGGCTACGCAAGGCCATCCGCAAAGCGAATAAGCACGCTCTCAACCCAGCAGGCGAGCCCGACCCGCACGCCGCTACCCGCAAGCGCCGCTTTAGCATCTCCCGCCAAGACGCTGACGGCGGCGTGCACATCTCCGGCTACCTAGACGCCTCCGCAGCTGCCATCCTCGCCAGCACCTTTGCTCCCGCGAAGAATAAGGGCAGCGCGGACCTCAGCGCCGAGGATGATACCCGCACCTATGCCCAGCGCATGGCGGACCAACTAACCGCTGCCCTGTCGAGCTACCTTTCCGCCACCCAAAAGAACTCCGACGGACTCGGTTCCTTCTTCGTCGCCACCACCTTGGAGGAACTGGAGGCAATGGGCGGTGATACCCGCTTCGCCACCAGCACCGGCATCGAGCTCACCCCGCTCGACCTTCTCCGCCTCGGCGGCGCGCGGCACGATTTCTTCTGTGCCGTGGACGACAAGGGCTTCCCCCTCGAGCTTGGCCGCACCAAGCGCACCGCTTCCCTTTGGCAGAAGCTCGCCCTAGCTGCCTCCGAACTCGTCTGCACGCACCCAGAGTGTCACCGTCCGTGGCAGGACTGCGATGTCCACCATCTCCAAGCCTGGTCACACGGTGGTACCACTGACCTAAAGAATCTCACGCTGCTGTGCCGCCGGCACCACGTGGACAATAACGACTACCGCGATGGCCGCAACGGAATGGGTCACGCCGAGCGGGACCCCGCCACCGGCCGGGTGGGCTCCCGAGCTGCTCACACCAGCGGCTTATCGCCCACCGTAGAAGTCAACGACCACCCGGCAGCGGAACAAGCCCCGGCCCGCAGGCTCACCGATCCGCCTTCGCCACCGCCGTCACCCCCGGGCGCGGCCTGACCGGGGCCCGCGGCCTGCCACAGCCGCGTGCCCGACTGCCCTACACTGGATAACCATGCAAACGATGCTCGTCACTGGCGGCGCCGGTTTTATCGGCGCCAATTTCGTGCGCCTAATATGCCAGGCGCGCCCCGATACCCGCGTTACGGTGCTCGATAAGCTCACCTACGCCGGAAACCGCGCCAACCTCGCCGGCCTCGATATCGACCTCGTGGAGGGGGATATCGCCGATCCCGCCACCGTAGAACCGCTCGTTGCCGCTGCGGATGTAGTGGTTCATTTTGCCGCCGAGTCCCATAACGACAATTCTTTGCGCGACCCCTCGCCCTTCATCCACACGAACCTCGTAGGCACATTCACCCTTCTGGAAGCCTGCCGCAAGCACGATACCCGCCTCCACCATGTCTCCACTGACGAGGTTTTCGGCGATCTGGAAATCGGGGCAGCGACCAAATTTAGCGAGCACACCGCCTACGCTCCCTCCAGCCCATACTCAGCCACCAAGGCGGGGTCTGACCACCTCGTGCGAGCATGGGTGCGTTCCTTCGGGCTGCGCGCGACCATCTCAAACTGCTCCAATAATTACGGGCCGTACCAGCACATCGAGAAGTTCATCCCCCGCCAAATCACCAATATCCTCTCCGGACACACGCCCAAGCTCTACGGCACGGGCGAGCAGGTGCGCGATTGGATCCACGTCGATGACCACAACAAAGCGGTGCTCGCCATCCTCGAGCGGGGCCGCATCGGCGAGACCTACAATATCGGCGCGGACCAAGAAGATATTAATAATAAGCAGGTCATTGAGCTGATCTGCGAAATCATGGGCCACACCCGCAATAGGCGCGCACTCTATGAGCACGTAGCGGACCGCCCCGGCCACGATCAGCGCTATGCCATGGACGCCACCAAGCTGCGCCGCGAGCTGGGATGGGCCCCGCGGTTCACGGATATCCGCGCCGGTCTCGAAGCCACCATCGCGTGGTATCGCGATAACGAAGGCTGGTGGAAGCCCGAGAAAGAAAACGTGGAAGCCCGCTACAAGCAGCAAGGACAGTAGATATGCGTATTACCGAAACCACCATCCCGGGGCTGCTCATCATCGACCTCGACGTGCACAGCGATAACCGCGGCTGGTTCAAGGAGAATTGGCAACGCGAAAAACTCACCGAGCTCGCGCCCGAGCTCGCGAGCTTCCAGCCAGTGCAGAACAATATTTCTTATAACCACGCCGGAGCCACCCGCGGCCTGCACGCCGAGCCGTGGGACAAACTCGTCTCGGTGGCGCACGGCAAGATCTTCGGCGCATGGTGCGACTTGCGCGAGGGGTCGGAAAGCTTTGGCGAGGTCGTCACCCACGAGGTAGGGCCGGAGACTGCGGTGTTTGTCCCGCGGGGCGTCGCCAATGGCTTTCAGGCGCTGGAGGAAACCTCCTACTGCTACCTGGTGAATGAACATTGGTCGGCCGAGGCTCGTTACGCCGCGGTGAACCTCAACATCGTGGACTGGCCGCTGGAGCCCACCGAGATTTCGGAGAAGGACAAGCAGCACCCCGCTCTTAAAGACGTGAGCCCGATGCCCGCCCGGCGCATCCTCGTCACCGGCGCGAACGGGCAGCTGGGGCGGGCGTTGAAGCGCCTGCTTGCCGACGCCGAATTCTGCACCCACGCCGACTTCGACATCACCAATCCGCCGGAACGGAATTGGAAGCAGTACTCGGCCATCATTAATTGCGCGGCGTATAACGACGTCAACGGCGCCGAAAACGACCGCGCCGCCGCTTGGGCCGTCAACGCGGAAGCGCCCGCACGGCTGGCGCGCATCGCCGCAGAAAACCAACTCACGCTGGTGCATGTCTCGAGCGACTATATCTTCGATGGGGCGAACGAGGTCCACTCCGAGGAGGAGCTACCGTCGCCGCTCAGTGTATACGGGGCGTCGAAAGCCGCGGGCGATACCGCCGCGCAAACCGCGCCGCAGCACTACGTCATCCGTACTTCCTGGGTCTTTGGTGATGGTGAGAATTTCATGTCCACAATGCGCCGGCTCGCCAATAAGGGCGTGGAGCCGAAGGTCATCCACGACCAGCGCGGGCGGCCCACGTTTGCCGAGGACCTTGCCAAGGGCATCGTCCACCTGCTCAACTCCGACGCGGACTACGGCGTGTATAACCTCTCCAACTCGGGCGATACCGTGGGCCGCGATGAGATTGCCATGGCCGTGTTCATCGGTCTCGGCCACGACCCGGCCGAGGTCACTCCGGTAAGCACCGAGCAGTACCGCGAGATCGCGGGCCCCGAGGCGCCGCGCCCCAAGGAGTCGACGCTCGCGCTAGATAAAATCGAGGCTACCGGCTTCAAGCCGCAGAATTGGCGTGCGGCCCTTGCCCTGTATTTGGCGCTGTACCCGGAGGATTAAATGAAAGGCATCATCCTGGCCGGCGGTTCCGGCACGCGGCTCTATCCGATTACCAAGGGCATCTCGAAGCAGCTCATGCCCATTTATGACAAGCCGATGATTTATTATCCGCTAACCACGCTCATTCAGGCGGGTATTCGGGAGATCCTCATCATTACCACCCCGGAGGATGCGGAGGCCTTCCAGCGGCTCTTTGGCGATGGATCGCAGCTTGGGCTGATGATCGATTACGCGGTCCAGCCGCGGCCGGAGGGACTCGCACAGGCCTTCTTGATTGGCGAGGATTTCATTGGCGATGACAGCGTCGCACTCGTGCTCGGCGATAATATCTTCCACGGCTTCGGCGGCGAGCTCGCCCACTGCCAAGATCCGGAAGGCGGCATCATCTTCGCCTACGAGGTCTCGGATCCGCAACGCTATGGTGTCGTGGAATTCGACGCCGCGGGCCATGCGCTGAGCATCGAGGAAAAGCCGGAGGTACCGCGGTCAAACCACGCGGTGGTGGGCTTGTACTTCTACGACAACTCGGTGGTGGAGATAGCCAGGGGCATCAAGCCCAGCGGCCGCGGCGAACTGGAAATCACAGCCGTGAACGAAGAGTACCTGCGCCGCGGCGAGCTCAATGTCCAGCGCCTGCACCGCGGGAGCGTGTGGCTCGATACGGGAACGGTGGACTCGATGAGCGAGGCCTCCGCCTACGTCGAGGTGATGCAAAAACGCACCGGGATCGTTATCGGATCGCCCGAGGTCGCCGCATATGAGGCGGGCTTTATCGACCGCGCCCAGCTAGAAAAACTCGCCGAGCCGTTACTCAAGTCCGGCTACGGCGAGTACCTGCGGGCGTTTTAGAGGCTAGTAGCCGCGCTCGATGTATTCGTCGATGCGCGCGGCCTCCGCGCCCACCGTGGTGGCGTCGCCATGCCCTGGCAGGACCTTAGTGTCCTCCGGCAGAGTGAAGACGACGTTCTTCAGCGACTCGATGATCACATCGAAGTCGGAGTACTTGCGGCCAGTGGCACCAGGGCCGCCGTTGAAGAGCGTATCGCCCGACAGCAGCGTCTCGCCCACGTGCAGCACCACGCAGCCCGGCGAGTGACCCGGGGTGTGGTAGACCGTAATCTTCTCGCCGCCAATATCGAACTGACCGCGGTCCGCCAATGGCGTGTACGGAGCATCGCCATTGGACTCCTGCCACAGCATGTCATCGTCCGGGTGCAGGTAGACCTCGGTATCGAAGCGCTTTGCGGCCTCGGGGGCGAGCTCGCAGTGGTCATTGTGCGCGTGGGTGAGCAAGATGCCTTCTACGCGACGGTCGCCCACGAGCTCTGCTACCGCATCGAGGTCGTGGGAGGGGTCCACCACGTAGACGCTGGAGTCATCGCCCACGACGAAGACATTATTGTCTACATCCCATTCGCCGCCATCGAGGCGGAACTTGCCAGAAGTAACCGTGCTATCGATACGCATTAGAACTCCACCACCGAACGCAGAACCTTGCCGGACTTCATGGTGGCGAAGGCCTGCTCGACGTCGTCAAGCGCAATGCGCTCGGTGACGAACTTGTCCAGCGGGAAGTTGCCGGCCTTGGACAGCGCTACGTAAGCGGGGAAATCGCGCTCTGGGAGGCAATCACCGTACCACGCAGGCTTGATGGAACCGCCGCGGCCGTAGAGGTCGATGGCCGGAATGTCCACGTGGTCGGTGAGGTTCGGCACGCCCACCATGACCATGCGGCCGGCGTGGTCGCGAGAGTAGAAGGCCTGCCGCCAGGTGGGCTGGATGCCCACGGCGTCGATGGAGACATCGGTGCCGAAGCCGCCGGTGAGCTCGCGGACGGCGTCAATAACCTCCTGCTCCGAAAGGTCCTTGGAGCAGATGGTATCGGTCGCGCCGAATTCGCGGGCGGTCTCCAGCTTGGACTCATCGATATCCACGGCGATGATTTTCGCCGCGCTCGCCAGCTTGGCGCCCGCAATGGCCGCCATGCCAACGCCGCCGCAGCCAAAGACGGCAACGGACTCGCCGAGCTGGATATCGCCGGTATTCACGGCAGCGCCGAGGCCCGCCATGATGCCGCAACCCAGCAGGCCAGCGGCAGCCGGGTCGGTGTCTTCCACCTTGGTGCACTGGCCCTCGTGGACCAGGGTCTTCTCCGCGAAGGAACCGATGCCCAGCGCAGGGGTAAGTTCGGTGCCATCCTCGAGGGTCATCTTCTTGGAGGCGTTGTGGGTATTGAAGCAGTACTTTGGCTCGCCCTTCTTGCAGGCGCGGCACTCGCCGCACACGGCGCGCCAGTTCAAAATGACGAAGTCGCCTTCCTCCACGTGGGTGACCGCAGAACCTACGGTCTCTACTACGCCTGCGGCCTCGTGGCCGAGCAGGAAGGGGAAGGCGTCTTCAATATCGCCATCGCGGTAGGCAAGATCGGTGTGGCACACACCGCAGGCCTGGACACGCACGATGACGTCGTTAGGGCCGGGATCAGGAACAACAATGTTGACGGTTTCGACTTCCGCACCCTTGGAACGGGCAATAACAGCTTTTACAGTCATGCGCCCGAGCGTACCGATATTTTCAAAACCGGCGCATTATTGAAAACCTTTTTAGGAGCGGGCGATGACGTTGGCCGCATGCTCATGGCCACGCTGGTTCATGTGGATGGGCAGGTTGCCGTCACCACCAGTAAAGTCCACCAGACCAGCCCACATGCGTTGGTTTGCATCGGCACACATGCCGTTATTGCGGGTGGAAGGCTTCATATCCAGGAACTGCACGCCGGTGCGTGCCGCCAAGTCCACCTGCATCCACTGCGCCTTATTCTCAAAGTCCTGGATTGGCGGCAGGAAGGTGGAATCGGCCGGGCGCGGACCGAAGTGGAAGAGGCAGTAGTACGGGCCAGAACCGATGGTGGGGTAGCCAACGATCTGGACGCGGGCGTTCGGGGCCGCGCGCTTGATGCGCTCAATCTGAGGCGCGGTGCGGTCCGCAAACTGCTTGCGAATCTGCGGCAGGTTGAGCTCGCGGTGGTTATAGGTGTCATTGAAACCGGTAGTAATAACCACGCGGTTGGTAGCCGGAGTCAGCGCACCGCTGCGGATGGCCGCATCCACCTGCTGGGAAACCTGCGGACCGCGAGACATGGACACGGCACCGGAGCAAGAGAAATCCCGCACCGGAAGGCGCAGCTTGGCACCGGCACGCTTGGCGTAGTTATTGGAGGTCGGGCAATCTACGCCCACACCTTTAGAGGGATCGTAGCGGTGGGCGAAGTAGGAGCCGGCATCTGGATCCGCCAAGACGGAATCGCCGAAGGCGACCAGGTTGCGCTCCACGGCGGTGGTCTGCGGCGCGACAGCCACGCCTACGACGGCCAGCGCGGACGCCACCACGGAGAGGACTTTGAGCTGCAGAGATTTAATGAAATCCTTTTCTAAAAACACCAGTAACTTCAGGTAACTGAAGTCACTTCTGTAACATATTTCGAGTTGGCGGCAACACCGCCCGCCCCTCTCACGATATCGTCCATGGTTATCTTTTCGTTATCTTCGCCTATTTGGAGCTACCCCAACCGTGAATTTTTCTGATTTCAAATTCCACGCAGCAGCCCTCGGCCGCTTCGTGCCGGCGCTGCTCAACTCCGGTCTTATCAGCAGCCAAGGTGGCGCGAAGGCCCAGCTCAGTTTGCTGCCTAACCTGGCCCGCTACCGCTTCACCACCGCGCGTGAAATTGAGCAGGGCTACCTCACCTGCCCGGAGCGCCTAGCGCTTATCGACGACGACGGCACCCTCACCTACCGCCAGCTGCGCACCCATACCCAGGGTTTCGCCCGCTACCTCCGTTCGCTGAACCTGCCCGAAATCCGCCTTGGAGTGATGGCGCGCAACGGCCGCGGCATCGTCATCCCGCTCGGTGCCAAGGGCTATGCGGGCGCTTCCATTTACCTGCTCAACGTGGGCTCTTCGCCGGAGCAGTTGGCCGGCTGCATTGAGGAAAACGGTATCAACGTCCTCGTGGTAGATGATGAGTTCGTAGACCGCGTGGACACCGATATCCCGGTCATCATCGCGCACGATACCGGGGCAAGCGAGCTGCCGAAGTTAGACAAGATTGTGAAGAATCCACCGGCCGTGGAGCTGCCGCGCTTCCCCAAGCACGGCCCGATTGTGCTCATGTCTTCCGGCACCACCGGCATCCCGAAGGGCATTATGCGGCCGGAGCCAACCCTGCCGGTGGTGCTGGCCTCCATCGTGGATACGATTCCGTGGCGCGCCGACCAGCGCCTGCAGCTCACCGCCTCCATTTTTCACACCTGGGGCTGGGCCTGCATCAACATCGCGCTCGGCCTGCGCAATACCATCGTCACCCGCCGCGTATTCGACGCGGAGCAAGTGCTTGACGATGTCCAGCGCTACCGCCTCGATGGCATGATCTCCTCCCCCATCTTCTTTAAGCGCTTGGTGGAGCGGGACCCGGCCGGCGAGTTCGATACCTCGAGCCTGAAATTCATCGCCTCGGCCGGCAATGCGCTGACCCCGGAGGTGGTCAAGGAAACCAATGAGCGCTTCGGCGCCATCCTGTGCAACGTGTACGGATCCACCGAGCTCGCCCTCGCGACGACCGCCACCATGGATCAGGTGGCCGCCAACCCCACCAACGCCGGGCGCGTGGCCTCGGGCACGAAGCTGCGCATCCTCGATAAGGAGGGCCACCCGGTTCCGCGCGGCGAGGTGGGAGAGATCTACCTGACCAACTCCACCGCGATGACCGGCTATACCAACCCGAACCTGCGGCTCAATAAGGTGGACGGACTCATTTCCATCGGCGATTTGGGCTACATCGACGAGCACGACTTCCTACACGTGGTCGGCCGCGCCGATGACATGATCATCGTCGGCGGCGAAAACGTCCACCCGCAGTCCGTCACCGAGGTCCTCGAGGCCATGCCCGGCATCCACGAGGTCCATGCTGGCGGCGTAAAGGATAGCGAGACCTTCCAACGCATCGCCGTGTGGGCGGTGCCTACTGCCGACGCCGCCGGAAAGGCCCTCACCGCCGACGCCATCCGCGACTGGGTCCGCACCAAGCTCGCCGATCACTCCGTGCCGCGCGACGTACACTTCCTAGCCAAGCTCCCGCGCAACGCCACCGGCAAGGTGGTCCCGCGCCTGCTCAATAACCACGGCGAGGCTTAGCGCGCACCTCCCCCGAATACGCGAAAGGCCGCAGGCTATACACCTGCGGCCACTGTGGAGCCGCCTGCGAGAATCGAACTCGCGACCTTTTCATTACGAGAAAGATTAAAGGGAACTGCGAGTGTCAGAAACCCCGCTTTTCTAGGCATTTTAATTTCTCCGCATACCCCTAAATCACCCTCAATTTCTAGCGAGTGTAGCCATTTTGTAGCCACCAAACACCACACTATCCGTAGCTCCTAACGCAGGCCGCTAAGGGTTCGACCCCTGCAGGTAAAGGCTTAAGTTTCTTCCATTTTTGGAATAAAGTCCTGACCTAGTTCGACCCGTACAGCCCACGGGCGGGAGGGCAGTAAACATTTACCACCCTGAACAGCTCACGTGAGGGTAATGGTTGGTTACCTACCTTTTAATCGTTTATGGCGGCTCGGCGGGGCCACCGGGGGATGGCCACACAACACCGAACCTAACCGTCCACTCGGGGGTGGTGAACGGCTAAAGGAAGTCTCGCACACACCCCACAAACACGCCACCGGAACATAACAACGAGCCCTAAAGCAGCTTCAAGAAGCGCTCCTGGCGCGCCGCATCCAAACGACGAACCCCACCATTAACCTCCACAGCAATATCCCACCCCAACCGCTTCATGCTCATAGGCGTCAACCCCAAACGATCCGCACACTGGCGAACCTCACCAAACAACGCCGCGTTAGGCTCCCCACGCTCTAACGCTTCACGCGCCGCCGTGCGAACGAGAAGATAATTAGCAACCTCCTCAACGCACCTCAAACGCTCCCATTCGACCGCTTGGGGCATCTTCCATAGTGCAGCCCACCCGGCCGGCGCTCGGCCCTCTAACGGCCATGCAGGGGCCTTCCCGGGCCTGCCTTCATAAGGCAGCACCACGCCCCCAAGATTCTTACCCTGATTCCTCCGACTATTCGGACTCGCAACCGGGCCTGGCATACTCCATCACTCCAATCATTTCACCAAGAAAACTACCCCAAAGGTAACCCACAAAACACACCACCAACAGCACCAAGCCACCCCACAACCCCAAACCCACAAACTTGCAAACAGCGGGAGACCTATTGCCTTCCGGGGTCGCTTTAGGGAGCGGGGACAGGTAGCCCCCAGGGTGCCGTTTCCCGTAATTTCCCAGACCTGTGCACGAGGGGAGCAGCAAGGACTTCCGGCGGTTGTGGCGACCATGGGGCGGGTTATCTCCCCTGCCGTTCTAAGCAAGCGTGGATCTCCACGGTCAGGCACAGCCCTAGCGCCAATGCCTTCCGGCTCGATTTCGGGTTGGGGGGAGGGGTTGCCCGCACCCCTTGACCTCGGTTTTAGTTTGCGAGTAGGCCGGGGTGGGGTTGGGGTGTGTGGTGTTTATTTCACCCAGCCTTCTTCCCATGTGTTGGGATTGTGGGGTTTGGGTGAGTTGTTCGGGTTGGTGCGGCCTTGTCCGCTTCGTTCGGATTCTTTGGTTAGGGCGTGTGTTTGGCCTGCAGTGTTGAAGGCTTTGGCGCGTCGGCGGATTTCGGCGACGGTGCGTGGGAAGGAGAAGGTGATTCCTTCCCATTCGCCTGTAATGATTCGGTGAACCTCGTTGGCTTCTTGGATGCTCTTGGCGCTGGAGACTCGTTGGTGAAGGTGGACGTCTTCGTCTTGGTAGTTGATGCGTGAGTCGGTGCCACCTACTCCGCGTTTGTATTCGAGGACGAAGAGGTCTGGGATGTCAGCAACTGCGGCGGCGCGTGGTGCGCGGGCTACTTCGGCAACGTAGGCCATAAGGGCATCGATTTTAGGGTTAGTCTTGGCGACGGTGGAGAGCGCGGTGGCGTGCTCTGCGATGCCGCTCATGGGGTCGTCGAGGTACGGTGCGACTTCTTCAACCGCCTTGGCGAACTCCTTCTCAACCTTGTCGAGTGGAAGTGTCTTGAGGACGTAGTTGATTTGCTCGTCGCTGGTGAGTGCGCGGTGCGCCTGCGAGTTGAGTACGTTAGTGACGGACTCGTTGTCGTTGGCAATCATTGTGGCGCGGGTTGCCGCAGCTGCGTACTTGTCATAGATGCCTTCCCATTCATCGGGGTTAGCGTTCGTGATGCTGGCGCTGGTGTTTGGTGTGCCGTTCATGGCTGCGAAGGTTGACCATTCGTTGAGCTTGACGATGGCTTCGCGGGCGGCGGGGCACTCGGGGTCTTTCTTGATTCCCCACATGAGGAAGAGGTTGTCGAGTGCTTGGCGGCTCCACGTGTAGAGCGTGTCGGTAGCGATGAATGAGCTAGGGACTCCGGCTGGCATTGTTGTTTCTCCTTATCGATAGAGTGCTTCTTGCATTGCGAGGGCGAAGAGTTCGCCCGTGCCCTTGGGTCGGAATGGTGTTGGTGTTCCGGCTTCGGGAACTGGTAGCGGGCGGCGGGGCCCTGGCTTGGGTTCCTGGTGGTCTTCTTCCTTGTCGGGTTGTGGTGGGCCGTTTAGTGCTTCGGCGGCTGCTGCTGCGAAGAGTTGGCCCGTTGACACGCGGTAGCCGTTCTCGTCGAAGTAGGTCATGGTTATTCTCCTTGTGCTTGGTTGAATGCGGCTGCGAACTTGTCGGCCGTGGTTTCCTTGTCGGAGGTGACAGCACCCTGGATTTCTTTGAGGACGTTGAGAATCTCGTTGAGGATTTCGTTGGTGTTGTCTTGCATTGTGTTTCTCCTTCTGTGTGTTGCTGTTTGTGTCTTCGGGGGGCTGGGGTGCGGTTGGTGGTGGTCGTGCGGGGTGTGGCGTACTCATGCGGCTTCTCCTTGGTGTTGCTTCTGATTGAGGAAGTACTCGTCGGCGTGGTCAACGATGCTGTCTGCGAGTCGGTAGATGTCTTTGCCTTGGACTTCGAAGCTGACTTCTTGGCCCTTGCTGGTCATAAGAGAGACCGACAAGCGGTCGTGGCCTCCTACGTAGTCGACCCATTTGATGCGGAGGCGTCCATCACGCCACGGGTTATGAGGAAGTCGGATACGGATTCTCATGCTGACTCCTTGACGGCTAGGAGGTATCCGCCTTTGACGTTGCGGATGATTACGCCCTGCTTCTCCATTTGGTCTAGTTCCTCTCCTGCGGTGGCTCCTGAGCCGGTGACTTCCTTGACTTGGCGCATAATGGCTCCGAGCTTCATGGGGTGGGTGGTGCTGAGGGTGTTGATGATGGCGGCTTGGGTGTCGTTGGACGCTGTTGGCCCCTTAGTCGCGTGGGATGTTGGGATGTTGGGATGTTCACTGGTTGTGGGTGGTTTTTCAAGGTCCCGGCCGGGATGTTGATTGTTGTCCGGGATGTTGGTTGTAAGGTCCCGAGTGTTAGGGGAAGGTCCCGGTCGGGATGTTGATTTATGCCCCTTGACCTGTGAAGGTCCCAAGGTCCCAAGGTCCCGTGTGTATTGAGGGGGCTGGATTTCTCCTGGCTTATGCCCTTTGAGATACCAGTGCCACTTCTTATCAATCTTGGTTGTCTGAACTCCCCAACTACCGCGCTTATTCTGGGCGGTCTTCCAGGCCATGCCAGCAGCCTTAACTTCGGCTTGCACCTCGGTGGCTGCGGCACTTCCCCCGCATTGGTCTAGGAAGTCTAGGACTATCGTCTTAAGCTCTGCGGTGCTGTTTCCTTCGCCTTGGTCACGGAGGATTTCACCCACTGTTTGCTCTGATTCTCCAAGGAGTTCGAAGACTCCGAAGTCGTGGGATACACCATCTTCTCGGGTGAGTGTGCGGGATGCGATGCGATACTTCCATGCCGCGCCTTCTAGCCCGATAGAGTTCTTCTCAACACTCATGACGCGCTCGTCACTGTCGGGAAGTTTGGTGAAGCCTAGTGCGCAGCGAGTGACTTCTCCGAAGGCTGACGAGCCGGTGATACCAGCTACTACGTCTCCGTTGCCCGATTTGTTGAGGTGTGTGATGGCAAGGACAACGCCGTCAATCTCTTCGGCTAGTCGAGTCCAGGGCTTGAGTTTGTCTCTGACTTCGTTGTTTCGGTTGGCGTCGATGCCGTTCATGAAGTTCATGATGGGGTCGACGATGACGAGCTTCACTCCGTGCTCAATGCAGAGGTTGATGATGGTGCGCATGTCATGCTCGGGAAGGATGGCGACTTCTTCCGTGGTGCCGTCTGGGGCGTGGAAGTCGACGCGGGGGCGGATGATGCGGTTCATATCCGCTCCGGATGCGATAAGGCCTGGGATGACGTTGTACTTAATGTTCTCTTCGGCGGCGATATAGAGAACGTTGGCGGGCGTTCCGTAGAGTGCGCCGGGGAGAGTGCCGCGACTGACTCGGGCGGCTGTATCGCGTCCCCAGGATGACTTTCCTGCTGCGGGGCGGCCTGCAGCCATTGACATGGCTCCCATGGGCAAGATTCCGGTGGTTTGGCCTTCGTGTTCGAGTTCCCACATGAATACCGGGATGTCCCATTCTTGGCCGGCCAGTGTTCGGAAGGATACTCGTCGACCGAAGGGCGCTTGGGCGCTGTTAGTGGTGTAGTCGCTCATTTATGCAGCACCACCCTTCACGATGTGCATCGTCTTCGAGCTGAGCTTGGTCATGCGACCGTAGATTTCGAGAAGGTCTTGGCGGTCACGATCCATTTGCGCGCATAGGTCTACAAGTGGGGCGGTCATGCTGTTGGCCCCGGCGTAGATTTCGGAGTGGCGAAGCCTAAAGAAGTCTTCGGTGATGCGGCGCGCTAGTTGTGGGAGCCGAGCTTTGTTTAGCTCTGGTGGGGTGTCTTGGGGGCTGATGAACTGCAGCCACGTGTGACCCATACCGTCGTTGTCGAGGTCTCCGTTGTTGACGAGGACTTCGTTGACGTCGGTGGCGACAAGTGGGTCCAGGCCGTGGCCGTCGCGGGTTGCTATATCAGCGGCGGCGCGGATGGCGTGGTGAATGGTGCGTGCTTGCCAGTTGGCCCCATAATCGTCTTCGTCGACGAGGTTTAGGGCTTCGATGGCTTCGTGTGCGGATAGCTTTCCGCTGATGAGGATTCGCAGATATTCATGGGCGTGTTGCTCATGCATCTGGGACGAGTGGGTCGTCAACTTGAGTACTCCTAAACAGGTCTGGATTGTTTTGGTTATTCAGTTGTTTTTCTCGGGTCGCCCGCGCTGTTTGCCACCACTGTTTGCTTGGGCCTGGTGCCCTCCAGCGGCTCGAACGCTGGTGCCTGCCAGTAGGGCTGCGCAGCAACTAAGCTGCGAGGGTGTTGGGGAGGTCGAGGTGTTGGAGTAGGTCTTCGGCGTCAGCAACGAGAAGAAGATCCGCTACTGAAAGAAGAGCGTCTGCATTAACTGGCATTACTCGTCACCTTCTCCCCAAGAACTAAGACCGGCGCGCTGTAGGTCGAGGTCGTCAATGGCTTTCATGGCGTCGAGGACGGTCATGTAGTCGCCGCCTTCGCGGTAGCGCTCAACGAGCATGTACTGCAGGTCCATAGGTGCCCAATCAGAATGGCCCGTGATGCGAGTGATTTCTTCGCGCCTGCGGGCATCATGCCGGGCTTTATCTTCTTGGTGCTCCTTGGCGGCGTCACGCTCCTGTTGCACCAATTGGTGGCACTCCTCGACAAGGGAGCGAAGCTGCTTAGTCAGAACAGTGTTAGCCTTCTGAACTTCCCCGAATTTCGCGTCGAGGTCCCGGAACTCGGCCGGGCTGGCAATGATGGCCTTCTCGTTTATTTTCCGAAGGATGCGATTGTTGTCGGAGATAGCGGCCTGAACCTTGGCAATGGTTCGGCGAAGCTCGCGGCTGCTATGATTACGGGTGTACGAGCCTTTACCAGTCTCGCCTGCTCCCTCGTTGGTGTTCCCAGCACCTGCGAGGGTTTTCTTATTAGGGGTGGTCAATTTCTTCTCCTTATGCGGCGTTGTCTTGGGGTGGGATTACAGCGTCCGGCGTGCCACTGGGGTGCATCGTGGTGATGTTGTCCGGCCGGTAACTCACGCCTTCGGGGTCCGTAACGACTTCGCCCTTGTAATGCAGGCGAACCGGAAGGCCGTTGCTGTAGTGAGTAGCGCGGTGCACGTTATGGTGCATGGCTTCTTTGCGGACTGCTTCGCGGATGCCGTCGAGGATGTAGATAGCGTTCTGCAGGTTTTCGGGCAGCTCGTCGAACTCTGGGCAGTCGCCGTCGATGTCCTGGATTTCCTCGTTAGCGGCGTCGAGAGAAAAGAGCACGCTATCAGCGAGATACGCCAGCGAGTCCTGGGGAAGATACTGTTTCCGCACTTACGCCACCTTCTTCGGCAACTCGTCGGTGCGAGTTCGCAGCTGGGACTGTTCCCAGTCGAGGATGTCGGCTACGCGGTAGAAGACGCCCTTCCCTACCTTGAAGAACTTCGGGCCGTTACCTTTGTAGCGTTGTTGAGCAAGCGCTCCCTTAGTCATGTGCCAGCGCTCCCCTAGCTGTCCTGGCGTCAAAATGTCATCCATTGATGAGCCTTTCTCTAATTCACGTTACACAGTCACGCGTTCTTGTAGACTGTGTTAAATACAGATAAGCACACCTTTAGGTCACTGTCAATCACCAGATTTTGTAGACTGTAGGCATGCAGCAAGAAGTTAAGTCATTAGCCGAGGTAGTTGGCGAAAACGTAAAACGCCTTCGCGGCGAAAAAAGTATGGAAACCGTAGCTTCTGCAGCTCGGGCCTTCGGTCTAAATTGGTCTGCAGGCAGTGTCAGTGCGATTGAAAGCGGAAACTTTAAAGTCACGGTCGAAACCCTGATGGCGCTAACCAGCATTCTCAACAACGAGGAGAATTGGATTCGCGGTGAAGACGATGTTGAGGCCTATGCATTAGGACCAAAAATCGACGAGCTGTTTAAGTCTGACTCCCCCATTGCTGTCGGAAAAGGCTCCGTCACTACTCATTCAGCAATTTTGAAGTGGCTTCACGGCTCCCAATTGGAAACCAAACTAGCCCCAGAAATGGTTTCCGAAGTCCAGAAAATAGTCTCGGACTATACCTCTCGTCTAAAATCACTGAACCTGCCTGAAGGGACAACTTACGGCGATTTACGCACTAAATACCGCAACCCCACAGCGGGCGAAGAACGAGCTGCAAAAAGAGCTGGCGTTGACGTAATTGAATTGTTGGCATGGTCGGATTCTTTATGGGCAATGCGGTTCGAAGAGCGCCGCGACAAGTTGGCGGGAGAAGGTTCCACGCCACAAAAGAAGGGGCGCGTAACGCGCAACCTCATCTCTGATATTCAGGCAGCGATGGATTCCGATGGCAAGCATTGAGCCTTATTACCTCAAGTACAAAGAGGGGGACGAGAAAGCCAAGAAGCGCGCTCTGCGATACATGGTGCAATACCGCACCCCAGACCGAAAGCTCACCAAAAAGCGCGGATTTAAGCGTAAAGGTGATGCACAAGATTTTGCACAGGAGGTCGAACGTACCAAGAAAACCGGTACTTTCATCCATCCCCAAGCCGGCAAGGCCGAAGTTTCGAAGGTCTACGAGCTATGGCTCCCCTCCCAAGAGTCCCTCGCACCTCGCACCAAGAGGACCAACCTAAGCGCCTATAACGTCCACGTGAAGCCACGGTGGGGTTCTTGGCCCGTTGATTCCATTACGGCGCCGCATGTACGTAAATGGGTGGCTGACATGCAGTCGGAAGGCAAGAAACGCGACACCATACTCCGCGCCGTCTATGTCCTCCGCGCACTGTGCGAAACAGCGGTCGAGTCCCGCATGATTGCCGCTAACCCAGTACAAAAGATCACCGTTAAACGAGAATCAACAGCGCGTCGCGGATACCTCACACCAAAACAAGTTGAAGTCTTAGCGGCAGTCCAGGGCACTGACAACGAGCGGGCGATAATTTACACGATGGCCTATTGCGGTCCACGAATTAGCGAAATTGCCGCGCTCAATGTCGAAGACCTAGACGAAAGTACCCACCGACTTCATATCGACAAGGCCGTGAAAGATTATGGGGTCATTGGCCCCACAAAAACCTATGAGAATCGCCGTGTACCTGTCCCCCGCTTTTTGCTTGAACAGCTAACTGAACTTACTGATGGCCGCGAGCAAAACGCCCCACTTTTCCTGTCTAAGGACGGCCAACGGCTTGATGTTGGAAATTATCGAGCTCGAATTTTTAAGCCAAGCGTCGATAAAGCCAAAAAGAAGTGGAAAGAGGACGGACACACAGGGGAATTCCCTACCGTCCTGCCACACGGGCTACGCCATACCTGCGCCAGCTTGGCTATTAGCGTTGGCGCGAACGTCAAAGCGGTTCAGGCGCTTCTAGGCCACGAATCGGCGGCAGTCACCCTAAACATCTATGCGGATTTGTTCCCAGACGATTTGAACCAAGTTGGAGACGCCTTAAATGCGCTGCATGATGACGTTGAATAACGTCGAGGTGTAGCCATTTTGTAGCCATTTAGGCTATACCCTCAACGAAAAAGAAAGCACCCTAAACCGTTATCGCTGGTAAAGGGTGCTTTTTCTTTGAGCCGCCTGCGAGAATCGAACTCGCGACCTTTTCATTACGAGTGAAATGCTCTACCGACTGAGCTAAGGCGGCACGCTGCTTGGCATACGCCAGTGCAGCAAGAGAAAGTCTAACCTAGGGGTGCCACGGAATAGAAATCGGACCCCACCTACAGGCACGCGCGGCGCAAGCGACCCACCAACCCGTCGAAGGCAATCTGCGTGCCGACATTTTGGGTCAGCTGCTCGCGGCACAACGTGATGGCCGCCTGGCAGTCCAGCAAGCCTTCCTCGCTCACGCGCTGCGCGAGCTCACCAGAAAGACCGGCGAAGTCCGGGTGGGTGAGATCCACCTGCGCGCCCACCTTCTGCATGAGCGCATCGCGGTAGACGCCGGAGAGATCAACAAGCACGAGGTCCAGGTTGTCGATAACCCGGCGCTTGGCTCTCTTCTTGTGCTGGTCCTGCAGTTCCTTGATGGCGGAGCGGGCGTCGCGCTGCGCCTTAGCCGCACCTTTGCCCTTCGCGCCTACGCCAAGGGTCTGCTCCAGCTTCGCCAGCTCGGCCTCTTCCTGGTCTTTATGCGACTCCTTCGCCTCCGAGTCCACCAGTTTCAATAGCGAGGTCACCGCCTGGAAGCCTTGGGAGCCGTGGAAAACTTCCTCTGCCAAGTTGATGGCCACCGCGCGGCGTTTTTGCACCGCCGGATCGTTGACCAGGCGCCGCGCTCTGCCGACGTGGCGGAGGGAGGTGAGGGCGGCCAAGTGGGCGTCGTGATCCGAGGCGCCCTCGCTGACCAGCTGGGCGGTAATGCTCTCCACCGACGGGGAGGGAATGTAGAGGTGGCGGCAACGCGAGCGAAGGGTCTGGGAGAAGTCCTCGGGGGCGTCGGAAGGCGCGCACATGATGATCACGGTGCGCGCCGGCGGCTCCTCTACCGTCTTGAGCAGGGCATTCGCGCCGTTATTGTTGAGGCGGTCGGCGTTGTTGAAGATCACCACGCGCCAAGGGGCCACCGTGGGCAGGCTCGCAGCACGGCCGATGACCTCGCGCACCGTATCCACGGGGATGATGACCTCCTGCGGATCCACGAGGACCAGATCGGTGTGTTGTTTGGTCTCCAGCACCGCGCGGCAAGCCTCGCAGCGGCCGCAGCCTGGTTCCTCCGGATCCGTGCACATGAGCGCGGCCGCAAAATCGATCGCGGCCAGGGAACGGCCGGAGCCCGGCGGGCCAGTAAATAGCCAGGAATGGCTCATCGCCCGTGGGTCTGCCCCCGGCATCCCCCGAGCTGCCCGGGCGGCACCCAAGATAGTGCGGGCTACACCTGGGGTATCTGCCAATCTTTGCGCAACGCTTCCGGTATTCACTCGCCCTAGCCTACTGGTCTTACTAAAGTATGAAGGCATGAACAGACT
Organism: Corynebacterium marquesiae; assembly: GCF_030229635.1. Classification (NCBI taxonomy): domain Bacteria; kingdom Bacillati; phylum Actinomycetota; class Actinomycetes; order Mycobacteriales; family Corynebacteriaceae; genus Corynebacterium; species Corynebacterium marquesiae. The sequence continues at coordinate 94,229 of NZ_JASPII010000005.1, forward strand.
ACTGCGCGGCGCACGATGGCTCATGGGTACCCAATGGCCGGTCTACGCCGCCTTAGTCCTTGGCGCGAACCTCATCGGCGCCATCGCGATCATGACCTTTGTTCTTTATTTCCTGCCGATGCCGGAGATTAAGGACTTTGCCGCCGAGCTGCCCAGCCTGATGGGCGTCGCCGCGGTGTACCTCATCTTTGCCGTGGTCATCGGCATCGCCGTCACCCTGCTGCTTTTCCGCCCGGTGCTGGACTGGCAGCGCAATCCGGACGAGCACGATCCGAATATGGTGCGCAACTTAGTGCTGCGCATCCCCGTCTACCAATCCGTGGTGGCGGCCGCAGTGTGGCTCATCGGCATCATCCTGGCCGTGGTGATTTCCGGGCAGGAATCCGGCCGCCTGGGGCTGGTCGTTGGCGTATCTGCCACCTTGGCCGGCCTCGTGGTGATCATCTTGACCTACCTGCAGGCAGAGCGCCTCGTACGCCCGGTGGCCGCCCAGGCGGTGGCACGGCGCTTTGAGGATTCCACCCTAGAGCCACCCATCAAGTACCGCCTCATTTCAACCTGGCTGATGACCTCCGGCGTGCCGCTGCTGGGCATCTTGCTCATGCTCATCGCCCAGCGCACCGGGCTCTTCTCCGGCACCGCAGGAGACCTGGTTCCCGCCATCACGGCCCTGGCCCTTACCGCTCTGGCCACCGGGTTTATCGGTACTAGCTTCGCGGTGATGAGCGTAGTGGACCCGATCGTGGAGCTGCAGGACGCCATTAACCGGGTGCGCCGCGGCGAGAACAATGCCGAGGTCGATATCTATGACGGGTCCGAGCTGGGCGTACTGCAGGCCGGTTTCAACGAGATGATGCGCGGCCTGCGCGAGCGCAATCGCGTGCGCGATATCTTCGGCCGCTACGTCGGCGCCGAGGTGGCGCAGCGCGCCCTAGAGGAGCGCCCCGAGTTGGGAGGCGAGGACCGCAAGGTCGCTGTGCTCTTCATTGACGTCATTGGTTCTACTACCTTCGCCGTCAACCACTCCCCCGAGGAGGTAGTAGAGGAGCTCAATAAGTTCTTCGAGCACGTTGTCGAGGTAGTGCACCGCAATAAAGGCATCATTAACAAGTTCCAGGGCGATGCCGCGCTGGCTGTCTTTGGCGCGCCGCTCAATGTTTATGATTCCGCCTCCGTGGCGCTGCAGGCCGCCCGCGAGCTGCGCGGCGAGTTGCGCGGGCTGGAGCTGCAAGCGGGCATCGGCGTGGCGGCGGGGCACGTCGTCGCCGGGCACATCGGCGGCGCGGATCGCTTCGAATACACCGTCATTGGTGACGCCGTGAACGAGGCTGCGCGCCTGACCGAGCTGGCCAAGGACACCCCGGGCCAGGTGCTCACCAATGCCGCCACGCTCAAGACCGCCAATGAGGCCGAGCAGGCCCGCTGGACTATGATGAAATCCATTGAGCTGCGTGGGCGTCACCGCATGACCCAGCTGGCTCGCCCTATCCGCGCTACCCTGGCAGAACGTTCCGAGGTATAACGAGGTTTTAAGTGAGCTCAGCTTCCCGGCCCCGCATGATCGTGCCCGATGTGGCGCGCGGCATGGCCCTCCTAGGCATCGCCATGGCCAATATGACCACGGCGTGGATCATCACCACCGACCGGCCGGGCAGCTATTTCGGCGGCATCATTGATGGCAGCGCGTGGGATAAGGCCGCCGTCGTCTTCAGCGCCTTCTTTGTCCACAACCGCGGCCTTCCCATGTTTTCTACCCTGCTCGGCTTTGGCGTGGGGCTCATTGCCCTGAGCCTGTGGCGGCGCGGGTTTCCGGTGCGGGCGGCACGCAAGGTCATCGCCAAGCGCTATACCTTCTTGGCGCTCATGGGCGCAGTTCACATGGTGCTGCTGTTTTGGGGCGATATTATGTTTTTCTACGGCGTGGCCGGGATCGTCATTGCATTCCTGCTGCGCAAGCGGGATTCTACCCTGATGCGCATTGCCTATATTCTTTTTGCGCTGTGCGCACTTGGCGGGGTTGTGGCCTTTATTTCCGGTGCTATGGATCCCCTCGGCGTGGTAGCCACGGAGGCCATTGGCACCATCGAGTCCTACCCCGATCTGCTGCTCAGCCAGCTTATTACTTTAGGCAGCCAGGCCTTGGCCACGCCGATCATTTTGCTGATGTACCTGCCCGTGATGCTGGTGGGCTTTGTGTGGGCGCGCCAGGGCGTGCTTGCCGACGTCCCCTCTCACCGCCCCACCCTCCTGCGCTGGGTCGCCATTGCAGCGGCCATCACCGTGGTTATCGGCACCTTGTGGTCTTTGAGCACGCTCGGGGTCATCGAGCAGCGCTGGGCCAATGCCGCCAATAATGCCAACGCTTTCATCGGCGTCTTTACCGGCCCTGGCATCCTGGCCGGGCTCGCGCTGCTGCTACAGCCGGTGCAGGAGCGGCTTTCGGCCGGCGCGCCACTGCCCGCAGTGCTGTGGCCCTTTGCGGCGCTGGGCAAGCGCTCCATGAGCGGCTACGTAGGGCAGTCCATTCTCTTTTTCTTCCTCGTGCACCCATTCACGCTGAACTTCGGCCACGAGCTGGGCGCCTTCGGCCAGGCCACGCTGGCCTTCGCGGTGTGGTTGGTCACGCTTATCGGAGCCTGCGTGCTGGAAGTCTTCGACCGCCGCGGACCTTTTGAGGCCGTGCACCGCCGCCTGTCCTACGGCCCGACGATGCAGCCGCAGTTACCGGGTGCGGCGCAGGCCATCGAGAAGCAGCAGATGGCCGACCGCTAGGGCGCCCGCCTCGGCCGCGCCCACTAGGCGCGCCCCCTGCTTCCGCTTACCGCGATAGTGCTGCGCGAGCGCCGCGCGCAGGGCCGTCAGCCCCTCGGCCACAACGAGCAGGTTGGCGCCGTGGCTCATGCCCTTGCCGGCATCGGTGCGCAGCGCTGGGTCTCCCGCCAATGCCGAGGTCGTGAGCACGGCCGCGCCGCCCACCGCGACCGCTGCGGCCGTCGGCTGTGTGCGAGTGGCGGCAACGCCCGCGCCCCATACGGCCGCGCGCAAACCCCAGCCCAAGGCGTCGTTGCGCGCGCCGCGGCGATATAGGCTCCACGCATAGGCGGCATGGCTCGCCGTTACGGCCGCCACGCCGAGCGCCGAAGGACGGGTCAGGGTGCGGGCCTTTTCCACCTGGCCAATAGCTGCGGCTAGGACTCCGGCGCCAACGGCGGGCTCTTCACGAACCGAGGCCAAAAGCTGCGGCCGCGTTTTGATGGTGACGGCGCGCCGCAGGGCCGCGGCGCCTTCTTGGGTGCGGGCAAGAAAATCGTTCATGCCCGCCACCTTACGCGGTTACTTCTTGCGCGAGCCGGCCTTTACCACGTTCTTCGTGCCGGGCGAAGGCTTCTTAGTTACCTTCTTGCCAGCCTTCTTCGTGGACTTTTTGGTGGCCTTCTTGGTTGCCTTCTTCTTCGTCGTCTTCTTAGAGGACTTCTTGGTGGACTTCTTCTTGGTCTCGCCGGAAGCTTCCTTGGCGCGGCGCTCGGAAAGGAGCTCGTTCGCGCGGGCGTCGGTAAGCTGCTCCGGGTCATCGCCGCGGCGCAGGGAGGCATTGGTGGTGCCGTCGGTGACGTACGGACCGAAGCGACCGTCCTTCACGGTCATCGGCTTGCCGGAGACGTCATTATCGCCCAGCTGCTTGATCGGCGGCTGAGCGGCGGCGCGGCCGCGACGCTTCGGCTCAGCATAGATGCGGCGGGCCTCATCCAAGGTGATGGTGAAAATCTGCTCTTCCTTGGCCAAGGAGCGCGAATCCGTACCCTTCTTCAGGTACGGGCCGTAGCGGCCATTTTGCGCAGTGATCATCACGCCGTCGTCCTCGCCCACCTCGCGCGGCAGGGAAAGCAGCTTGAGGGCCTCCTCCAAGGTCACGGTGGAGGGTTCCATGGAGCTAAACAGCGAAGCCGTACCCGGCTTGAGCTTGTTCTCGATGTACTCCTTGACGCGCTTTTCCTTCTGTTTTGCGGCCGTCTTGGTTTCCCAATTCTTAGCGCGCTTGCCTTCTTCGGCGCGTTGCTTGTCTTCCTCGGCGCGCTCCTTGGCGACGATCTCCTCGGCCTCACCCTCGGCCTTCTCCCGCTCATCTTCGCGGACGACTTCGGTGACATACGGGCCGAAGCGACCCTCCTTGGCCACGATCATGCGGCCGTTTTCCGGGTTCTCGCCCAGCTCGCGGCCGCCCTGCGGGGTGGCGAAAAGCTTTTCCGCCAGCTCCTCGTTGAGGCCATCCGGGGTGACGGTTTCAGACAGGTTAGCGCGCTGATACTCGATGCTGCCGTCGTCGTTAGTGTCAACGGCGCGCTCGATGTACGGGCCGTAGCGGCCTACACGCACGAAGACGTCGCGGCCCTCGGTGTCAGTGTAGAGGCGCAGGGAGTTGACCTTGCGGGCGTCGATGGCTTCCAGGTTGACGTCGATAAGCGACTTCAAGCCGCCGTGACGGGCAATGGAGGCCGCCTTCTGCTCGTTGGCCTCGGCGTTGCCGAAGTAAAAGCCGTTTAGCCAGGCGGTGCCATCCTCGATACCGGTGGCAATCTGGTCTAGCTCGTCTTCCATGGAAGAGGTGAAATCGTAGTCCACCAACTCGGTGAAGTTCTCCTCCAACAGGCCCACGACGGCGAAGGCAACCCAGGAGGGCACCAGCGCATTGCCGCGCGAGACCACATAACCGCGGTCCTGGATGGTCTTGATGATGGACGCGTAGGTAGACGGGCGGCCGATGCCCAAGTCCTCCATCTTCTTGACCAGGCTGGCTTCGGTATAGCGCGCCGGCGGGTTGGTGGAGTGGCCCTCGGCGGTAACCTCCTTGGCGGTCAGGGCGCGGCCCTCCTCCAAGTGCGGCAAGCGGGTCTCGCCCTTCTTATCACCCTTGGCGTCGTCAGCGCCGTAGGCCTTCAAGAAGCCGGGGAAGGTAATGGTGCGACCGGTGGCGGAAAATTCCACGTCGTAGCTGCCCTTATCGGTGGCGGCGGTGCCGGCTACGGTGACCTTCATGGAGGTTCCCTTGGCATCGGCCATCTGGGAGGCGACGGTGCGCTTCCAAATCAGGTCATAGAGCTTAAACTCCTCCGCATCCAACTGGCCAGAGAGCTGGCCCGGGGTGGCGAAGGACTCGCCGGCCGGGCGGATGGCCTCGTGGGCCTCCTGGGAATTTTTCACCTTGCGGTCATATACGCGCGGGGAATCAGAGACGTATTCCGCGCCATAGATGCTGGTAGCGGAATTGCGCGCAGCCGACAGGCCCTGCTTAGAGAGCGAGGTGGAGTCCGTACGCATATAAGTAATGTGACCGTTTTCGTACAGGCGCTGCGCAATGCGCATGGTGCGCTCAGAAGTAAAGTGCAGGCGGCGACCGGCCTCCTGCTGCAGCGTCGACGTCATAAACGGCGCATAGGGCTTGCGCGTATAGGGCTTGTGTTCGACCCCAGCGACTTCCATGCCCGCGCCTTGGAGCGCAGACTCCAAGGCCTTGGCCTGTGGCTCGGTGATGACGATGACGTCTTTGCTCTTGACGTTTCCGCGATCATCAAAGTCGCGGCCCAAGGCCACGCGTTTGCTATCGACGGTGGTAAGGCGGGCGTCGAAAGTGGCTGGGTTGTCCCCGTCCGCAGCGCCGGTATCTAGCGTGGCGGCTAGATCCCAGTAGTCCGCGGGGATGAACGCCATGCGCTCGCGCTCACGCTCGACGATGACGCGGGTGGCCACCGACTGCACGCGGCCGGCAGAAAGTCGCGGCATAACCTTCTTCCACAGCACCGGGGAGACCTCATAGCCGTAGAGGCGGTCGAGGATGCGGCGGGTTTCCTGGGCGTCGATAAGGTTGTAATCCAGATCGCGGGTATTGTCCGCGGCCTCCAGGATCGCGGACTTGGTGATCTCGTTAAAGACCATGCGGCGCACCGGAACCTTGGGCTTGAGGACTTCAAGCAGGTGCCAGGCGATGGCCTCGCCCTCACGGTCGGGGTCTGTTGCGAGGTAGAGCTGATCGCACTGCTTCAGCTTGGACTTGAGGTCCGCGACCTTCTTCTTTTTATCGGGGCTCACCACATACAGCGGTGCGAAGTCATCTTCCGGGTTCACGCCGAGGCGCGCCCAGGATTCCTTCTTATATTTAGCCGGCACGTCCGCAGCGCCGCGGGGAAGATCGCGGATATGGCCCACAGAGGCCTCCACGATGTAGTTATCTCCGAGGTAAGGCTGAATCTTCTTCGCCTTCGTCGCCGACTCGACGATCACCAAGGTCTTTCCCGGCCCGGCTGCTTCTGCCACTTCGACTTCATCCCTTTCGATGATGCGAACAATAAGGTATGCACGCTTTCAGCAATCGCCCCTAGCGTACACAGTTGATCTGCATTTCCTGTCTCGCACCATATACGCGGTACTGCCAAAAGGCCGTTTTCAGGGGCACTATGTACCCCCACAGAACGGGTCTATACTGGCCTACTTAGAACGCCCCGTAGCTGCGAAAGCATTGTGGGGCACAATAGCACACCCAAGACGACGCCCGCGGAGGATTCATGGTTGACACCATCACTATGTGGATCGAAACCGTCATGTCCACAGAGTGGATCTACCCGCTGGTCGGCGTGCTGATCTTTGGTGACTGCTTCTTCCCCGTCCTGCCTTCTGAAATCCCGCTCAATATGGCCGGCGCCTGGTCCGGCTCCCAAGGCTTTCCGCACCTGCCCACCATGTTTTTCGTGGCGCTGATTGCCGCCATGATGGGCGATAATCTCTGCTTCCTACTAGGCACACGGTTTATGCCCCTACTCCAGCGCGTGCCTAAAGGTTCAAAGGCCTACGAGGGGCTCAACTGGGTCAAGCGCAATATGCGTCGCGGCGGCGGTGCGGCCATTATTATTGCCCGCTTCATTCCTTCAGCGCGCCTGTTTATGACCATCCTGCTGGGATCGATGCGCTTCCCGTGGATCGTCTTTGTCTTCTTCGACACCATCGGCGTCGCGCTCTGGGCCAGCGAGGCGTTGGCCATTGGCTACCTCGGCGGCATGGCCTTTTCCAATTCGCCCGTGCTGGCTGTGGTGGTCAGCATCATCGCCGCGGTCATCATCGGCGTGGGCCTGCAGAAACTGCAGAATAAGTTGACCGAGTGGTGGGATACCCGCCGCGGCTACGCAGAAACGCCGTAGCGAGGGAACGGGCCGCCTAGATGACGGACACGGACTGGGCCTGCTCGCCTTTCGGTCCGGAGCCTACCTCGAAGGTGACCTGCTGGTTTTCTTCCAGAGTACGGAAGCCACTGCCCTGAATCTCGGAGTAGTGGACGAAGATATCGCCTTCGCCGTCCGCGCGCTCGATGAAGCCGTAGCCCTTTTCAGAGTTAAACCACTTAACGGTTCCTTGTGCCATGGTGTGCAGTCCTTTTCTTGATTAGCGGTGCGGCGATTCCGCACCAAGGGGGTTTCGGTAAATGCGTCCTTTAGCAGTACCTTAAAGTGTAAACACCGCACCAAGACATCATTGGCCTCATATCAGTGTGACACGTTCCACGCCAAAGCGATAGGCCTAACCCACGAGGGGGTAGAAATTGGCTCACCCGGAAACGGATAATCCCCTGGGAGAAGAGCTGCTCGAGTTCATCCAGCGCCGCCTCGATGAGTCCACTCTCACATTTCACACCACCCTGCCGCCGCAGCGTGCGCAGTATGCCGAGTGGCCCGAATGGGTGCTGCCGGAGTTGAAGGAGAAGCTGGTCGAAGGGGGCGTCGGCAAGCTGTATAGCCACCAAGCGGAGCTGGCGCAGGCGGCCTGGGCCGGCGAGGATGCGGTGATTTCTACCGGTACGTCCTCGGGAAAGTCCCTGGGCTACCAGCTGCCCATTTTGAGCCGACTGGCGCAGGAGCCGACCGCCTGCGCGCTGTATCTCACCCCCACCAAGGCGCTGGGATCGGACCAGCTGCAGGCGGTGCTCGAGCTGTGCCGGGGCATTCCGGCGCTCAAGGGCGTGGTGCCCTCGCCCTATGACGGCGATACGCCGCAAGAATCCCGCGCGGGCGTGCGCGATCATTCGCGGTTCATTTTCTCCAACCCGGATATGGTGCATATGTCGCTGCTGGCGGCGCATGCCCGGTGGGCGCGGCTACTGCGGCACCTAGAGTTCATCGTTATCGATGAATGCCATTCCTACCGGGGCGTATTCGGCGCGAACGTGGCGCTCGTGTTGCGCCGGCTGTTGCGCTTGTGCGCGCACTATGGCTCGCGGCCGACGGTAATTTATGCCTCGGCCACTATGAAGGACCCGGGCCGGCATGCGCAGCGCCTTACCGGCCGGCCCGCCCGCGCGATTACGGAGGACACCGCTCCCACCGGCGCGCGCACCGTGGCGCTGTGGGAACCAGGCTTTATCGAGGGGGCCGAGGGCGAGCATGGGGCGCCGGTGCGTCGCGCCGCCACCACCGAGGCGGCCGAGATGATGGCCTCCTTCATCGCCGAGGGCGCGCGCACCATGACCTTTGTGCGGTCGCGCCGCTCGGCCGAGGTGGTGGCCATGCGCGCGGCCGAGGTGCTCTCCGGTAGCCTCGGCCGGCCCGATTTTGCCCAGCGCATCGCCGCCTACCGCGCCGGTTACTTGGCCGAGGACCGCCGCACGTTGGAGCGCGCGCTTGACGATGCCTCCTTGCTCGGCGTCGCCACCACCTCCGCCCTCGAGCTGGGTATCGATGTCGGTGGGCTCGATGCCGTGGTCACGGCAGGTTTCCCGGGGACCGTCGCGAGCTTTTGGCAGCAGGCCGGGCGCGCCGGCCGCCGCGGGCAAGGCTCGCTCGTAGTACTCATTGCCCGCGATGAGCCGATGGATACCTACCTGGTCCACCACCCTGAGGCCCTGCTGGGCCGGCCGGTGGAGGCCAGCGTTTTCAACCCGGCCAATCCGTATATCCTCTTCGGCCACGTCTATTGCGCTGCGGTGGAAAAGCCGCTGAATGATGCCACGATTGCCGCTTGGGGCGCGCAGGACGTGGTTCACCAGCTGGCCGAATCTGGCCTGCTGCGCCGCCGCGAGCGCGGCTGGTTCGCCGTGCCCATCCCTGCCCATTCACCGGAGGAACTCTCGCCCGAAACGGCCCATACCGCGGTTTCGCTGCGCGGCGGGGCCGGCGAGGAAGTCATGATCGTAGATTCCTCCGACGGCCGCCTGCTCGGCACCATCGATGCCGCCCACGCTACCAGCCAGGTCCACCCCGGCGCGGTATACCTGCACCAGGGCGAAAGTTTTGTCATCGAGGAGCTCATCCTCAGCGATTACCTGGCGCTGGCCCGGCCCGAGGCACCGGATTATTCCACGACTCCGCGCTCCACCACGGATATCCGCATCCTGCGCGAGGCCGATAACCTGGTCAATTACTCCCCAGGACTGTGGGTGGCGGACGTGGAGGTGGAGGTCACCGACCGCGTCACCGGCTATCAGGTGCGGCTTGCCGACGGCACCATTGGCGACGACATCCCCCTCGCTCTCCCCGAACAGCGCCTGGTCACCCGGGCGGTGGCCTATACCATCGATCCAATGGCGCTTTCCGCCATGGGTGTGACGGCCTCCGATACTCCCGGCACCTTGCACGCGACTGAGCACGCCGCGATCGGCCTGCTACCGCTAATCGCCACCTGCGACCGCTGGGACATTGGAGGCGTTTCCACCGCATTGCACCCCGATACGCAGCTGCCCACCGTCTTTGTCTACGACGGCCACCCCGGCGGCGCCGGTTTTGCCGAGGAGGGCTTTCGCCGCTTCCCCGAATGGATCGCGGCCACCTTCGAGGCGGTGCGCTCCTGCCCTTGTGAATCCGGGTGCCCGTCGTGCGTGCAATCGCCCAAGTGCGGTAACGGAAATAACCCGCTGAGCAAAGATGGTGCCATCAAACTACTGGGTGCGCTAGTCACCATGACGCAGGGCTAGGCGCACTACTGCTTCCTGCCAGCTCATACCGGCCCGGCCTTCGCTTGAGTGGAGCGGCCACGGACCGTGGCGGTGACGATGACGTCGCGGCCGGACTCGGTGCAGGTTTCTAAGGTGGCGTCGTTGAGCGCGGCGGTATCGCGCGCGGCGGCACAAGCATCTTCACCCGTAGCGAGGGCCCAGGCACCGGCAACCGCCGCGAGGTCGGCCGCCACCTGGGCCTCGTGTCGCGCGGCCACGCGCGAGCCCACTGCCGCCACGATAAGCAGCAGGCTCACGATGGCGACGATGATGCCGGCCGCGGCAATGGTGGCATAGCCTTCCTCGCCGCAGCGCTTCGGCTTACTCATTTCCGCCCACCTCAGCTGGAAATACCGCCTCGGAGCGCATGGTGCCGATGGGGGCATCAACGCTTACCGACGCCCTCACCAACCCACCGCTTTCTTCCACGCTGACCTGGGCATCCTCGCGCGGGGGATGGTATTCGACGCCGATGGCGTGCGAACGCGCGGCCGCGCCCGCCATGTCCACCGCGGCGATATAGGATGCCAGCGTGGCAATGGCACCCACGATTCCCGCCGCGACCAAGACCAGGGAGCTTAAAGCCAAGGCGGCCTCGATGGTCACGGAGCCATCGTCATCAAATACCCTGTGCATCATTCCTCCTTTCTGCCGGCGGGTTGGGCCCGCCGGCCGTGGTTAGAGAGCGGCGCTAGCTCGGGGTATTCGAGAGGGCGTCGGTAATGATGCCCTCGATGGCATCGACCACCCCGCCGCCGTTGATGACCATGTAGAGCACCCCGGCAAGCGCGGCGGCCGCCAGAGAACCCATGGCATATTCAATGGTGCTCATTCCCTCGTCATTGCGGATGAGCTGGGAATACTTCTGAAGTGCGTGCATGTTACTTGTCCTTTCTGATGATGTTTAGAGAAGTTGCGCGCCCAGGCTGATTACTACGGGCGCAAGGCCTAGAACGATGAATGCTGGCAGGAAGCACACCGCCAGCGGGAGGGCGATAAATACTCCTGCGCGCTCCGCCTGTGCTGTGGCGTGGGCGGATGCTTCCGCGCGCAAAGAAGTACAGATTCGGTGGCATCCGGCCGCGATTGTGGCGCCGGATTGGCCCGACATGATGACAAGCTGCGCTAAGTCCTCCAGCCCCGCATGGCCCTTCATGTGGCCCCACGCGGACTGCGCGGGAACACCCACCCCGAGTAGCGCGGCGACGGTCCCCCACAGCTCCTTAGTGTGGGCATCCGCGGTGCGGGCCACCGCGGTGGTGGCGCCGTGCACGGAGATCCCTGCGGCCAGGCACGCTGCGAAAAGTTCGACGTCGCCAGCTACTGCCAGTGGATCCAGCGGTGCGGCGGGCTTGAGCTTGCTTATCAGTCCCCCGCGCGCGGTCGGGCCATCGCGCGGGGTCTTGGCGGTGGTCTTGGTTGCGCTGGCAGGTACCAAGCGAGCGGAGTGCGGCGGCAGGCCAATAAGGGCGGCGAGGGCGATAAAGATGAGCGGGGTCATGCGGCCGCCTTTCGGATAATGACGCGCGACCAGGCGAACCCGCCGCAGGCCAGCCCCACGCCCACCACGAGGAGAATGCCGCCTAATCCGCCGCCTAAAAGGAAGCCGAGCGAGTTAGCGCCCATGGCCCCTCCCATGGCGATGCCGGCTATGGGCAGGCACGCGAGCACCGTGGCGGTTGCTTGGGGGCCTTGGAGGCTAGCGGAGGTGGATTGCTGGTGGCGTCGGGAAGCGTCGAGGCGGCTTTGCGCTTGGTCGAGCAAGCTGGCCACCGCAATGCCGTGGTAGGTGGAAAGCTCTAATAGGTGGCCTAAGCGGTGAAGTTCTGGCAGGGCCTTGCCGCCTTGCGCATCTATCAGCGCCATGTGCGGCGGCGCACCGCGCGCGGCGAGGATGGCCGTGGATTCTAGTGCTGCGGATACCTCGCGCGGGGTGGTGGCTGGAAGGGACTCGACGCCGCGGGCGAGCGCGCCAGCCAGGGTCGCCCCCGCACGCAGGTCCGCGGTGACCACGCCCAGGTAAGCGGCCAGCCCCTCGCGGCCGCGCCGCTCTGCCCGCGCAGCCACTAAGTCTTTGACGTACCAGGACACGCACCACGCGATAATGGCGGCAGCGATGGCGATGCTAATGCGTCCCACCGAGTAGAAGACCAGGCTGCCGCAAAAGACTGCGCCTAGGATCACCACGGAGCTGGTCTGTGCCCGGCGCGGGGCGGAGGCCAAGCGACCGACACTCGAGGGCGCGGGTATTAGCAGCGCAGCAGCAAGGATGAGGTAGCTAAGCATGGCTGACCTCCCCAGCATGCTCTCCCAGCAGCTGCGCGGAGAATTCCGCGAAGCCTTCTGCCGGCCCATCTTCGGCGCTCCAGATGATGCGCGGAGTCACTGGGTTTCCCTCGAGCAGGCCGATATGGGCGAGGCAGCGGCCCTGTGGGGTGCGCTCCATGGTCAGCACCATGTGCACAGCCGCCGCCAGTTGCGAGTGCAGCGCCGCGCGGTCCAAGCCGCCGAGAGCGGCGAGAGCCTCCATGCGGGCTGGTACTTCAAAGAGAGAATTGGCGTGCAGCGTGCCGGCGCCGCCGTCGTGGCCGGTGTTGAGCGCGGCGAGGAGATCCACCACCTCGCGGCCGCGGATTTCGCCCACCACGATGCGGTCCGGCCGCATGCGCAGCGCTTGGCGCAGCAGTTGTGACATCGTGACCTCGCCGCTTCCCTCCGCGTTGGCCCGGCGCGAGACCACACTGACGCAGTGCGGGTGGTGTGGGGAGAGCTCGGCGGTGTCCTCGATAACGAGGATGCGTTCACGCTCGGAGACGGTTCCCAAAAGCGCAGAGAGCAGGGTGGTTTTGCCGGAACCAGTGCCGCCGATAACCAGGAAGGAAATCCGCTTGTCTACCACGGCGCGCAGCAGTGCCGCGATGTCTTCTGGCAGCGTGCCATTGTCTACAAGCTGGGGCAGGGTTGTCTGCGCTTGGCGCAATACGCGCAGGCTCAGGCAAGTCCCGGCCACTGCGGGTGGGCTCAGCAGTGCGTGGACGCGCAACACGACACCATCGGGGCGAGTGACGCGGCCATCGGCAAAGGGCTGCGCATCATCGAGGCGCGTGCCTGAAGCTGCTGCAAGCCTGCTGGCCAGCTGGCGGACCTCGGCATCATCGCGGAAGGTGATATCGGTGCGCTCGAGGCCTTCGCCGCGGTCCATAAATACCGCGTCTGGCCCGTTGACTACGACGTCTGTGACGCCCTCGCGCCCCAGCACCGCATCGAGAGGCCCCATCCCGGTGGCGTCTTGGCGCAGGCGACGCAGCAAGTCAAGCACTGCAACGTCACTAATCACGCCGGCTTCTGCGCGAATGCGCCGGGCCAGGGCTGCAGCATCCTGGACCAAGTTAGGCTCAGCGGCAATGATGCGCTGCATCTTTTCCAGCGTTTCTTGTGCTGCTTTATGCTCGCTCATGCGCCGACCTCCTCGAGGACCGCGCGGGCGGCCTTACGCAAGGGTGCGGGGAGGCGCTGCGGTAAGCCGCCGATTTCTACCGTGCGGGTGAGGCCCCGGAGCGTTGGCAATTCTGCCAGCACCGTGCTGTGGACGATGCGTTCTACTTCCGACGCGCTTAACGACGCCCACTGGCGTTGCCGCAGCACCACCACGCACCTGCGCCGCGCGGCATCGAGACGCACCAGAAGCTGCGCGGCCGACGCGGCCGAGCGCACCTCCGCGGCCACCACGATAACCACGTGGGTACAGGCATCTGGGATGGTCTCCGGGGTGCAATCCACCACGCATACTCCCTCGCCCGCATGGGCCGCACCTACCACCCGCGCGAGCAGATCCTTTTCTAGGCGGAAGGGATCCGCGACGGTGCTGCGCGCGGCGGAGAGCACCGCTACCCCATCAGGCGTGGATGGCAGCGCGCGGTAGAGATCAGCGGCATCGATGCTGCCATCGCCCACGGTAAGCTCCGGCCAGCGCGCCCCCGGTTCTGCTTCTACGCCGAGCAGGAGGTCGAGGCCGCCGGAGCATGGGTGCGCGTCAACAAGCAGGGCGCGACCGTCGACTGCGCTCTGGGTGCGGGCCAACGCGGCCGCAAAGGTAGAAGCGCCCACCCCACCGCTCGCGCCAACCACAGCGATGGTCGCACTGCCCGGCCGCGCTTCCTGCGGCGCGCCCGCCGCGGCAATGCTCGCCAGCAGCTCCTTAACCTGGGCGGGGATAATAAAGGCGCTCTCCGCGTGACAGGCGAGCGCCGCCTCATAATCAATCGGTCCGGGGTCCGCGGCTAGGAAAAGCACCGGCGCAGGCGCGGTGTGGGTGCGCTGCGCTGCTGCCACCACGCGGGCCATCAAGGAATCAACCAGCACCGCATAGGCGCCGGGCAGGCTGCGTGGGATATCGCGGGGATCGGTGACGGTCAGCACATCGTGGCTGGTCGCAGCCGCGGCGTGAACGGCCTCGGCACGCAGCGCTTCGTCACCAATGGCGACGACGATGACGGCGGAATCAGGGTGTAGTGCGTTCATGCCTCATAGCCTGAAGCATTCGCGCCACCGCAGCGAGGCTCCGGCGGCAGTGCTGTGGATAACCCGCCAGAAGTCACCATGTGGACCTAGTTTGGTTGTCGTTTCAACCAAAAATCTGTGGATAACCCGCTCCGCACGGCGGTAGATATAGGTGACGGCCCGCGCATCGGGGGGGTGTGCGCGCGGGCCGTCAGTAACCCGGCCTCGGGGGGTGAGCCGGGGCAGGCCGCACGGTATATCGGGGCCTTGCACGGATTATTATGACATGTTCGCCACCCAATCACAACAGCTAACAGCAGATTTCCACGGTCACGGCGCTGACCTGCACCGAATGCATGTTCACTCAGTACCACCCTCACGCGGGTTCCTAATCCCACATTAGTGGCATATAAATCGCCGTTAACATCAATCACTTCTACACCATCATGCGCTTAGGGCAGCTACACTCGGCAGCACATCATGACTACTTCCCGCGAGCCCCGTCATCCCCGCCGCACCGCCACCACCCGCGCTGGCGGCGACCCCGCACGCACCGCGGCGTTTTTCGATCTCGATAAGACCATCATCGCCACCTCCTCGGCCTATGCGTTTGGCCGCGAATTCCTCCACAACGGGCTCATCTCGCCGGCCGAAGCACTGCAGCTATCACTTGCTAAGGCCAGCTATATGTTCTCCGGCCTGACCAGCGAAGGCATGGATTCCACCCGCGACCAGCTCACCGCAATGGTTACGGGCTGGTCCGTGGACGAGGTGCGCGCCATCGCCCGCGAGACCATGCACCACGTGGTCACGCCTTCCATTTATGCCGAGGCCCGCGAACTCATCCGCGCCCACCGCGCCGCTGGCCACCACGTGGTCATCGTCTCTGCCTCCGCGGCCGTGCTGGTGGACATCATCGCAGAGGAACTCGGCGTCGAGCACGTCATCGCCACCGAATTGGCAGAGGAAAACGGCCGTTTTACCGGGGAGGTGCTCTTCTATTGCAAGGGCCCCAATAAAGCGGCGGCCCTAGAGCAGACCGCAGCGGCAGAAAACCTCGACCTTAATGCCAGCTACGCCTACTCGGATTCCGCTACGGATATCCCGATGCTGGAAAAGGTAGGCCACCCCGTCGCCGTCAACCCAGACAAGCAACTAAAGCGCCATGCCCTCGCCCACGAGTGGGATATCCGCTCCTTTAAGGACCCGGTGCCGCTCCTTCCTGCTCCGACTGCCAAGGAAATTGGAATCGGCGCCTCCGTTCTAGCAGGTACAGCAGCAGTTATTGGCGCCGGACTATGGCTAACGCAGCATCCGGGCCGCCCTGGCCCGCCCAAGCGGGGCCCTCGGCGTGCTTCCTAGGCCGCGCGGGCAATCGCGTCGGCTTCTTTGCCACCGGCGGTCCAGGCGGCGAGGTGGGTTAAGAGGGCGTCGACAAGCGCGGTGCGATAATTGCCCACCGCGGCGGCATAGTCGGCGCGGTGGCGGGTGTAGTAGACCTCGGGCACGGCGAAACCGCGCGGGTCAAAGCCCGTATGCACCGCGGCGAGGCGGGAGGCAACGCGGGCGACGAGGCCACTGCGCGGGCCAAAGAACTCGCCGGCGGCAATCTCGGCATGGACCACACTCGGCAGCAAGAGATCGAAGGCGGGACCGCCACCCTGCGCGATGAGCCGGCCCAGCCTTTGCAAGCGCGCACTCTCGCCGGCCGGAATGCCGGTACCGCCGGCCGCGACGTCGATGCGCGCCAGTACCTGCAGCGGTGCCCGGGCAAAGGAGCGCACCGTGGCATCTAAGAGTTCCGGGGCGGCCACGGAATAGGCGCTGACAGCGCTGGCCAGCGGCCCTTCTTCCATATCTTCCGGTCCCGGATGTGGGGGGATGGCGTGGCCGTCCAGCGCCACGCTGGCTCGGGCGCCGCGCATGAGGGACTCCGCAGAGATAACCTCAAACTTGCGCAATCCTGCAGGTCGGCGGTGTGCGCGGGCGATGGCAGCGGCGGCCTTTTCTGCACTTTCTTTCACCCCCGGCAGGCGAAATAGCGGGGATAACGCGTCATTTTCTGACATATCCATTAGGATAGCCGTGGAAGTCCCTAAGTATGCGTGGCACCATGGGATAATAGTGATTCCATTATTATTGGGGACATTACAAGGTTTAGATAAACGCGAGGAGAATTAATCGTGAGCAACGACGGACTTTTTACCGACGGTACTGATCAATTTGCACCGAAGGTGAACTCGATCCCTTTGAGTGACGTGGATACGTCTTCGTCCGAGACCTCGGTAGGCCAGCTGGTCTCCAACGCTACCGAGCAGATGTCCCAGCTCGTGCGCTCCGAGGTGGAGCTAGCCAAAACCGAGCTGGCTGAGTCCGCTAAGAAGGGCGGCATCGGTGCAGGCCTCTTCGGCGGCGCAGGCACCATCGCACTGTATAGTTCCTTCTTCTTTTTCTTCTTCCTGGCCGAGCTTCTCGCCGTCTGGCTGGACCGCTGGGCAGCGTTCCTGATCGTCTTCCTGATCATGATCGTCCTCGCTGGCATCCTGGCCTTCGTTGGCCTGAAGAATGTCAAGCAGGTCAAGGCCCCGCAGAAGACCATTGACTCCACCAAGGAGCTCAAGAACCTGGTTCCGGGCAAGGCGCAGAAGTCCCTGGACCGTAAGAACACCCACGGCCTCTACACCTAAACCGGCAGGCGCCACGCGTACGTGCACCCCTCTATCCGCCCTAGCTAGCCTGGGGCGGATTTTGTGTACTTCCTCCCCTTTTCTCTACCGTTTCTGCCCTAACTATAGAAAGGCGGCACCATGGCCTTCGCACCCCTGCCTCCCTCAACGGTGGAGCTGGATGGACCTTATGCGCATGAGTTCGTCCATACCCGCGGCATCCGCTTGCACGTCGCCACGGCGGGCGATAGCACGCAGCCACTCGTGGTGCTTATCCACGGCGCTTTTGGCGGGTGGTTCGACTATCAAGAAGTCATTGCGCCGCTTGCGCAGCGCGGATTCCATGTCGCGGCCGTGGATATGCGGGGGTTTGGCATGTCCGATAAGCCACCCATTGATCCGGGACAGGATATCCGTACCTTGGTGGGCGATATCAGCGGTCTTATCCAAGCCTTGGGCCACGACGACGCCTTTGTAGTAGGCGCCGATACCGGCGGCGCGGTGGCTTGGTGCCTAGCTGCTGAGCGCCCCGAGCGGGTGCGCGGCTTGGTTTCCATCTCCGCCGCGCACCCGGTGGATCTGCGCCGTGCGATTGCCGCCCGGCCGTGGGATTTTGGGTGGATTAACCTGCGCTCACTGCTGTGCCGCCTGCCGCGCGTTACCCGCGCCCACAACCTACTGCTTAGCCCGCGCGCCTACCGCAAGGAGCTGGAGCTGGATACGGGGCCTTCGCTTGCCGACGCCACCCTAGACCGCATCCTCGATCTCCGCCTGCGCGCCTCCCGCATCGGCAGCGTCCGCCGTGGAATCTTGTGGAACCACCGCATGCGCACCGCCGTGGTCCCCTTGAACTGGGTGGAACTGGCAGTAGAGCGACCCGTACTCTTCATCCACGCCCAGCAGCGGCTGTGGAACCCCGTGGTCCGCCGCGCCGCCGTGCGCGCCCGTCGCGGATTTACCGCCACGACTATCCCCGGGGCGAAGAACCTTCCACACCTGGAAGTACCAGCGGATTTCGTTGCCACGCTGGCGGCGTGGCTACAAGAACACAGCTAGTGCGCCACGCACTCGCCGGTATCTACCGGGTGGGTAAGCTGCGTGATGTCCCCGATCTGGGCATTGACCTCATCGGCGGTTAAGGCATAGCCCGTCTCGGAATCATCCACCGAGGCACCGAAGACCACGCCGAGAACCTCGCCGGCCGTGTTGACTAGCGGCCCGCCGGAATTTCCTTGTTGAATCTTGCCGCGCACGGTGTAGGAATCGCGCTCCACATTCCCATGCGAATAGATATCCGGGCCGGAAATGGTGATGCGATCGCGCACGCGGGCCATCTCGGCGTCGAAAGGCCCGGAGTGCGGGAAGCCCATGACCATCGCATCATCGCCCGTTTGGGCCGGGGTCTGGGCCCACGGCAGCGGATCGATGCCTAGGTCGCGCGAGTGCAGCACCGCCACATCCACATCCGGGTTGTAGTAGACCACGGTCGCGTCCTTAAGCCCCAGCTTTGTATCAAGGCGCACGGTCTGTGTGCCGGCTACTACGTGGGCATTGGTGATCACGTAGTCCTCGGCCGCCACGAAGCCGGACCCCATGAGGCGGCGGGAGCACTCTTCGGCGTCGCCAAGCACGTGAATGATGGAGGGCCGCATGCGGCGTACCAGCTCCGGATCCTGCACGTCTGGGTCCGGCTCTTCTACTTCCTCGGTGCTCATCGAGTTTTGCCACGGCGAGACTAGCGGCGGCAGGCCGGACTCATTGAGCATCGCCGCCACGCCATTGGGCAGCGCTGCTACCCGCGCTGGCGCGGCCGAATTAAGGTTGCCTAAGATGCGGGAATCGCGCAGGCCCTCACCAGCTGCACCGCCTAGGTTGGTGGCCACGGGGATAGAAATGAGCCACATAACCACCAAGGCGGCAAAGGCTTGGAAAATCGCGCCCACGGCGGAATCGAGGCGCTGCGTCTTGCGCGCCTTCATGCGATCGCGCACGCTGCTGCCCAACGAGGATCCGATGAGCTGCCCGATGCCCACAAAAAGCACCAGGACTCCCACCAATAGCAGCAAGCGCAACGATGGCTGATCCACCAGGCGCAAAGCGGCCGGGGCCACGGCAATGCCTAGCACTACCCCAGCGCCCACACCAATGGAGGCCAATACCGCCGCGAGGGCGCCATTGCGCCACCCGCTCAGGAGCGCTATGAGGACGGCGACCACAATCAGGCCGTCAACGATGAGCGCAGGAGTCATGGCTATGGGTTCTTTCTATCTGGGGTTTAAGACGTATGCATACCGCGGTACCAGCGGTTAGGACATCTTCTCATTATTGCGGGAGTTTGTGAGGGAGTCACGCAGGTCCATAACTGAATTGTTATCCCATGGAACGCTCCACCCGGCGTGCTGCAATAGTGTCGAGAGCACGCCGGCGGTAAAGCCCCAAATGACGTAGCCATTGGCGTGAAATGCTGGTCCTTGCCACTTTCTAAAGCCCACCATGAAGCGGTTGCGCGGATCGACCAACTCCCGGATAGGCACGAGAAACACGTCATCGGTTTCATCGGGGCTGGCGGGATAGACCTCCCCCGGCTGGGCCCAATGCGCCAAAATGGGGCTCACCGGATTGCCGGTGGCGCGGATATGCAGCTGCTCCCACTGCTCCAGCGGGGTCACGGAATTGCGCTGCAGGTCCGTTTCCTCCCAGGCTTCCCGCAGCGCGGTATCCACCAGGGAGGTATCGGCGGGATCCCGGCGGCCTCCGGGAAAGGCTATCTGGCCCGAGTGCGAGCGCATGGACGGCGAGCGATGCGTGAGCAAAATGCTGGCCTCTTCCGCACTCTCACCGCTCAGTAGCATGAGCACGGCCGCTTCCCGCTTGACCGGCACCTGCGCATTGGTGCCGTTAAGGGACGAAGCCTGGCGGTTGCCAATGAGCTCTTGCACCTGGCTGGGGTCTACGCCTAGCGCCGGCTTGAGCCATTCTGGTGTGTGCTCGGGAAGGAGTTGACTCATGCCGCAATCGCCTCCTCCACGGCCTTTTCAATCTCCGCTGCGGAGCTAAACGGCTGCGCAAATTGCTTGCGCACCTCACCATCCTTGAGCACCACCGTCACCGGCACCACACCCGGCAGGCCCAGCTCACCGGCAAACTTATTATCCGAATCTTGGAAGCTGGGCAGCTCCACGCCTAAGTCATTCAAAAAGGCCGCGCCATTTCCTGCGTTTTTATCCGCGTGCACACCCACGACCTGCCAGTCCGGATGCGCGTCCGCCACATCCTGCAGGTAGGGAAGTTCCGCGCGGCACGGCTCGCACCACCACGCCCACACATTGACCACGCTGACGCCTTCATCGGCGGGCTTTCCGGCGGCCGCACCGCCTAGGCACTCCAGCCTTACTCCTGCCACGGTGCCGGCCGGGCAGTCCGGGCGCTGCGGGACTTCTTGCTGGGAAGCCTCGCTTGGCGACGCCTCCTCGGATCCGCCCCCACCCCGTAACTGCGAGACCCCCACGACCGCGATAACGGCAATCAGGATCGCGGCAATCACCGTGCCAAGGACGTAGTTCTTCATACCGTTAGCCTAGCGCCCACGAGCGGCTGGACACATATCCCACAGAACGCAAGCATCGCACTCCGGCGTGCGCGCATGACATACCTGGCGCCCGTGGAAGATGACACGGTGTGAAAACATCGTCCACTCTTCTTCCGGCACGAGCTTAGCGATGTCCCGCTCAATCTTGACCGGCGTCGACTCCCCCGTCAGCCCAAGCCGCTGCATGAGGCGCCCGAAGTGCGTATCCACGGTCAGCCCGGGGATCCCGAAGGCGTTTCCGAGCACCACCAGCGCGGTCTTGCGACCAACACCGGGCAGACTGGTCAGTTCCTTGACCGTGCGCGGGACCTCGCCTTGAAAATCTGCCACCAGCTTCTCCCCAATGCCCAAAAGGTGCCCCGCCTTGGCGCGCTGAAAGCCCAACGGCCGCAGAATTCTCTCCAAGTCCGAGCGCTGCGCAGCCGCATAGTCCGCCGCCTCTGGATAGCGGGCAAAGAGTTCAGGAGTCACCGAATTCACCCGCTCATCCGTGCATTGCGCGGAAAGAACGGTGGCAATGAGCAGCTGCAGCGGGGATTCATAATCCAAGGCACACCGTGCATCCGGATACTCCTGTGCCAAACGCCGATTTACCTCCGGTGCGCGCAGCTCCGGCGCGCTGGCCGCTGACAGTGCTGAAATCATGGGGTTTAGCTTAGTAGACTAGGAAAACATGATTTCACTCGTGATTCTGGTACCACTTGCCATCGCCCTTTTCGCCCTCCTGATGGAAAAGCTCGAGGCAGTCGTTTTTGCTGACTAGGCGGCAAAACTGCTGGCCTGAACCGTGCACTAGCACGAGTAGAGTTTCTATAGTGTGACAAAATTTCACTGAAGTACCAAAAGTGACCAATTACACTGTAAGATGAAACGCGTTACACAGTGACCCCGCTTGTTCCGCATTGTCGAGTGCATGAAAGACCGCACCCAGATGTGGCACAGGCTCATCTATGGACTTTCGCAGTCGACATCCAAGGAGTAAAACGTGGAAGGCGTACAGGACATCCTCTCCCGCGCCGGAATCTTCCAAGGCGTTGATCCCGTTGCAGTGCAGCACCTAATCGAGCAGATGGAGACCGTGCGCTACCCGCGCGGAACCACCATCTTCGACGAAGGCGAGCCTGGTGATCGCTTGTACATCATCACCTCGGGCAAAATTAAGCTCGCCCGCCACGCCCCGGATGGCCGCGAAAACCTGCTGACGGTCATGGGCCCATCCGATATGTTTGGTGAGCTGTCCATCTTCGATCCGGGCCCGCGCACCTCCTCCGCAGTGTGCGTGACCGAGGTTCAGGCCGCCACCATGAACTCCGAGCTGCTCAAGAAGTGGGTTGGTGACCACCCCGAAATCGCCCAGCAGCTGCTGCGCGTGCTGGCTCGCCGCCTGCGCCGCACCAACGCCAACTTGGCTGACCTTATCTTCACCGACGTTCCGGGCCGCGTGGCAAAGACCTTGCTGCAGCTGGCTAACCGCTTCGGTGTTCAGGAAGGCAGCGCCCTGCGCGTGAACCATGACCTCACCCAGGAAGAGATTGCCCAGCTGGTGGGCGCTTCCCGTGAGACCGTCAACAAGGCGCTGGCCACCTTCGCGCACCGCGGTTGGATCCGCCTCGAGGGCAAGTCCGTGCTCATCGTCGATACCGAGCACCTCGCCCGCCGCGCTCGCTAAGACTGCACCAACCCGCTACCCCGCTTCGGCGGGGTCTCGGTGGTTTTGCCCCCTTTAACCAGTTACGCACCGCACTTGTGGCCACGGTAGGCTCCACACTGCATCGCTTGGGGGCCATACTGCGGCCGTACGTCGGCCCTGCGCGCCTCCTGCCTCAGGCCCACAGCACAATTAAGCCCCTCTTCCCGTCAAAGAGGAAGAGGGGCGAATGGAGATAGGCTTATTTAGCCTCGCCGTCCAAGTACTTCAGCGCGGTGCGCGTGGACTGCTCCGCAGCGTGGCGCAGCACTGGGTCCACATCGTCATACATCTCGTTGACCAGGGTATTCAAATCCACATCATCGCCTAGGCGGGAGCGGATCTCTTTAATCTGGTCAAGACGGTAGTGGCGGCGGTCAATGTACTTGCGGGCCACCTGAGAGGTGTCATCCAAGTCCGGACCGTGTCCTGGAAACAGCGCAATATCCTTACCGCGCTCTTCCAAGGTGTCGAGGGTGTGCAGGTAATCGGCCAAGTTGCCGTCCGTCTCCGAAAGGAGAACGGTGTGGCGGCCGGCGATAGTGTCACCAGAGATAATGCCCTCGAGGCGGGAATTTCCTACCTCCCCGCTCCACACAAAGAAGCAGGTGGAATCCGCGGTATGGCCTGGGGTGTGCACGACCTCGAGACTTGGGGTGATGCCATCGAGGGAGATGTGCTCACCGTCCTGGAGAGCCTCAGCACCATTGCAGTAGCTCGGATCGAAGGCGCGGATGGGGGCGCCGGTCATCTGCCGCAAGCGTTGTGCGCCCGAAGCATGGTCATCATGGCGGTGGGTAATCAAAATCAAAGCCACCTCACCTGCGTTGCGATGCACAACGTTGAGATGGCCTTCATCCTCAGGACCCGGATCCACGACGATCGCCCGAGAGTCTTCAGTGGCGCGAATAATCCACGTATTCGTACCCTCTAGGGCGGTGTAGCTGGGGTTATCACAAAGGACTACGCCAACGGACTGGCTGACGGGACGCAATTGACTATATGCGGGGTGCTCCATAGTTACTAGCCTATCCGATCAAGCAGCAATTTCTACGATTAGTTCGATCTCTACCGGCGCGTTTTTAGGCAACGCAGCTACGCCCACAGCGGAGCGAGCATGCTTTCCAGCATCCCCGAAGACCTCACCGATGAAATCGGAGGCACCATTGATAACTACCGGCTGGTCTGCATAGGCCGAATCGGAGGCCACAAACCCCACGATTTTTACCACGCGGGAGACATTGTCCAGGCCAACTTCGGCATCAATAGCGGCAAGAGCATTGAGCGCCGCGATGCGTGCCTGTTCCTGGGCTTGTTCCGTGGTGACTTCGGCGCCAACCTTGCCGGTCAGCGGCAAGGCACCTTCCACGAGGGGAAGCTGGCCAGAGGTCCAGACCTGATCACCCACGCGCACGGCCGGCACATAGGACGCTAGCGGCTTGGCGACGCCCGGAAGCTCATACCCCAGCTCCCGCAAGCGAGCATGAAAGCCCATTTACTCTGCCACCTCGCGCTTGAAGTAGGCAACGACGTTTTCCGGGTTAGGACCCGGGGTGACGGTGACCAGTTCCCAGCCATCTTCGCCCCAAGAATCGAGGATCTGTTTGGTGGCGTGGGTGAGGACAGGTGCGGTTGCGTATTCCCATTTAGTCATGGGGTCCATTCTAACTATTAAATACGCCCCACGCCGTCTAAATTCTTAAATCCCGACGAGCTCGCCGCCTTGGGCCAAGTAGTGAGCCCAATCCGTGATGTGGGGGTTCTTGCGCAGCAGGGCACGGCGCTGGCGCTCGGTCAGCCCGCCCCAAACACCGAACTCGACGCGATTATCCAGGGCGTCGGCGCGGCATTCGGTCAGCACCGGGCAGTGGCGGCAAATGACGGCCGCCTTGCGCTGTTCAGCACCGCGCACAAAGAGGGCATCCGGGTCACCCTTGCGGCATTTGGCCTGGGTGACCCACTCACCACGCTCGGGATTTCGGGCTGTATTAGACATTCCAGCAGTCTTCACACGAACGGTCATGGGTGAGTGTGCTCCTTCCCAGACGGAATACTATGTAACGCATCTGAGTCTATTCATCCAGGTAGAAGATTGTCTAACACGTCACACTTTAGGGGGTGCGAGTGATCTTCCACCCACCAAGGGCGACCACGTAGTGTATGGGGCGTGACTGTCATCAAATCTTTGGCCAAGATAGCCCTGTCTACGGTCTTGGTAGGCGCGCTCATCGCCCTGGCTCTTGCCCCCTTCGCGGGCATTTCCGGCGTGGCGATTGCCCGTACTAACGAAACCATGCAATCTGACCTGCAAGATCTGACTGCCGGCAATATCCCAGGCGTCACCACGATCAAAGACGCCAAGGGCAAGGACATGGCCTACATCTTCAGCCAACGCCGCCACCCGGTGGAGAGCAAGAAGATTTCTAAGGCCATGAAAAACGCCATCGTCTCCATTGAGGACGAGCGCTTTTATGATCACGAGGGCGTGGACTTCCAGGGCAATTTCCGCGCGCTGTGGACCAACCTAACCTCGGGCGGCGTTTCCCAGGGCGCCTCCACCATCGATCAGCAGTACGTGAAGAACTACCTATTGCTGGTCTCTGCCACCACCGATGAAGAACGCGCCGCGGCCACCGAGCAATCCGTGGCCCGCAAGCTGCGCGAGATGCGCATGGCCACCAAGATGGATGCGGAATTGGATAAGGATGACATCCTCACCAACTATCTCAACCTGGTGTCTTTTGGTAACCATGCCTATGGCGTCGAAGCGGCGGCCCGCACTTACTTCGGCACGCACGCTTCTGAACTCACGGTGCCGCAGGCAGCGATGCTGGCCGGCATGGTCCAATCCTCTGAGCGCCTCAATCCCTATGCCAACGCTGAGGAAGTAACCGACCGGCGCAACCTGGTCCTGCAATCCATGGCGGATAACGGCCATATCAAGCAGCAGGAAGCGGATAAGTATAAGGGGGAGAAGCTGGGCGTCGGAAAGAAGCCCAAAACGCTTGCCAATGGCTGCATCGGCGCCGGTGACCGCGGTTTCTTCTGTGATTATGTGCTGAAATACCTGGATAAGAAGGGCATTAGCGAGGAGCAGCTGGCGCGCGGTGGCTACACCATCAAAACCACGCTGGACCCAACGGTGCAGGACAAGGCCCTCGAGTCCGTACAAAGCCACACCAATCCGGATGCCCAGGGCGTGGCTGAAGTCATGAACGTCATCAAGCCTGGCAGGTCGGACCGCAAGGTGCTGGCCATGGTCTCCTCGCGCGATTACGGCCTGGACCTAGATAAAAATGAGACCATCCTGCCACAGCCCTACTCCTTGGTGGGCAACGGTGCAGGTTCCGTCTTTAAGGTCTTTACCGCGGCGGCCGCGCTCGAAGCGGGCTATGGCATCAAAAACACCGTGGATGTGCCGACCCGCTACGAGGCGGAGGGCCTAGGCCATGGTGGCGCCGCCGGCTGCCCGGCGGACCGCTACTGCGTGGAAAACGCTGGTGCCTATAAGGCCACGATGACGCTGCAGGAAGCGCTGGCACACTCCCCCAATACGCCGTTTATCAAGCTCACGGAGCAGGTAGGCGTGGCACCCATCGTCGATATGGCCGTGCGTTTGGGCCTGCGCTCCTACGACGACAAGGGCAGCTTTGATAAGGACACCTCGATTGCCCAGCACACCAAGGACGCCAACTCCGGCTCCTTCACCTTGGGCCCGGACCAGGTCAACCCGCTGGAGCTTTCCAATGTCGGCGCCACGCTGGCCGCGGATGGCAGGTGGTGCGAGCCCAACCCGATCTCCCAGGTCACGGATAAGGAGGGCAACGAGGTCTATCTCAAGGAAACCCCGTGTGAGCAGGCCGTTGATAAGGACGTAGCCCGCGCGATGAGCAATGCCTTGTCCGAGGACGCCAAGCAAGGAACGGCCAAGAATGCCGCCCAGGCGGCCGGTTACTCCAGCCCGATCGCGGCCAAGACCGGTACCACCGAGTCCAACCAGTCCTCCGCATTCTTAGGATTCAACCAGGGCATTTCCGCCGCGCCGTATATCTATAACGATGGCACCTCCACCGTCCCGCTGTGTACCGGGCCGGTGCGCCAGTGCGCGGGTTGGGGCAACCTCTACGGCGGCTTGGAGCCGGCGCAGACCTTCTTCAGCATGGCTACGCAGCTGCCGATAGCCACCAAGGCCGGACTGCCGAATTACAACAAGAAGTACGACAACGGCACCACGGCCGATAAGACCCTTGATAGCCTGCGCGGCAAGTCCGAGGCCGAGGCCCGCCAGACCTTGGAGTCCAAGGGCTACGTGGTCAAGACCTCCCGGGTCATCGGCGGCAATGTTCCTTATGGCCGCGTGGTTCGCGCGATTACCGGCAAGGACGGCAAGAAGAAGGGTGCGGAAATTACGCTGCAGCTTTCCGACGGCGCCGGGGCCTCCCAATCCCCCTCCTCCGGCGTGCCCGACGCTGACTCTACCGGCGCACAAAATAGCACCGGCGGCGGTAATGCCGACGGTGCTACGAGCCCGAGCCGCTCGACTGGCGGCACAGGCGGCGGAACGGGCAACGGCGGTGGCGGTACCGGTACCGGCGGCGGGTTCTCGCCGGAAGACTTTGGCATCCGCCAAGAGGACATCGATAACTTTGCCAACGACGTCCGCAGTCTGCTCGGCCGCTAAGCCTCGCCCGTTGCGGTCTGGCCCGCTTTAGCTCAGCTGGGACTTGACCTCAGCGGACAGGCGCTTGCCATCCGCTTGGCCAGCGGCCTTGGCATTGGCCACCTTCATTACTGCACCCATCTGCTTCATGGTGGGTGCTTCGCCGTTTTCGGCCTCAACCTCCGCGATTGATTCCTTCACCAAGGCCTTAAGCTCGGATTCGTCCAGCTGGCGGGGTTGGTAGGCCTCAAAGAAGGGGACCTCGGCAAGCTCGGCTTCCGCCAGCTCCGGACGGCCGTTGTCCTCATAGACCTCGGCGGATTCGCGGCGCTTTTTAATCTCGCGCGCAATCACCTTGAGGATATCGGCGTCCTCCAGCTCATGCCGAGAACCATTGGTCTCCTCGGCCTGGATGGCGGCCAGCAAGGCGCGGATGGCGCTGGTGCGCTGCTTCTCTTTCGCCTTCATTGCGGTTTTCAGATCTGCACGGATGGTTTCCTTTAGCTCGCTCATGCCTATCAATGTACGCCAGGTAGTGTGGTAGCCGTGAAACTTTTACGTATTCTTGGCGGCCTCACCGCTGCCGGCCTGGGCGCCGCGGCATGGGGCTATAGCGAACTGACCAAATTCGAGCTCAAGGAATATACGCTCCCCCTCCTGCCCAAGGGCACGCTGCGCGGCAAGCCGGAATTTCGGCTGCTGCATCTGTCCGATCTGCATATGATCCCCGGCCAGGAGACCAAGATTGCCTGGGTTTCTGCCCTCGATGCCCTGGAGCCGGACCTCGTGGTCAACACCGGCGATAATCTCTCCGATCAACAGGCCGTTCCCGATACACTGCGCGCTCTCGGCCCGTTGCTGGCCCGCCCCGGCCTCTTCGTCTTCGGCACCAATGACTACTGGGCACCGCAGCCGGTCAATCCCTTCAAGTACCTGCTGGGCAAAAAGCGCGAACCTTCCTACGTGGATTTGCCGTGGCGAGGTATGCGCGCCGCATTTATGGAGCACGGTTGGCGCGATGCCAACCAGGCACGGCATGAATTCAAGGTGGGCAATGTCCGCCTTGCCGCCGCCGGCGTGGACGATCCACACCACGATCTAGATGACTATTCCGAAATCGCCGGCCCGCCCAACGAGAACGCCGACTTGTCCCTGGCACTCCTCCACGCCCCCGAGCCCCGCGTGCTGGAAAAGTTCGCAGCCGATGGCTACCAGCTTTCCCTATCCGGCCACACCCACGGCGGCCAGATCTGCCTGCCCGGCTCCCGTGCGCTGGTGACCAATTGCGGCATCGACCGCGAGCGCGTGCAGGGCCTCCACAACTTCGGACCGATGAAGATGCATGTCTCCAATGGCCTGGGCACCTCCAAATTCGCCCCAGTGCGTATCTTCTGCCGCCCTTCCGCCACGCTGCTGAAAATCACCGAGGTGGACTAAACCCAGCCACCTGCCGTTTTGTTGATTATGCTCAGCTTGCGTTAAAGTATCCAGGTACCGCTTTTCAAGGCGGAACGCCGGGATATGGCGCAGGTTGGTAGCGCGCTTCGTTCGGGACGAAGAGGTCGCAGGTTCAAATCCTGTTATCCCGACCAATAGCCCGCAGCTTTGCTGCGGGCCTTTTTCGTTGTTACGCCAGCATTCCCGTAAATAGCGCCACGGCAACCAAGATGGCGGAGAAAATCCACGCAATTGGGAAAGCCAGCTTGAGGTATTTACCCATCTGACCTTCCGCAAGCCCCAGCGCCAACCACAATGCAGGAGAGAAGGGCGAAACAAAGGTGCCCACCACGTTGCCGATAATGAGCGCGCAGGCCGCACCCATGCCGCTGACCCCAAAGCTTTCAACAGTTCCTTGAACAATAGGAAGCACTGAGAAGTAATAAGCATCCGTCGAGGTCAACAAATCTAGCGGCACACCGAAGAAGCCCACGATCACATGGAGGTGCGGTGCGACGCTCTCTGGCAGAACGTTCACTAGTGTCAGGGCGATTTCCTCAAGCATTTTGGTTTCATTGAGGACACCCAAGAACATCGCGGCTGCAAGGATAACGCCTGCCATGGCCAAGGCATTGGGCGCGTGCCGTCGCAGGGCCTCACCCTGCTCCATGGGACCGCTGAAGTTGATAGCCAGAGTGATGGTCGTGGCAATGAGAAAGGCTGGGGCGGGCGGGACTACGCCCGAGAGCAAGGCCACCAAAACGGCAAGTGCAACGACGATATTGACCACGGTTACCCAGCGCCCTGTGCGGATGTGATAGCCCAATTTATGTTGTTCACGCACCTGCGTAGCAGCGAATTCATCGGCCAATGCGTTAACGTCCACTGCAGTACCGCCTGCAAATTTTCCGCTTTCGCGCAGCCCCGCAACGCGGCGCTGTTCCCACCACCCCAAAAACGCAGCCAAAAGGAATACCAGCACAATCGCCACACCTTGAATAGGCAGGAGTTGCACCCAGATGGCATTGGGCTCCTGATCGACCACAGCACCGGCGCGGCCCAACGGGCCACCCCAAGGAACCATGTTCATGACCGAGGCAGACATCGCCACAATGGTAATGAGCACGTAGCGCGACATGTTCAGCGCACGGTAGAGCGGCAACAGGGCCGGGATGGTGATAAGGAAGGTAGTAGAACCCGATCCATCAAGGTGCGCCACTACGCCAATCGCCGCAGTGCCCAGCGTTACGGCCATAATCCTTCCCCGGGTGGCCCTGATGAGCGCGCGAATGACTGGGGTAAATAGGCCAACGTCTTGCAAAATGCCGAAGAAGATAATGGCGAAGATAAACATCACCACGACGTTGATGACAGAATTTAAGCCTTCGCTGAAAAAGTCAGATATTTCACCTAGACCAAATCCACATATAAAGGCACCAACTACGGGTACCAGCGTCATGGGGATGATGGGATTTACTCGGCCGCGGATCAAAATTCCCACCGTCACGAAAATGATGATGAGACCCATGGCCGTGAGCCCGAGCGGGGTCTGCATAGTGCTCCTTCAAAAGTCGACAACTCACCTTGTCCTACGCTATAAAAACAGGCGAGTGTGACTCAGACTAAACCCCCACTACCAACAACGCTACTACTCCCCCCCCCCCAAAGTCCACACCGCTTTAAATTGAATTACCTATAGATAATCGTCACCATAAAACAGTTCGCGATACTTGAAATAGCCCCCCCCACCCCAACAAAAGCATTCAAGGAATTACACGGATTTTTCCGCAAACATTGCAGCTAAACACACCACATATGGGAAACGACGCGGTGCCCCTACAGCGCCGCGTCGTCCCTATTCCCTATCACTCACAACGGATTGGAGAAACCGTTCGCCTACCCCCTAAGTAGGCTTTGTGAGCAAGACCAACTGTAGCACTCGCTCAATACAAACGGTAACGGACACCAAAATTCCCAGTTTCCACCAATGTTTTTTATTGTTAGGTCTGCTTTTTCAGACCTAATTAAGCAGAGTTTTAGTTTTTGCTGTGGACAAGGCCCACCATTTTGCACTTAAACCAACGAGAGTGACAGCCAGCAATACCGCAATTCCGGCCCACAGGACGGCTTGTTCACCTTCGTTACCTGCCACTGTGACAGCCGCGGTAGTCCAATTCAATGGCAAAAGATTAGAAACGACCTGCCATTCCTTAGAAACACCGGCAATTGCCGCAGATTTCCACAGCCACCCCACCAGCGCGGTCTGGCCGATGACAAAGAGCGCCGCGAGGATGCTGCCGGCGGTAATACCGCATAGCCCGAGTAGGGCGCGGGTGATGGCCGCCATGGACAGCGCCCCCAGAAGGAGCGCCGCGCCGGCCCAAACCGCCGCCACAGGGGTAAATCCGGTGGCAAGCACAAAAAGGAGGATTTCCCCGATGGCAACCGCGGCCAGCGTGCCGCCGAGGACCGTCAGCCAAGGGCGGAGCCCCACCTGCCAGGCCACACCGGCCGCCGCACCTGCGAGCAGAACCAAGGCGGAGACTAACATCGCCACGATGGGGCTGAGCAGATGTGTAGGTCCGTCGGTCGCGGTATGCGCCGGCGGCAGGGCACGCTGAATTTCACCCACATTGGTCTGGTTTTGGGCTGCCATGGTGGAAAGCTTGCCGGCGCCTTCGTCAAGCTTGTCCACGCCCTCCTGCGCCTCACCGACGCGCTTGTTCAGCTCCGCGATGCCCTCGTTAAGCTCTTGCGCACCGGATACGGCCTGGTTCACGCCATCGTGATAAGCATAGCCGTTGACCGCCAACTGATTGGATAGATCGCGCGAGCCGTCCTTGAGCTTCTTGAGCTGATCGGTCACCGAATTATCCAGGCGGAAATTATTCACCTGCGCGCGGAGATCGCCCAGCTGCGAGCGAATTTCCTTCGCTTCCTTAGATTTATTTCCCTCCAGGTCGCGCATCGTGCCATCGATTGCCTGCAGAATCTGCCCCTGGACAGCACCAAGGCCCACCACTTGGTCCACGGCACCGCCGACACCATTAGCCAGCTCCGTTGCGCCGCCACCGAGCGTATTGGTTCCAGACTGCAGCTGATTGAGGCCGGCTACCAGTTCTTGGGAGCCCGTCGCCAGCTTGTCGACGCCCCCTCCGAGCTCATCCGCCCCCTTGTTCAGCTCCCCCGTGCCGTCTTCAAGCTGCGTGGCACCCGACTTCAACATGCTCGCCTGGGCTTGCGCGCGGCTGGCCGCCTCGGCGGCTTCCTTCACCTCTGGGGAGGCGGATTTTTCCCGCGGTGCACCAAACGGCTGCGCGGCGCTAGACCAGGCATGGGCGGGTTCCCACTGTGCAAGGCCCGCCACCGCAGCGCCAATAATGAGCGGCAGGGCGAGCAGGAGGATCAAGAGGACCCTGCGCCACCGGGAGGGAGACGCAGCGTCTGGGGAAGCAAGGCGTGAGGTCATGATAATGAACCTATCCTTGCAGGTCACTCCCCTGTTGCAGGCGCGCCGAGCACCCCCGCAATGGCCGTTCCTCTACGATATATGGCATGTCCCACAATTATTCCCTGGCCCCCTCCCGCTACCTCGCCGCTGCGGCCATCGCGCCACTGTGTTTCAGCCTTGTTGCCTGCTCCAACGACGCCGATACATCCGCAGAACCAGAGTTCTCCGACGCCACCGCCGCAAGCTCCTCGGCCACGGAGACCTCGTCGGAAGAAGCCACGAGCGATCCCGCGACCTCGGAAGCCGCAGACACCACCACCGAGACCGCGGAGGCCGAGCCGACCTCTGCGGCCGCAGCTCCCACCGAGAACACCGCGGAATCCGCCAACGAAGAGAGTGAAGCCCCAGCCGCCGCACCCGCCGATACCGGCCGCGGCGATTGCTCCCCAGAAGCGCTACAGCCCGCAGCTCCCTCCATGACCAATATCCGAGTCAATAACTGTGATGGGCAGTGGGCCCACTTTGGCAAAGACAGCACGGACTGGACGGCTTGGGCGCGCTACGACAATGGCCAGTGGGTAGCCATTGCGCCCATTGGCCAAGCCACCTCCGGCATGACCGCCCCGTGCTACGACGTGGATAAGTGGGCCGCCGAGGGCGCTCCTGCCTTTGTTACGGAAAAGATGCGCCGCTGCGACTAGCCGCACAGCAAGAAACCGCCCCCGTACCGCGCAGTAGTTATGCAATTCGGTACGGGGGCGGCGTCGTTAGCGTACAGGCCCTGCCGGGGAAGGGTTACTTCTTCTCGGCGTAGACCTCGCGCACGCGCTGGCCCAGTGCTGGGTGCACGTTGGTCCAGTATTCGTAGACGCGCTCCTCGGTCTCCTCGGATACACCGGCCATCGCGTTGGTGATATTGGTGACCAGGCGCTCCTTGGCGGCATCATCGTAGACATTCTCGTACAGGTCGCGAGCTTGGACAAAGTCGTCGTCCTCAGCGTGACGAACATACGGCGCACGCACCAAGTCGCTGCCGTAGGACTCCGGATTGATGTAGAGCTCCGCCGCGGTGGTGGTCTCGAGCTGGGAGCGGTCGTTTACGGCGGCGTCATCAAGCACGCCCGTACCCTTCTCATAGCGGTTGGGCGAGTAGACCGGATCCTCCGGAGCATTGAAGTGGTACTGCATGCTGCCCTCGTGCTGGTAGGTGTTGACCTCGTCCACGTTCTGTGGCTGGTTGACCGGCAGCTGCTGGTAATTCGGGCCAATGCGGTAACGCTGCTGGTCAGCGTAAGCAAAGACGCGAGCCTGCAGCATTTTATCCGGAGACAGGCCAACGCCGGGCACAATATTCGACGGGTCGAGCGCCACCTGCTCAATCTGCGCGAAGAAGTTGCGCGGGTTGCGGTTGAGCACAAAGTAGCCCACATCGTGCAGCGGATAGTCCTTCTTGGACCAGACCTTGGTCAGGTCGAAGGGGTTAAAGCGGTAATTCTCCGCTTCATCCAGCGGCATGATCTGCACCTTGACGTCCCAGACCGGGTAGTTGCCCTCCTCGATGGCGTTATAAAGATCCTCGCGGTGACAATCCGGGTTCTGGCCGGCGGTGGTGGTGGCTTCTTCATCGGTGAAGTTCTCTACACCCTGGCGGGTCTTGAAGTGGTACTTCACCCAGAAGGCCTCGCCCTGTTCATTAACCCACTGGAAGGTGTGGGAACCATAGCCATTCTGGTGGCGGGTGGACTTCGGGGTACCGCGATCGCCCATGAGGTAGGTGACCTGGTGGGCGGATTCTGGGTTGCGGGTCCAGAAATCCCACTGCATATCGGCATCGCGCAGGCCATTGGTGCCCAGGCGCTTCTGGGAGTGGATGAAGTCTGGGAACTTCAGACCATCGCGGACAAAGAAGACCGGGGTGTTATTGCCCACGATGTCGAGATTGCCATCTTCGGTATAAAAGCGCAGAGCAAAGCCGTGCACATCGCGCCAAGTGTCCGGAGAACCCT
Source organism: Corynebacterium marquesiae (assembly GCF_030229635.1). Lineage (NCBI taxonomy): Bacteria > Bacillati > Actinomycetota > Actinomycetes > Mycobacteriales > Corynebacteriaceae > Corynebacterium > Corynebacterium marquesiae. The sequence goes on from NZ_JASPII010000005.1 coordinate 128,195, forward strand.
GCTCGCCGGCGACGGTAGAAAAACGGCCCATCATCGGGGTAACGGTGCCCTTTTGGAAGACCTTAGCCTTGGTATATGCAGAAACGTCTTCAGTAATGTGCAGCTCACCAAAGGCACCGTGACCCTTAGCGTGCGGCGTGCGCTCCGGCACGCGCTCGCGGTTGAAGTGCGCGAGCTTTTCAATGAGGTGGATATCATTGAGCGCCACCGGGCCCTGCTGGCCGGCGGTCACCGAGGTATTCTCGGACGGCACCGGCTGGCCCGAGGGGCGGGTGGTATTTCCCTTGCCAGCGGGGCGCTGGCCCTTATTCAGGATGTCATCAGCGGTGAAATCAGTCATTTATGCCTCCTGGCAATTCGGGGTCAGTTCACTCCAGTGTGGCAAAACTTTGCACGGTTGTCAGGGCTCGCAAAAGAGCGTAATGGGGGCTGGTAGATTCATTCAGGTGACTCACCACTCCGCAGCAGACGACGCCCGCGTCACCGACCTCGCCCTTCGGGCCGGTCGCGGCGACCGCGCGGCGCTGACGGAGTTTATCAAAGCCACCCAGGATGATGTGTGGCGCTTGCTGGCGCACCTGGGCGGACCCGAGGGTGCTGACGATCTCACCCAGGAGACCTATCTGCGTGTCATCAGCGCCCTGCCGCGTTTCGCCGCCCGTTCCTCCGCGCGCACGTGGCTGCTCTCTCTGGCCCGGCGCGTGTGGGTGGATAATATTCGCCACGATATGGCCCGGCCGCGGAAGTCTGCCACGGAGTACGAGGATGCGATGGGCGCGGCGCCGGAAGAATCCGCGGCGTGGAGCGAGTGGATCGACGCCCGTACGCTTATCGACGCCCTCCCGGCCGACCGCCGCGAAGCCCTCATTCTTACCCAGGTACTGGGCTATACCTATGAGGAGGCGGCCAAGATTGCCGGCGTGCGCGTGGGCACCATCCGCTCCCGCGTGGCTCGTGCCCGCAAGGATCTCATCGCGGGGACAGGTTAATACCCCCAAATAGTCCCCTGTGATGGCGGAGTTAATTTCACTCCCAAATTGTTACGCTCTGGTTACCTTTCGCCCCACGGGTCCCAAAATTTGGCACTTAGCTGCACTTTGCGTGCTACGGCCGGGGTGAACGAGACCACAGTTGCGGCGATTCTTGCCCGAAATATCTGTCCGATGTGTGGTTTATTAGATGTGTACACACGTGATAAATCGACCGTCGATCCGGGCCCGCGCGATACCAATGCCGGGCCCGGCGCGTGTGAGTAAGAGAGTTTCTCCCTTTCATGTTAAAACGCGCAATCGGAATTTCCATGGCGTTTATCGGCGTCGTCGTGGGCGCAGGCTTCGCCTCCGGCCAGGAGGCCATGCAGTACTTTGTGGCCTTTGGTAACTGGGGCCTGTGGGGTATCGCCCTAGCCGCTGGTTTGATGATGATCACCGGCATCTCCATCCTGCAGCTCGGCTCGTATTTCCAAGCCGAGGAGCACACCGCTGTCTACGACAAGGTCGCATCGCCATTTACCGCCAAGATCTTGGACTGGTCTACCCTGGTGACCTTGTTCGCCATCGGCTTCGTAATGTTTGCCGGCGGCGGTTCGAATATCAATCAGCAGTTCCCCTCCATCCCCGTGTGGGTGGGCGCAACTGCCATGCTGATTTTGGTGCTGATCGTCGGCCTGATGGATGTCGACCGCGTAACCGCGGTCATCGGTACCATCACCCCATTCATCATCATCTTTGTGGTGCTTGCCACCGGCTATACCATCTTGAATGCAGACGTTGATTTCTCCGCCATGAATGACTGGGCGGTCAACAATGTTGATACCTCGCTGCCTAATTGGTGGCTAGCCGCACTGAACTACACCGGTCTGAACGTGATGACGGCAGTATCCATGTCCATCGTTATTGGCGGTAACTTCCTGGATAACCGTGCAGTCGGCATCGGTGGCCTCATCGGCGGCCTGCTCTACCTAATTCTGTTGGCACTTTTGGTCTTCGCCCTGTTCTTCGAGGCTAAGGACGTCAACGGCCAGGATCTGCCGGTCCTGAGCCTGATTTCCGGCATCCACCCGGTACTTGGCGTGCTGATGACCTTTGTCATTTACGGCATGGTCTTTAATACCGCCATCGGTATGTTCTACGCGCTGGGCAAGCGCTTGACCCGCAATAACCCCAAGCGCTTCTACCCGGTTTATGCCGGCGCCTGCATCATCGGCTTCATCTTGTCCTTCGTGGGCTTCCAGGCCTTGGTCAGCAACGTCTACCCGATCCTGGGCTACCTCGGACTGCTGATGATCGTGGTGATGGTCTTCAACCGCATCAAGAACGGCAGCAAGCTCTCAGATGAGTCCGACCGCCGCATGCGTGCACACGAGCTGGTGTCCCGCCGCCTGGACCCGCGCAAGCGCTTTACCAAGAAGAACGAGCGCGAGCTGCGCAAGCTGGCTGCAGCGTCCAATATGGAAACCACCGAGTTTGTCACCAATATCGCAGAAGAGATCCACGAGGAGCTCGAAAATGATGAGGATATTGAGTATGACCGCGAAGATCCGGAGCCGTCCGTGACCTACGTGCAGCACACCAAGCCGGAGGTTCCGTCGTCCACTAGCGACCTCGACTTTGGCAAGAAGGGTACTGGTGCTGACTCCGGCACTGGCACCGCCAAGCCGGTTTCTGAGGACTAGCTCCCTCGTCCACGGCTGATAAGCCAAAAGCTCGGCGCCCTCCTTTCCCCATAGCAAGGGAAGGAGGGCGCCGAGTTTTCTAGTACGTCAGGCGGCGAAGCGGCGCTTGCTTAAACGAGCAGCTCTGCAATCTGGATGGTGTTGAGAGCAGCGCCCTTGCGCAGGTTATCGCCGGCGACAACGAGCACGAGACCCTTGTTATCGTCCACCGTCTGGTCTTGGCGAATGCGGCCGACCAAGGACTCGTCGATGCCGGTGGCGGCGAGCGGAGTGGGGACGTCGGCAAGCGTAACGCCCGGAGCGCCACCCAAAAGCTCGGTGGCCTGCTCTGGGGTGATGGGCTTATCGAACTCGGCGTGAATGGTCAGGGTGTGGCCGGTGAAGACCGGGATGCGCACGCAGGTGCCCGCCACCTTCAGCTCCGGAATGTCCAGGATCTTGCGGGATTCGTTGCGCAGCTTTTGTTCCTCGTCGGTCTCCAGGGATCCATCATCAACGAGGTTTCCGGCCATCGGCAGGGCGTTATAGGCGATAGGTGCCACGTACGGGCCAAAGTCTTCGTCATTAAGCGCGGAGCCGTCGTGGACCAAGCCCACATTGTGCTCACCGACGGAATAGACCTGCGCGGCCAAAGTCTGCACGCCGGCCAGACCGGAACCAGACACCGCCTGGTAGGAGGACACGTGGAGCTTATTCAGGCCAGCGGCATCGTGGAGGACCTTCAGCACTGGCATGGCAGCCATGGTGGTGCAGTTCGGGTTCGCGATGATGCCCTTCGGGGTATTCTTGGCTGCCTCGGGGTTGACCTCGGAAACGATGAGGGGAACCTCTGGGTCCTTGCGGTAGGCCGAGGAATTATCCACCACGGTCGCACCGGCCGCGGCGAATACCGGCGCCCACTGCTTAGAAGTGGAGCCGCCGGCAGAGAATAAAGCAATATCGACGTCGGCAACGGATTGCTCGGTGACCTCAGCGAGGTCTTCTACGGTAATCTGCTCGCCGCGGAATTCCAGCTCGGTGCCGGCGGAGCGAGACGAGGCAAAAAAGCGCACTTTATCCGCCGGGAAATTGCGTTCTTCCAAGATGGAGCGCATAACGCGGCCGACCTGGCCGGTAGCGCCTACGACTGCAACAGTGGTCATAACTTAAAAATCCTCTGTAGTTGCTTTTGAGTATTTAACGTCCGGTTCCAGCATAAACCGTGGCTTCTTCTTCGCCGCCAAGCTGGAACTTATCGTGCAGCGCACGAGCCGCCTTATCCAGGTCAGCCTCGCGGGTGAGCACGGAGATGCGGATTTCGGAGGTGGAGATGAGCTCCATATTGACATCGACGTCGCGCAGGGCCTCGGTAAACTCGGCGGTCACGCCCGGGTGGGACTTCATGCCGGCGCCGACGAGGGAAACCTTGCCCACCTGGTCGTCGTAAAGCACATTGGCCCAGCCGCCCTCGGACTTCAGCTTGGTCAACAGTTCCATGGCGCGTGGGCCGTCGGCACGCGGGCAGGTGAAGGTGATATCGGTGGTGCCATCCTCCAGGGAGGAGACGTTTTGCAAGACCATGTCAATATTGATCTCAGCATCGGCAATGACACGGAAAACCTTCGCTGCCTCCCCGGGGCGGTCCGGGATTCCAAGGACGGTGACCTTTGCCTCGGACTTATCGGTTGCTACACCAGTTAGCACTGCTTCTTCCACAGGAATATCCTCCATCGATCCGGTCACTAGGGTGCCGGGGTCATTTGAATAAGACGAGCGAACTCGCAAGGGTACATTGAACGCGCGGGCGTACTCCACGCTGCGCAGAACCAAAATCTTGGAACCTACCGCGGCCATCTCCAGCATCTCCTCGAAGGAGAGCTTCTCTAGCTTCTGCGCGTCTGGGACGATGCGCGGGTCTGCGGTATACACGCCATCGACATCGGAATAAATCTCGCACACGTCCGCATTCAGCGCGGCCGCCAGCGCCACCGCGGTGGTATCGGAACCGCCGCGGCCCAGCGTGGTGACATCGCGCGATTCCTTATTAACTCCCTGGAATCCGGCGACGATGCAGATCTTGCCCTCATCCAGCGCTTCGGTCAGGCGGCCTGGGGTAACGTCCACGATGCGGGCATTGCCGTGGCGCTCGGTGGTGAGCACACCGGCCTGGGAGCCGGTAAAGGACTGGGCATGGGCACCCAAGGATTCCACGGCCATAGCCACCAGCGCATTGGAGATGCGCTCGCCCGCGGTCAGGAGCATGTCCATTTCGCGCCGTGGTGGCACGGGGTTGACCTGGGCGGCAAGGTCGAGCAGCTCATCGGTGGTATCGCCCATGGCGGAGCACACCACGACGACGTCGTTGCCCTGCTTCTTGGTGGCCACGATGCGCTCCGCAACGGCGCGAATGCGGTCTGCGGATTCGAGGGATGAGCCGCCATATTTTTGCACGATCAGGGCCACGGTAAGGATGCCGCCTTTCGTCTTTTAAGGCACCTTTGGCGCGCGCGTCCGCACACCGCCAGAAATACCTGTCGGTCATTAGTCAAATACCCATGCTACCCCGCAGGGGTCTAGTCCTCATCATAATTCCTAGACAATGCTTGCTTTTTATTCACACGCCCCGAGCGTAAAGCGCGCCATGCGCCGGCCGCCCCCCATGGAGAAAAACGCGCGCCATACAGCGAAGAATATGCATATAACAGGAATCTTTACTACCGTTGAGCGGGTGTTAAGCAACCTCCTTGCCATCTTTTTCGCGCTCGCATCCGCGCTGACGGTTGCTTGGGGCACGGTCATCCGCCACCGCATTGCCCTCGACGCCGATGATTCGGTCATGCGCGCCGCCATGTCTAACCCCTTGTGGTGGGTTGGCACCGCGGCTGCGATTGGCGCCTATGGCCTGCAGGTTATCGCGCTCGGCTTCGGCACCTTGCTGGTCGTCCAGCCCATCTTGGTGCTGTCCTTGATGTTTACCCTGCCGCTATCGGCGTGGTACTCCGGCCGCAAGATGCCCTTCCACGAGGTTTTCTGGTCCATTGCGCTGACCATCGCGGTGGGCATCATGGTCATCTACGGCCGACCAGTTGCCGGCAATCCCCGCCCAGAATGGAGCGATTGGTGGCCGGCGCTCCTCGTGGGGTTGGCCACCCTCGCAATCCTCGGCGCGGCGGCCGCAAAGCTACCGGATCAGCGCCCCTTGGCATTGGGCACGGCCTGCGGCGTTATTTATGGCTTCGTCGCCCTGCTCTCTAAGGCCGTGGTGGATATTTTCACCCACGAAGGGCTCACCACCCTATTGGCGAGCTGGCAGTTCTACGGCCTCATCGGCCTCGCACTCACGGGCACGGTGGTACAGCAATATTCCTTTAACGCCGGTCCCCTGGCCCATTCCCTGCCGGCCATGACCATCTTTGAGCCCATCGTGGCCTTTGGTTTGGGTTACATGGTTCTGGGAGAGAAATTCCTCATCGATACAGCCGTCGGTTGGGCAATTATGCTCATCGCCCTGACCGTCATGGTGCTATCCACCATCGTGCTCTCCCGCAGCCCGGTGAGCCAGCGCGGCTAGATGGCCCACTCAAAAACGCCAAGCATATAGGCCGAAAACCACGCGCCAAACAGGGCCCAGGCAATAACCGCCACGCTTGCCGAAGCCCCCTTTTTCACCCACGGCAACAACACGATCACTGCCGGCAGGAGCAGCCGGGGCCGCGAGTGCATGATGCCATCAGAAAGCAGCACATTGGCCATGAGGACGGCGGAAAATAACCAGGCCACCAACGGCAGGCGGTGCCACGCTAGCACCAGGCATACCGGAGCAGCGATCATTACGCCGGCACTGAGCAAGTAGCCGCCATTGGTGGCCCCAGTGAGCGTCTCCCACAGCCACACCACCGTGGCTTTGCCGCCATCAAAGCCGGAATTCCAATGTTCCTTCTGGATGCCAAAGTAACCGCCAACATCTTTTAAGTGGCTGCTCGACCACCACAAATAGCCCACCAGCGGCACGATGGAAAACGCCACCGCGGCCCAGGCTCGCCAGTCCTTTCGGGCCCGCAGCAGCACCATAAGCCCAAAGACCGCAACGAGGTCCACCGCGGTAAGGCGCACGAGCCCGGCCACAAAGATATACGCCGCGGCGGCCCACCAGCGCTCGCCCACCAGCGCCACTACCGCCCAGATGGCCAGTGCCCCAAAGAGCGCCTCGGTATACGGCATGGAAAACACGATGGACATCGGCGCGCTGGTTACCACTACAGCACTGAGCACTTGGGCCCACTTGCCCATGCCCATCTGCGCGGCCAAGGCCATCACACCGGCGGCCAGCGCGATGCTAAAGAGCACGTTAAGCGCAATAGCGGTGCCGGCCTCGCCGGTTCCCAGGATGCCGCTTATCGCACGCACGAGGAAAGGAAAGCCCGGAAAGAAGGCCATGGTCGTCTCGTGGACCGGTCCATCCGTAGAGATATCCGCACCGAAGTACCCGCCGCGGGCGATTTCTACGTAGTGCTTGGCGTCCCACTTATTAAGCAGGCCCCAGAGCTTATCGTCCTGCACGGCGGCCACCGCCGCGAGCAGGCCCACGCGCACCGCGGCTCCAATGAGCGCAACGAGCGCGGCAGGCGCCCACAAAGAGCGCAGTAAGGATGGCGAGTTGGATGCGGCATGGCGGGCTGTAGACACGAAAGGCATAGTACCGCACCGCCGCCGCGTCTCATTGAATGAAATCTCTTGCCACATAGTGAGAGAGCCTGTAGTGTGACCGATATGACACAGCGGATTGACCTACTCCTTATCTGCCGCGGCGGGATTTCGGCCTAAGTACTGGCCAGCGCCCCGTCGCGGAGTCCGGCTACCCAAGCCCAGCTGGCCGTCTCCCACAGACACCACAGACAAGGAAACCGCACCACCATGTCCCCCACTGACTCTTTTATCAGCGCCCCTCGCGATATCACCACCCCTAAGGGCCCACGCCGCGAAGGCCAGCCGGCGTGGAATAAGCAGCGCGGCTCGGCCATGCCCCACGAGCGCTACCAGCCCTTCGCCGTCGAGGTGGAAGACATCGACCTGCCGGACCGCACGTGGCCCAGCAAGAAAATCACGCACGCCCCACAGTGGTGCGCGGTGGATCTGCGCGATGGCAACCAAGCGCTGATTGATCCCATGAGCCCAGAGCGCAAGCACCGCATGTTCGACCTGCTGGTCAAGATGGGCTACAAGGAAATCGAGGTCGGCTTCCCGTCCGCCTCCCAAACGGATTTCAACTTCGTCCGCGAAATCATCGAGGGCAATAAAATTCCCGATGACGTCACCATCCAGGTACTAGTCCAAGCCCGCGCACACCTGATCCGCCGCACCTTTGAGGCCTGCGAGGGCGCCAAGAACGTCATCGTGCACTTCTATAACTCCACCTCGAAGCTGCAGCGCCGTGTGGTCTTCCGCAAGGACAAGCCCGCCATTAAGAAGCTGGCTACCGACGCCGCCGCCCTCATCAAATCCATCGCCGCGGACTACCCAGACACCACGTGGCGCTGGGAGTACTCCCCCGAATCCTTCACCGGCACCGAGCTAGACTTCGCCCGCGAAGTCTGCGATGAAGTAGTAGAGATCATGGATCCCTGCCCGGATAACCCAATGATCATCAACCTGCCCTCCACCGTGGAGATGATCTCACCCAATGTCTACGCCGATTCCATCGAATGGATGCACCGCAACCTGGCCCGCCGCGAAGACATCGTGCTCTCCCTGCACCCGCACAATGACCGCGGCGAGGGAATCGCCGCCGCCGAGCTGGGCTTTATGGCCGGCGCGGACCGCATCGAGGGCTGCCTGTTTGGCAACGGCGAGCGCACCGGCAACGTCGATCTCGTCACTTTGGGCCTGAACATGCTCACCCAGGGCGTGGACCCGCAGATCGATTTTTCTGATCTGCCGCAGATTCGCGAAACCGTTGAATACTGCAACCAGCTGCGCGTGCCGGAGCGCCACCCCTATGGCGGCGAGTTGGTCTTTACCGCTTTTTCCGGATCCCACCAAGACGCCATCAACAAGGGCTTGGATGCGCTGGCGGCCACCATCCGCCCCGGCGCGAACAATACCGAGGTCTCGTGGGAAGAACTGCGCGAGACCACCTGGGAGGTTCCCTACCTGCCCATCGATCCCAAAGACTTGGGCCGCGACTACCAGGCGGTCATCCGCGTCAACTCCCAGTCCGGCAAGGGCGGCGTTGCCTACATCATGAAGACCGACCACGGCATCAATATGCCGCGCGCCATGCAAGCAGAATTTTCCACCGTGGTACAAGAAATCACCGACTCCGAGGGCGGCGAGGTCAATTCCAAGAATATGTGGGACATCTTCGCCACAGAATTCCTGGACCGCGAGACCCCGCTGGCCGTGGAGGCCTTCCACATGGACAACTCCCCGGCCGCTGACGGTGACGTCGCCGTGACCGCCACGGTGGCCTTCCGCGGGAAAAAGTCCACCGTCTCCGGCACAGGCAACGGCCCCATCGCGGCGTATGCCAACGCGCTGGAATCCCTAGGCATCGACTTCGAGGTCATGGAATACTCCCAGCAGTCCCGCTCCGCCGGTGACGACGCCGAGGCCGCCTGCTATATCGCTGCCGACGTCAACCAGAACAAGGTCTGGGGAGCAGGCATCGCCGGCTCCACCACGCGGGCTTCCATCAACGCGATTAACTCCGCCGTCAACCGCGCCTTGGCCTAAGCCCAGCCGCCGGTGCTACACACCAGCGCCGCGCCTCGGCGTGGTAGAAGGGTGGGTATGCCTTCTTCTACCTACCTCATTCCGCACCGCGGCTTGGGCGCCGTGCAGGCCCTGCCCATCTATGGTGCGCAGACGAAGGAAAACGAGGAATTCACCGTCACCCTGGCGCCCCGTCAGGACGGTGGCTTGGAGGTGCGCACCGCCTCCCCCATCGGGCACATCACCAGTGCCGACCGCGCCGAGTATCCCGAAATAGATCTACTATTTCGCGCCGGGCTCACCCCTGCAGCCACCGCCGCGCCGCAGCCCGATGGCTCACTGTCACTGCTGCTGCCCCGGCCGGGCCTTTGCCTGCCGGCGAATAATCCGCCAGCGGGCCCGTGGACAATGCTGGGCTATGCCCCGCCCATCAATATCACCGACCTGCCCGCGGATCTGGATATTCCCGCCCAGGCCCGCATGCACGTATTGGTGACGCTTTCACCCAGCACCACCGGTTCCGGCACCGATGCCTACCTGGGCCCGCAGTGGGTGGGGCGGTTGGAAGGGGTGGACATCGCCAAGCAGGGCACAACCCTGGCCCACGCCTACCATGCGCCGCGCAGCACCGGCCGGGTACTCAGTATCTATGCGGGTGCGCCGCTGCCGGATTCAAAGGAAGCCTCGCTTGCCGACGCCACCCCTACCTCCCCCGCCGCCACCGAAACCTTCGAAACCACGAGCTTCCGCGCCGTCAACGTCGATGACTCCGCACCGCGCCGCCAGTGGTGGCCTGCCCTCATTGCCCTGCTGGTAATTGCAGCGCTTATCGCCGTACTCATTTTTATCCTGTAGAAACTTTTGCTCAGGACAACGCCCCTTATTCACCGGCAGGGAAATTGGAAATGGCCCAAGTCAGTGCCTAAAATACAGTGTTACTACTGTCCTGGATAGAAAGGCCCCAATGACTTCGCTGGATTCCGCCAGCTACGTGGTCCCCGACCACGGTTTTGGCGTGATCCATAATCTGCCCGTCGGGGATGTTTCGCCAGAAGTTTTCAGCGAATTGCTCGAGTCCACCGCCGCGGAAGGCGGTTATTTCTCCGCGGAACTCGGTCCCCGCACCGCCCAGGAAGGCTTCGCGGTTCGGATCGATGACTCGCTTGTGGGTCACCTCAGCGCCGCCGACTCCCAGGCCTACGCCCTCTTTGACTGGATTCTCAGCGCCGGCCTGCACCCGCACGCCACCGCCCATGTGAGCATGACGGACGCCTCCGGCGAAGAATGGCCCACGCTCAACCTGTTCCTGCCGGCACCGCACCTGTGCATCCCCGCCAATAACCCGCCGGCGCAGCGCTGGACCATGCTGCCCGGCGAGAGCGCCGCCACATTAACGGAATTTTCCAAGGACGTCACCGGCTTTCCGCAAACCGACGAGCACTATCTCGTCTCTTTGCACACCCGCGGTTTCCTGCGTCGAAATACCGTTGATGTCTATGTCAATAGCACCTTCTTAGGCTCCCTCCCGCGAGACGCCGCCCGCGAGATTGCCCCCGCCGTGCTCGACTGCACCAAATCCGGCCGCCTGGCCATTGCCCACGGCTACTTCCACTACAACGCCGATGACCGCCCCGCGCTGACCATCTACGCGCACAACGCCGCCAATAAGCACCACGTCGGCCTAGTTTTGGGCGTTGTCGCCGGTGGCGCCGCCATCATGTCCGCGGCCACCGCAGCCCGCGCACAGGCCGCACCCGCTGTTCCCGGCAGCACTACTGCCGGCGCCACTACCGCCGGCGCTTCCGCAACCAGCGGTTTCAGCGTCACCTCTGCTGCCGGTGCTGCTGGTGCTTCCGGTGCTGTGACCTCGAACCTGCTGGCCGCAGCCGGCGTCGCCGTGCTCGTTGGTGGCGGTGCCACCGTGGCCACCAACCTGCTGAGCGACGACGAAGCCCTTTCGGACACCAACGCGCCTTCCACCGCTCCTGCTCCGGAAGGCAACTATTCTTACTACTTCGACGGCAATGGTCCCAAGCGCCCCGCGCACCCCGCCACGCCGCGCATCCACGATGCCAACCCCACCAGCGGTACCTCGACTCAGCCCCCGCTTGCCGACGCCCCCTCCTCTCCAACACCGCACCACCACACCTACCCTTCGCAGACCACGAAAAAGCCCAGCGCGCCGCACTCTCCTCACGCTGACCGTGCCCAGACCCACGCCCCTGCCTCCGACAACCGACGTGGCCACCACGGCGAGGATTCCCAGGCAATTTCCCGTGCCGCCTCCGCCGCGGCTGCTGCCGCCATGGCCGCAGCCAATGACGTCGCCTCTGCCCCGGCACCGGCACCGGCACCGTCTCGGACCACGCCTGCCTCGACGCCATCCTCCAGCTCTGCACTCGCACCCCAGGTAGCAGCCAAGGCACCGACCGCAACCTCCTCGTCCTCCCAGTCTGCAGAGCCTTCCCAGACCACGGAGTCCACAAAGAGCACGACATCTGCGGAGCCGTCCTCTGCGGCATCCTCGTCTGCCGAGCCGTCCGACCTGCCGACCTCAAGCACGTCTACCTCGGAAAAGACAACTTCCGAGAAAACGACGGCTGAAACCACCACCGCAGCCTCGACGGAAAAGCAGACCACAGAGCCTTCCAGCTCCGCCACCAGTTCTGCCACGAGCGAGCCAACGTCTGAGCCGACCCAGGCTGCAGACCCGTCTACGCCTACCTCTGCGTCCTCTACGTCCACTTCGGCACAGCCCGAGCCCGAATCTTCAAAGCCTGCGTCCTCGGAACCACAGTCCTCGGAGTCGACCGCGCCGACGACGACGTCTCCGTTGCTGACCTCGGCGTCCGAGCCTGAGCCGGCGCCGGAAACCACGATCCCAGGTTCCGAGCTCGAGCCAACGCCAGAACCGGAGATTACTGCTCCTACGACGACGATCCCTGGCTCAGAAATCGACCCCACCCCCGAACCAGAGATCACCGTAGAGCTCGAACCGGCACTGCCTAGGACGTACCGCAGCGCACCGGATGGACCGGAGAAACCGGCAGAGCCAGCAGAGCCCGCAGAGCCGGAGGAACCCGGGCGACCTGAGGAGCCCGAGGAACCAACGACCCCGCCGAAGGTCATCGTCATCGTCGCCGAAAATTAAGCGGCGCGCCCTGTCCCCCTGCACGAAATGCGGGATACTACACTGAGTTTAATGAACAACACACCTGGCCCCTCCCCGCAGCACACGCCGGCGTCGGCCCCAGCGCCGTCGCCCGCGACGGTGGCTTCGCGCCACGCGGCCAGGTCCACAACGCCCAAACCGGGCGCAGAACAGCGACGCACTCGGCCGCGCCGCGCGGTGCGGCCGTCCGGTGAACCAGACGCCGCAAAGCCCAAGCCAAAACCGAAGCCGAAGCCGCACCCACCTGCCCGTCACGAGCGGCCTGCCACGCCGGAAGCGGCTAACAAGAAGCCGCAGCAGCCGCAGCAGGCCGACTCATCCACCGATGCAGCCGACTACCCCTACGTAGCGCTCACCCTGCAGACCACCGGCATCCATCCCTCCACCGGGCGCATCGTGACTATCGACGCCATTGCTTTCAACGACGCCGGCGAACAAGGCCAGCTCTTCCACGCCGTCCTCAAGCCCGATATCGACGCCGGCCCGCGCCACCTCCACGGGCTGAGCACCACCGATATTGAGCAGGCACCGGCTTTTGGCAAGATCCTTAAATCGCTGGACAAGCTTATCGTCGGCCGCACGCTCATCGTCCACGATCTCCCCTATACCTGGGGCTTTCTCGTCGCCGAGGCCCGCCGCGCCATGATGGCCGCCGCGCGCCAAAACCGTGCGCGCAACCGTGGCCGCAACAAGGGCCGCCGACGCCGCCAAAAGGTCGGACACGTCCCCACGCCTGTCCGCATTATCGATACCTTGGCCACCGCCTATGCGCAGCAGGTGCGGGCAAATGATGTGCGGCTGGGGGGCGTCGCCAAGCAGAGCGGCCTAGATGCCACGCCGCAGGCCTCGGTGGAGCGAGCCGCCCGCCCCGAGACGGAAACTTCGCGCGAGGACACCGAGCTGCTTATCGCGCTCTACCGCAAGCAAGAAGGCGGCACGGTGCGCAGCTATGCGCCCGAAGACGTGCGCGCCGATCGCTTCGGCCTGCAACGCTCCCACGTGCGCGTCGACGCCGCCGAGGCCCCCGTCCAGCACCACAACCCCGGCAAATACGAACCGGGCAAGGAGCTGCGCCGCGGCATGGAAATCGTGGTCGCACCGGAAATCCTCGAGGACCCAGACACCATCATCGCCGCGCTCATGCGCGAAGAGCTCAATTATTCCGAGAAGCTTACCCGCGAGTCCTCGCTGGTGGTCTGCAATGTCACCACGGACTTGGTGGGCAAACCCATGCACGCCCACCGCAAAGGCATCCCGCTGATGTCGGACGCCGCCTTTCTTGATGCTCTCACGCGCATCGAAGACGCCGAGCCCGAACCCGAATCCACTAAGCCAGCGCCGCGGGCCCACCGCTCGTCTCAGAACAACAAAAAGGGCGGTGGCAAGAACCATAAGCGTCGCCGGCGCCGCGGCGGCCGCGGCGGTCGTGGCAGAGGCCGCCGAAATTCTGGCGGCTCGGCGGGGAAAAAGAACGACTAAGCCGCCCGCCCGACTACCCTAGGGGACATGAGTTTTAGAGTCCCGGGTGCGTTAAAGAAGTTACGCACCACCACCGCCACCACCGCCGCGAAGCTGGCCACCACCGCTTCCCGCGCCACCGGCCGTGGCGCCGGCGGAATGATCGGTGGTCTAATCGCCAATGCCATTGACCCTTCCATCATGACCAACCTGGGCGGTGGGCGCCCAGCTGTGCTGGTTACCGGCACCAACGGCAAGTCCACCACCACCCGCATGCTGGCCGCCGCGGTTCGCGCCGAGCACACCGTAGCCACCAACGACGGCGGCGATAACATGGACGCCGGCATCATCTCCGCGCTCATGGCCGGCAAAGACGCCTCCCACCTCGTGCTCGAGGTGGACGAGCTCCACGTGCCCCACGTGGCCGATAGCCTCAACCCGCAGGTTCTGGTTCTGCTTAATCTCACCCGCGACCAGCTGGACCGCGTGGGCGAAATCAACAAGATTGAGCGCGCGCTGCGCGGCGCCGTGGAGGCTCACCCGGACATGCTCGTCATCGCCAACTGCGACGACGTGCTCATGACCTCCGTAGCCTATGACGCCAAGAATGTCATTTGGGTCTCGGCCGGAGCCGGCTGGCTCGGCGATTCCGTCACCTGCCCGCGCACCGGCGGGCACGTCGTGCGCACCGAGGATGACTGGTATGCCGTTAAGCCGCTTGCCGACGGCCGCGAATTCCGCCGGCCGCAGCCTACCTGGGGCGTCGATAAGCATGGCATTATCACCCCCACCGCCAAGCGCCCGCTGAACTTGGCACTGCCCGGCCGCGCCAATCGTGGCAACGCCGCCCAGGCCATCGCCGCGGCCGTAGCCGGCTTCGGTGTTGACCTAGATAAGGCCATTGCGGCCGCCGAGAGCATCGATGACGTTGCCGGCCGCTACTCCACTATCCACTGGAAGGGCCGCGAGATTCGCCTGCTGCTGGCTAAGAACCCGGCCGGCTGGCAAGAAGCCCTGTCCATGGTGGACCGCAGCGCCGATGGCCTGGTCATCGCCACCAATGGCCAGGTGGCCGATGGCATCGACATGTCCTGGCTCTGGGACGTGAAATTCGAAGGCTTCAATGGCTTAAGCGTCAAGGCCGCCGGCGAGCGCGGCACCGACCTGGCCGTGCGCCTGGTTTACGCCGATATTTCCCACGAGCTCATCCCGGATCCGATGGATGCGCTCGCCGCCTGCCCGGAGGGCCGCATCGAGGTCCTCGCCAACTACACCGCCTTCCGCGATTTGAAGAAGGCGCTTTCCAAGGAGGCCACCAATGCTTAATATCGGCCTAGTGCTTCCCGACGTCCTCGGTACCTACGGCGACGACGGCAACGCCCTCGTCCTGCGCCAGCGCGCCCGCATGCGCGGCTTCAAGGCGGAGATTCACCCCATCCGCTTGGGCGAGCCCGTGCCCGAGACGCTGGATATCTACACCCTCGGCGGCGGCGAAGATACCGCGCAGATCCTGGCCGCAGACCACCTGATTTCCGATGGCGGCCTTACCCGCGCCGCTAACGCCGGCCGCCCCGTCTTTGCCATTTGCGCGGGCCTGCAAGTCCTCGGCGAATCCTTCCGCGCCTCCGGCCGCATTATCGACGGCGTCGGGCTGCTCGACGCCACCACGGCCGGCATGCAGGACCGCGCCATCGGCGAGGTGGCCTCCGAGCCCACCCGCGCCGGAGTCACCGCGGACCTCACCGAACCGCTGACCGGCTTTGAAAACCACCTAGGTGCCACCATCCTCGGCCCCTCTGCGCAGCCGCTCGGCACGCTCACCCGCGGCAATGGCAATGCCGACCAGGCCGCCACCGCCGATCTCAGCGACGGCTCCGCCCAGCGCACCTACGAAGGCGCCGTCCAAGGCAGCGTCATCGCCACCTATATGCACGGCCCGGCGCTGGCCCGAAACCCGCAGCTGGCCGATCTCCTCCTCTCCCAAGCGATGGGCGTGGCCCTCGCGGATCTGGAGCCGCTTGAGATTCCGGCCGTCGACCGCCTGCGCGTCGAACGTTTCAACGCCTCTGAGCCCCCGCGCTCCCAAAGATAGGCCAAAACCTGTGGATAACTTCGCCCAGCAGCCCCAGAACCCCCGAGTTATCCACAGGCTCGGCCGCCTGCCCTTGTAGCCGCCTGCCCCCGCCCATAGGCTGCGGGGCATGACGTTATTGGAGCAGCTGGGCGACATCGCTAAGCGCGGCGTGGACCTTCTCGAAGAAGCCCATGCCGCCTCCAGCCTGCCCCTGCCCGCGGATCAAGCGCGCACCCTGCGCCGCACCGCCGCGGCCTTCCTCTCCCCCACCAGCCACTCGCGCTACCAATCCCGCGCCCTAGCCGCCGCGCGCCGCAACCAACACAGCCTGGAGACCCTCGCGCTCATCGCCCGCCGCTCGCGCGGCATTTCTGACCCCACCAAGCGCTGGCAATTTCGCGAGAAGCTATGCGCCACCGCCGGAACCACCGCGCAGGTCTCGCGCGCGGCGACTCGGCTGTTGCGCGAAATCAACCCGCCGCCCGAGCGCGAAGACGGCGGCCGCCGCATCATGCACGGCGAGAAAACCACCCTGAGTTTCACCGGCCCCGCCGCGCAGATGGCCGATATTTGGGCCGCCGCCAAATCCGACCCGCTGGCTTGGCTCACCGGTTCCCGCGCCGCCGCGCCCGCGACCGTAACCACCAATGTCATCATCGAGCTGCCGGATTACCTGAAGATCTTGGCCGGCGACGGCGACGACGTCCGCCTCGCTCTCACCAACGGCGCGACCATCACCGGCACCGAACTCGTCCGCCGTACCCTTGCCGGCGCCGGCCTTTTCACGCTCATCCACCCCGAGCGCGGCCCCGTCAACCTTTACCGCACCCGGCAGGCCTCCGCGAAGCAGCGTCGCATGCTCGAGGCTGAAGGCGCCCGCTGCGCCTGGCCCGCTTGCCGACGCCCCGCCTCCGAATGCCAAGCCCACCACCTCATCGAATACTCCCGCGGCGGCCTCACCCACCCCGAAAACATGGCCTTGCTCTGCCCGTATCACAACTCCATCAACGGGCTGCCGGGTCGCGGACGGATGGCGCGCGTCAACGGCCGAATCGCCTGGCTCCCGCCCACCAGCGCGGATGACGGGAAGGCCAGCAGAGCACACGGACCGCCGGTGTTCACCGGCCGCGCACGAAACGGTCCCACGGCTGCCGTGCCCTAGCCCGCGCTCACCCGCGCACGCCCGGGCACGCACGCGTGCCACTGGCTGGGGCGCCAACGTGCTAAATGGTCAGGCGGCCAGAGAGCGCGCGGGACAAGGTGAGCTCGTCCACGAACTCCAAATCGCCTCCGAGCGGCATGCCGGAGGCCAATCTGGTGATCTTCAAATCAGGGAAGTCACGCAGCAACCGCACCAAGTATGCGGCGGTGGCCTCGCCCTCGGTATTGGGGTCGGTGGCGAGGATGACTTCGTGGATGGTGGGGGTGGCGTCGTAAAGCGGGGCTTCAGGGGTGGAATCCGCCAGCTCGCGGTCCGGCAGCACGCCACCCAGGCGCTGCAGCAGCGTGGAAATATTCAAATCGCGCGGGCCTACATTCGCCAGCGGGTCCAGCGCGCCACCCAAGACGTGGTAGCGGCCCTCATACTCGCCGGTGCGCTCGATGACCTGGATATCCTTCGGCTCCTCGACCACGCATATGGTCGAGGCGTCGCGCTGCGAGTTAATGCAGATGCGGCAGACATCCTCGCGGGAAATATTGCAGCAGATGCGGCAAAAGGTCACGCCATCGCGCACCGCGCCCAGCGCGTTTTGTAGTCGCTCGATGTCCTCGGGCTCCATGTGCAAAACGTGAAACGCGATGCGCTGCGCCGACTTCGGGCCGATGCCCGGCAGGCGCGAAAACTCGTCGATGAGGTCTTGCAGAGGTCCTTCAAACATCAATTACTCCCAAAATCAGCTAAAAGGCCGCAGCCCCAACGCGGGGCAACGGCCTTTTATCGTATCGCGCGGGCTACTGGTTGCCGCCGAAGACATCCTCAAAAGACGGGCCGCCCTGGCCGCCCATGCCTTGGGACAGCGGGCCAATCTTCTCCTGTGCCAGGCGGCCGGCCGCAGCGTGCGCTTCCTTGAACGCGCCCATGACCAGGTCCTGCAGGGTATCGACGTCCTCCGGGTCCACGACGGACTTATCGATCTGCAGGTCCACGAGCTCGGCGCCGCCGGTCATGGTCACCTTAACCAGGCCGTTGCCTGCCTGGCCCTCGACGTTGGTGGCGAGGATTTCTTCCTGCGCCTTCTGCAGATCCGCCTGCACCTGCGCGGCCTGCGCGATGAGGTCGTTCATGTCATTTGCCTGCTGCATTGGGTCTTGGTCAGCCATGTCGTTTCCTTTCTAAATCAACTGTAAATTTCGCTACCGCCCGAGTGTACCGTGCTTGCCAGTTAGGCACGCCGCGCGCCCAGCTCGCGCTCCAGCAGCTCCATAGCTACCTCGGTAGCGCTGCGATGATCCATCTCGCCGGTCGACTGCGCGGCCTCCATCATGTCGCGTTCTTCGTCGTCGCGGGTGTAGGCCGGCGGTTCCTCCGGCGGAGCGGCAAAGTCCGGCTCAGGCTCGGGCGGCAGCGGCACGCCATTGCTGAACTGCGATTCATCGCGTTGCTTGGCAGCCTGCGTCGCCCGTGCGATGCGCGAGCGCCACCCGGGCGCGCTTTCCGTTTTACTCTCCGCCTCCTGGTCGTCGGCAGGCTCGCGCGCCGGCTGATTGGGGGTCCACGCTTCCTTGCGCTGCGGCGGCCGCGGCGCATCGAAACCGGCGGTCTTCGGGTCGGTACCCACCACGCAGTTGACGGCCACATCGCGCTGGAACTCCTCCTTGAGCACCTCCACGATGACGGCATTATTGGCGGGCGCATTGATGCGCTCGGCCAGCGCGCCGGTGGTATGTCCCAGCGTCAGGGTGCCATCGCGGAAGCCAAGCACGCGGGCTTCGGCCAGCATGATTTCGGCCACCTTATTCCGCTTGCCGACGCTCCCCCTCAACGCCACCCATTTCTCCCTCACGGCCTCTGCGAAGTCGCCGTCCGGTTCCTCCGCCGCCTGCGTTTGCGGGGCAGGTTCCGGTGCGGGCTGCGCCGCGGCTTCCGGCGCTGTTTCCTCCGCGCGGGCCGGCACGGGCTTCTCCAGTGGCTCGCGATGCTTCTCCTGAGCCGGCGCTGAGTGCGGTGCCTCGCTCTGCGCCGACTGCGCCGATTGTTGCTCGGGCACCTTTGCCTGCGGGATTTGCCGCTCACGCTGCCACGGGTCCCCAGCCTCTTGCTGCTGCGGTTGCGGCTCTTGGCCCTGCGGCCTCTGCGTGCTTTGCGCCTCGGCGGCCGGCTGCTCGGATTGCGCCTGCGGCTGCGCATCCGGTTGCGATTCCGGTTGGGACGGGGCCTGCGGCTGGGCGGTCGGTGCAGAGGTTGGAGCAGGAGAAGGGGCAGAAGCCTGCTGCTCCTGGGACTTGGCGCGGCGGCGAGCGATGATGGCAGCAGCGGCGGACTGGGGGTCTTGGGCACCGGCGACGGCAGAGTTGGCCGCGGGAGCACCGCCCGGGGTCGCAGGGCCAGCCGGCGCGGGCGAGACAGCGGCAGCGTTGGCAGCAGGGGCGGGGGCGGGAGCGGGAGCCGCTGCGGATGCAGGCGCGGCAGCAACCGGACCGGTGGACCCGATAAGCAGATGCGCGCACATGATTTCTAGCAGCAGGCGCGGTGAAGTCGCACCAGTCAGGTCGCTGATGCGGTCGTTGACCGTGGAGGCCAGGTAAGTCAGCTGCGGTCCGGAAAAACGCTGCGCTTGGGCGGTGAGCACGGAAGCGCGGTCGGTGGGCGCGGAGACGAGGCCGGCGTCGATGGCGCCGGGGACCGCCTGCAGAATCATCAAATCGCGCAAACGGTCAAGCAAATCGACGGCGAAGCGGCGCGGGTCGTGGCCGGCCTCGATGACGTGGTCGACCATCGCGAAGAGGCCGGGTTTGTCTTGGTTGGCGAGGGTTTCGATGGCGTCGTCAAGCAGCGAGACATCGGTGACACCCAAAAGCGGCCGGGCAAGGTCATAGGTCAGGCCATCGGGCCCGGCGCCGGCCAGCAGCTGGTCCAGCAGAGACAAAGTATCGCGCGGGGAACCGCCGCCCGCCTCAATGACCATGGGGTACACGGCGTCTTCGACATGCACGCCTTCGGCCGCAACGGTGCGCTGCAGCAGGCCCTTCATGGCCGGCGGGGTCAGCAGGCGGAAGGGATAGTGGTGGGTACGCGAGCGAATGGTGCCGATGATTTTCTCCGGCTCCGTGGTCGCGAAGATGAAAATGACGTGCTCGGGCGGCTCCTCCACCACCTTGAGCAGCGCGTTCGCACCGGAGGGCGAGATCATATGCGCCTCGTCAATGATGAAGATGCGGTAGCGCGATTCGGCCGGCGCGTAGTAGGCGCGGTCGCGCAGCTCGCGCATGTCCTCCACGCCGTTGTGCGAGGCGGCGTCGAGCTCCGTCACGTCCAGGTTGCCGGGGCCGCCGGGGGCGAGGGAGACGCAGGAATCGCATTTGCCGCACGGCGTCGAGGTCGGCCCGTGCTCGCAGTTGAGCGAGCGGGCCATAATCCGCGCCGAGGAGGTCTTGCCGCAGCCGCGCGGGCCGGAAAAGAGGTAGGCGTGGTTGATGCGCCCTGCGTCAAGGGCTGCGGATAGCGGCGTGGTGACCTGCTCTTGGCCCACGACCTCCGCGAACGTTGCTGGACGATATTTCCGGTATAAAGCCACGGTTAGCCAGTTTACCGGCTAACCCTCGCGCGACCAGTCCAGCAGGTCAATGCCCTGCTCGGCCACCGCTCCTTGCAGCTTGCCGACGCCCTCTTCTACCCCAAACGCATATTCCGAATCCGTCAGCATGAGCAGCTGCAAGATGAGGGTCAGGCGGCCCTCCTCGCGAAACTGCGGGGTCTGCCCGCCCCACAGGTACGGGGCGATGAACAGGCCGTGGTGCACGGTGATATCTGGGACGTCGAGGATGGACGGCAGCATCACGCCCGGCTGCGCCGGCAGCAGGCCGCCGGCCTTTTCGAAGGTGTCAGCCGCAGCGTTGATGGCGGCGGCCACCTCGGGCTGTCCGGTGCGCGCCACCGTCAACAGCTCACAGCGCACATCGGTGCCGTCGTCCTGGCTCTGCAGGCCGGTGTCGGTGGCGTTGAAGGTGGTGGTGAGGGCGAGCGATTGGGCGTCGGCAAGCGAGGCAAGGCCTAGCCGGCGCTCATCGACGTAGCGGAACTCCAGCGGAGCCGGGATAATCTCGCTCAGCCACAGGGCAGACTCGTCGGCGTTGATATTAGGCCCCCAGCTTCTCCACGGCGGCAAGCAGCACACAGGTAGCGACGCCGTCCATCGCCGCCTCGACCTCTTCCTGCGGCGGCAGGGTTGGGGCGAGGCGAATATTGCGGTCATTGTCGTCCTGGCCATACGGGAAGGCGGATCCGGCCTGGGTGAGCAGGATGCCGGCATCGCGCGCGAGCTCCCAGACGCGGTTAGCGGTGCCGTCGACGACGTCGAGGGAGATGAAGTAGCCGCCCTTCGGGGTGGTCCACTGCGCCACCTCGTACTCGCCGAGGCGCTTGTCCAAGATGCGCAGCACGGCATCGAACTTGGGCTTAATCAGCGCGGCGTGGCGGCGCATTACCGCGCGCACACCCTCGGCAGAGCCAAAGAACTCGTGGTGCGCCAGCTGGTTGATCTTATTCGGGCCGATGCCGCGGATGCCGGCGTGCTCCAGGTACCACTCGAGGTTATCCTCCGAGGTGCCGAAGAAACCCACGCCTGCGCCCGCGAAGGTGATCTTCGAGGTGGAAGACATGGCCCAGAAGCGGTTCGGGTTGCCTTCTTCCGCGGCGATATCCAGAATCGGCAGGATTTCCGGGAATTCTTCCGTCAAGGTATGCACTGCGTAGGCGTTATCCCACACGATGCGGAAATCCGGCGCGCCGGCCTGCATGCGGGCGAGACGGCGGGCCTTGTCTTCAGAAATCACGGCGCCGGTGGGGTTAGCGAACATCGGCACTACCCACATGCCCTTGACCGCCGGATCCGCCACCAGCTTTTCGACGGCCTCTACATCCGGCCCATCCTCCTCCATCGGCACCGTGACCAGCTCGAAGCCGAATTGCTCCGTGATGGCAAAGTGGCGGTCGTAGCCCGGCACTGGGCAGATCCACTTGAGTTTTTCTTCCTTGCTCCACGGCTGTGCGGAATCATTGGTGCCGAAGAGGAATGCCCAAGAAATCAGGTCAAACATGATGTTCAGCGAGGAGGAGTCTGCAGCTACGAGCAGCTCGGGGTCCATGTTGGTCAGCTTGCCCCAGATGTCGCGCAGTTCCTTGATGCCCTTTTGGTTGCCGTAGTTACGCAGGTCGTTTCCGGCCGCATCGGTGTAATTGCCCAAGCCGGGCAGAGCAAGGAGATCATTGGAGAGGTCTAGCTGCGCCTTCGCTGGCTTGCCGCGGGTCAGGTCCAATTTCAGGCCCTTAGCCTTAAGGTCCTCGTAGTCCTTACGGACCTGGGCGGCGAGCTCCGCGAGTTCGGACGATTCCAAAGTAAGAAGCGACATGCGTATGTCTACCTTCCATGTATAGGGCGACTTTTAGCCCCCAATAGTAACGCACGCCATACAAAAAGGGGACCCCGCGCACCCGCCAGAGCCTCCTGACCCTTGCTGCATTCCTGCCCTGGGGGAGTTCAGAGGATGGACGCCACGCGGAATCCTGCCCCATACTTTAACGCCCGAGCGCCGGTTTAGCCAAATGGGACTCCGCCCGCACGGGTCACCACCGCCCACAGGTGCGCGACCCAAGGACCATCCGATACTAAACGGCTTTAGATCGCCGAAAATATCCCCTGACCTGGCGATTGGTAAAATAATTGCCACGGCTGCTAATGTTTCTTCTCGGAGGATTCGACTAGCGGCCTATGTCACACGCCTGGAACGCGTGCGGGGTTCACGCCCCTCGTGGGTTCAAATCCCACATCCTCCGCCAGATGTCATGAGTCGCGACATGTTTGACAGATGAGTCGCGGCATCGTTGACAAACCGGCATCTCAGTTGCTTTTTGTTCT
>NZ_JASPII010000006.1:0-137166 GCF_030229635.1 Corynebacterium marquesiae
AAGGTCCTCATTGTTTTCGTAGAGGGCCACAGCATCACGTTTGAACTGTTCGGAGTACCTAGGCATGGTGGTAGATTACCTTTCTTCCCAACCCAACCGGGCTGGATATCAGGTGTCTACCTAACAGGGGCTAGGTCCGATGTTCATTGTGAGTCAACAGCGCAAGAAATACACGCCGGAGTACCGGCGTGAAGCCGCAAACCTGGTAATCGAGTCGCAGCGCCCGATTGCTCATGTGGCCAAGGAGATTGGTGTATCAGCCACAATTTTGGGCAGGTGGGTCAAACTCGAGCGTGAGCGCCGTGGAGCATCAGATGGGATGAGCGAGGCTGATCTTCGTGCTGAAAATGCTCGTCTGCGCCGTGAACTGGCGGAAGCCAAGATGGATAATGAGTTTTTGTCAAAAGCGACAGCCTTCTTCGCTGCGAAGCAACGCGAGCAGAAAAGTTCGAATTGATGCGGCAGGAGAAGGCCAACTACAGCATCAAACGTATGGCACGGCTATTAAAAGTATCTCGGTCTGGATACTACAAATGGGCCCATACGCAGCAGAAGCGGCTATCCGGCGACGATGATCGCGCAGCATTCTACGACGATGTTGACCGCAAGATTCATCAGATTTGGTCGGACTCCGATCAGGTTTACGGTGCTCCGCGGATCACCGCAGAACTTACCGAGCGCTACCACATTGCGCTTAACCGTAAGACTGTGGCTAAACGAATGCGCATGATGAGCATTGAAGGGATTTCACCGCGGGCCTTTGTCCCAGTGACAACGGTCCAAGCCAAACGTAAGTCCACGCTTCCTGACCTGGTCAAGCGCATGTTTGATACCGGTGAGCTCAACCGAGTGTGGATGTCGGATATTACCTACCTGCGCACTGCTGAAGGCTGGTTGTATCTGTGTGCAGTCCGCGATGGCCATTCCCGCAGGGTACTGGGCTGGGCTATGGATAGCGTTCAAGATACATACCTGGTCGAACGGGCCCTGCGAATGGCGCATACGCTGCGCGGTGACGTGCCTGACGGGCTAGTGTTTCACGCTGACCGCGGAACCCAATTTACCAGCGAGAAGCTCTGGGAAGTTTGCCGCAACCTGGGCATTGCTCAGTCCGTAGGGCGTACCGGTGTGTGCTTCGATAACGCGATGGCCGAGTCATTCTGGTCAACGCTTAAAACCGAGTTCTACGACCGTAAGCGCTGGCCAACCCGCGATGCCGAACGCAAGGCCGTTGCCTACTGGATTGAAGTAGTCTACAACCGACGACGCCGACACTCCGCACTCGGGATGGTCAGCCCCGTCGACTTCGAGAACCACATTGGTCTAACCACCAGCAGAAAAGAAATAGCTGCCTAACCACTAGGTAGCTCCACTACGTGTCCACGATTTGCGGGCAACCCCAGGTAGGGGACGCCGTTAAAATGGGTTGATAGCGTACCGAGGAGGTTGAACTGATGAGCTCACTGCCTGACATCATCCTGCCTTCTTTTCGGAGTAGGACCCGATCCTTTCTTGATGAGGATCGAGCAGCTAGACGCGCACTGAAAATGCAAGATGGAATTGGCATGCTTGATTTTGCCGTGGAGAACCCTTCGGAAGATCCAGCCGAAGTTTTCTCGGTTGTGCAAGAAGCGCTGGAGATTGCAGTAGATGTGATTGCCAACGCGGATGACTCACTTGGCATGCTAAGTGAGGTTGTTGAAGAGCTCATCGAGCTTCATGCTAAAAGCGCACAGCGAGCCAAGCCCGCGCCAATGGAGCTGGCGGAGTGGTTCATCGCTTTCCATGAGAACCAGATGGTTGACTACTTCGAACTCGACCCCGTTGCTTATTCAACGGTCCTCGGAGAAGACGGACTTGTTCGGGTGCGAGCCTGGGCGGTAAACGCAGATATTATCCGCCGCAAGTATATGGAGAAGCGCTTTGCGGTTTTAGATCAGGATGTCGACGCAATCATCCGTACGCACTTGGCCGAAGGTAGCTACGCAGTTTATTTCGAAGAGACAGCTAAAGCCTTAGAAGAAGTCGGTAAGCATGAGGCCGCGTGGGAGTACGCGAAGCGTGGAACCGAATCCGATCCGGATTGGCAGGCGCGGTCTTGCGGGAAATTTTGGGTGGAATTAGCGAGGGATCATTTCCCCGAAAGGGAGGAAGAGGTCGCCGCGATAGTTCTCAACAAGTGGCCGGATCCGCTCCTAGAAGTACTGCTGTATCCAGAAAGGTTTGTGGAGCCCTAAAGAACTAGGAGGTCGAACTTCGTGGCCTTCACGTCGGAAAGGCGCTTGCGGGCGCGCTCTAGGCGCTGCCACTGATCTTGGGGGATGGCTTTCCGGGCAATGGTGACGGTTTCGGCATCTGGGGTGCCCCAAGCGATGGGCATGGGAGTGATTTGCTGCCAGTGGTTGTTGTCCGCGCGGCCGGAAACAGCCGCAACGGGAACCTTGGTGCCTACCGTGCGTTGAGTGCCGGGGATGGCGGTCACGGTGCGCAAGCATGCAGCCCAGCGGGGAGGCAAGGAGGGATCCACGTTGGTATTAACAAGGGCGAGCAAGACCATGTCGCGCTCATTTACTTCAGCGATGACAGCCGGAGCGAGAGGATAGGTGTCGTAGAGTTGCTGGGCGGTGCCGACTTTACGGGCGGCGGCAAAGCCGACGATGGCTACCATGATTCCGAAAAGGATCATGCCGAGGCCGATGGTAATGCCCCAGGAAAATCCCCACCAGATGGCCGCGCCGCCGATGATGAGCAGGATGCCCAGCACGAGGCCGGAGATGCGAAGGCGGTTGGAATCGCGCAAGAGCTCGTTATTGGCCTTGGCAAAGGACTCGTCTACGTCGAACTTGAAGATTTTCATTGTTCTAAGTCTAGTGCGTCGATAAGCCGGTAGGCATATCCCTGCTCGGCGAGGAAACGCTGGCGGTGCACGGCGTAGTCCGCGTCGAGGCTATCGCGGGTGACCAGCGAGTAAAAGAGAGCCTCTTCTTCCTTCGGGCGGAGTAGTCGGCCGAGGCGTTGAGCCTCTTCTTGGCGGGAGCCGAAGGTGCCGGAGACCTGGATGGCCAGGGCGGCCTCGGGAAGATCGATGGAGAAATTGGCCACTTTGGACACGACGAGTACAGGGAGCGTGCCGTCCCGGAATTGTTGGAAGAGGCGCTCGCGTTTGGCGGTGGAGGTGGAGCCGTCGATAACGGGGGCGTCGAGATGCGCGCCGAGTTCTTTGAGCTGGTCGACATAACCGCCGATGATGAGCGCCTGCTGTGGGTGCCGGGCCAAGATCTTGTCCACCGCACGGAGCTTGGCGGCGGCTTGGGCGGCGATGCGGTAGCGGTCGCGAGGTTGGGCGGTGGCGTACAGCATGCGTTCCTCGGCGTCCATATCCACGCGGACCTCGATGCATTCGGCGGTGGCGATATAACCGGCCATTTCGAGTTCTTTCCACGGGGCGTCGTAGCGCTTGGGTCCGATGAGGGAGAAGACGTCACCCTCGCGGCCGTCCTCGCGCACGAGGGTGGCGGTAAGCCCTAGCCGACGCCGCGATTGCAGGTCCGAGGTCATGCGGAACACCGGGGCGGGAAGGAGGTGGACCTCGTCGTAGATGATGAGGCCCCAGTCCCGGGAATCAAAGAGCTCGAGGGCCCGGTATTCGCCCTTGGTTTTGCGGGTGACCACCTGGTAGGTGGCGATGGTGATGGGCTTGATTTCCTTCTTTTCACCGGAGTATTCGCCGATTTCGTTTTCGGTGAGGGTGGTGCGGCGCAGGAGCTCGTCGCGCCACTGTCGGCCGGCGACGGTATTGGTGACCAGGATGAGCGTGGTAGATTCCGCCTTGGCCATCGCAGCCGCGCCGACGATGGTTTTGCCGGCGCCGCACGGCAGTACGACGACGCCCGAGCCGCCAGACCAAAAGGCCTCGGTGGCGTACTGCTGATAATCACGCAGCTGCCAGCCGTCGTGATTGAGGGCGATGGGGTGGGACTCGCCATCGACGTAGCCGGCGAGGTCTTCTGCCGGCCAGCCTGCCTTGAGGAGGGCTTGCTTGAGGCGGCCGCGCTCGGAAGGAGGGACGGCGATGGAATGCTCGTCGATGCGCGCGCCGAGGAGTTTTCCGGTAGCGCCGCGGGTAAGTTCTTCGAGGATGGGCGGCTCATCGGACTCGAGGATGAGGCCGTGGGCCGGGTGGGCGTGGAGGCGGACGCGGCCGTAGCGGGACATGGTTTCGGCGACGTCGACAAGCAGGGCCTGGGGGACTGGAAAGCGGGAGTAGTTTTCCAGGACGTCGACGACCTGCTCGGCATCGTGCCCGGCCGCGCGGGCATTCCACAACGCGAGCGGGGTGATGCGGTAAGTGTGCACGTGCTCGGGGGCGCGCTCGAGCTCCGCAAAGGGAGCGAGCGCGGCGCGGGCCTCGGCGGCCTGGGCGTGATCCACCTCGAGCAGGACGGTCTTATCCGACTGCACAATCAATGGTCCATTCATGGCTCCAGCGTAACGGAGGTGATCCGGTGCAAGGGAAACCGGATGGTAGAGCCATCGGCCGCGCGAGCGTCGATTTGCCCGCCCGCCACGGTCAGCGGGGTGACGGTGCGTTTCTTTTCGTTGCCGTTCTTGTCCGCATACCCGATGGTGATCGGCCGGGCAGTGCGCGCGGCGGCGTGGACTATATCGAGGCTGGGCGTGGAAGGCCCGGCGTCGTCGCGCAGGGTGCGCATCGCCTTCGCAATGTCCGGAGAAGTGGTGGCTCGGCGGGCGGTGGGCGTCGGCAGTGTAGCGGGTTCGGGCGCGACGTTAAGGCTGGCGCCGCTTTCGTCCTCAGCAGCGGGAGAGAGTCCGTGCTCGCGTAGCCGTTCCAGTAGGTCGTGCACCGGCAATTGGGACACCGCGACGGTGGGCGCGAGCAGGCGCAAGGGCGCTGCCTTGAGCGCAATCTGGAGGAGCGCCGGGTCCTCGCTGCGCAGGTAGGACAGCGCCGGGCCAGAGCGCAGGGTGCCATGGCGCTTGGCGACGTCCCCGATGTGGAACTCCAGCGTCTGCGGCACCTCCCCGTGGGCGGCGAAAAAGGCCTGGATTTCCTCCCCAGTCATGCCGCGATCCAGACCGCGACGCAGGGAAGCATCCGAGATGCGATAGACGCTGGCCAGGCCGGGAGACTCGAGGTCGGCGACTGATTCGAGCTGCTGGTGGGTCTCCGGATCGAGCGGGCCGGGAACCAATACGGTCATATCCGCTTGGATGAGAAAGTAGTCGACCGTGTCGGGGGTCAGGCGGGCGGCGGCGTCGGGGCCGTCGATAAGCACGCTGGTGGGGCGCTCGAGGGCAATGGCACCGATCCACTCGGCTTCCGCGCGGAGTTCGGCGATGGTCTCGTCCGAAGTGTGGGTGGCAAAGAGCGGAAAGTGGAAGCGTAGGGATTCTTCGAAGGTGGGTTTCCCCCCACGCAGGTAGACCTGCAGGACCTTTTGTCTAAATTCCGGCAGCCGATCATTGGTGTGCGCTAGCGTGCGGCCTTCCCTTGTCCATGGGGAGGCAGTCCAAGCCTCGAGCAGAAGTTGCCATTTTTCTGCGAGGTTCGCATCGAGCCAAGCCTGGGCGAGCTCCGTTGGCGCGAGGAAATTGCCGTCGAAGTTTTTCGGCTCGCCGCGGCTGAGCAGGCGGGCGGTTATGCCCAGGCCGATGAGGCGGCGTAGCTCCTCCTCATCGACGTGGAGAGTTTTGCTCAGGTTGGTGAGCTGGCGAACGCCGACGGTCTTGTCCTTGAGCAGTTCTATTGGCCGCGCGCCTAGAGCGTCAATGACGCGCTGCATGCCGCGCACGGCGGAAAGCCCGGCCGCAGTACCGGCATCATCGGCCTTGGGATCCGGGGCGGGGGATTCGGTGATCCCCTCTATTGGGATTGGGGCGGTGGGCTTGCCGTTGAGCGCCAGGTGTACGGCGCGAGGCAGGCGGACGGTGGTGGCGTCCACGCGCTGGAGCAGCTGCTTGGCGATGAGCCGCGGAATCGGCCGGGCCGGATCCGCATCGATGGCCGCATCCCGCGTGGTGCCCAGGCCATTGGAACGCGACAGGGTCTCGAGAACCTTCCGTTCTTCGTCCGGCAGCTCGGCGATGTCCTCCGGGCTGACCTGGACCTGGTCGAGGAGGGACCAGCCGGTGGGAAGGGCAGGCATGACCTCGGGCGGGATGAGGATGTTGCCGTAGGCCAAGCCGCGCTCCTTGAGCTGGCGGGTGATGTCCGGATTAAGGTCTTCTACTTCTTCGAGTTCTCCTCCGCGGCGCGCGATGGCTTCGATTTCCGCAAGCTGCCGTGCAGTGCAGTTCATGAGCGCCCGCGCGATAGAAGTGCGCAGTAGCAGGCGGGTAGCGAGCGCGGCGATGCTCGGGGGTAGCGGATTGAGCACATCCGGCCGGTTGCGGAGGATGGTGGCCAGCTCTTCTTCCTCAAGGGAGGCGAGCCACGTGCGGAAATGCGGGAGGTGGGAAGACTGAGTCATGATGTCACCCCAGTTTAGTTATCGTTTGAGTTACGTTTTTGCGCAAGGTTTGAAATAATAAGGGCTATGTCGAATGAGAAGAAGGGTCACGTTTCCCCGGCTTGGCCGAAGAACGAAAATCGCGAGCACGCAATCACCGAAATCTCTGCGCCTTTTGCTGGTGCATCCAGCCCCTACGGCGATGATCTGATCTTGCCGATGCCGGCAGAGAAGCTGAACTACGTTCACCCTTATACTCGCATCAATCGCTAGAGTATTTCCCCGCCTTGGTGCGGGGATTTTTCTTTCATACAAAAAGGGCCCCCTTGCTACTGTGAACTGGCCCCCGAAAGTTGGACTGGTTTAATTCTAGGCGGTTAGGGCTTCAAGGGTCTGATTTCGATATTGCATCGGGGTTAGACCCTTGAGTCGTTGTTGGATGCGTTCGGTGTTGTACCACCGGATGTACTCGTCGATTGCCTGGTTGAACTCTGCGACGGTGTCGAAGGCTTCTCCGTGGTACATCTCGGTTTTCAGGTGGCCGAAGAAGTTCTCCATGACCGCGTTGTCGTAGCAGTTGGCTTTACGCGACATTGACTGAACACCACCGTTATCATGAATCAGGTTGCGCCAGGACGAATGCTGGTACTGGAAACCTTGATCGGTATGCATCATCCACCCAGGCTCAGGCGTACACGTTTTAATCGTCTTAGTTAAAGAATCGGCGGTAAACGCTGTCGACGGCGATGTAGTCACGGTGTGGGCAACGATTGAACGGTCGAACAGATCCATCACCGGTGACAGGTAGACCTTGCGGCCTGCGACCCTGAACTCGGTGACGTCGCTAACAAAGACGGTATTTGGCTTATCTGGGGTGAACTTGCGGTCAAGCGTGTTGTCGGCAATGTGGCTGATCGTCCCGTTATAAGAAACATATGGCCTGCGCCGGCGGACCTTGGCTCGAAGCCCCATTTCGCTCATGAGTTTGTAGACGAGCTTGTGGTTGACCACCCACCCCTGGTTGCGCAGGTCAAGTAGCACTCGTCGGTAGCCGTAGCGATGCTTGTTACGCTCGAAGCTTTCTAAGATCGCGTCTTTGAGCGCAGCGTGCTTATCCGGCTCGCTGAGTCGTTTCTGGTGGTAGAAGAACGTTGCTCTCGGCATGCCTGCCGCATCCAAAAGGTATTGCAGACGATGCCGTGACTTGAGGATGACAATCGCCTGAACTTTCAGGCGTGTCCCTGATTCCTCAAGTCCCGCAATTTTTTTAGATATGCGTTTTCCGCTTCCAACCGCGCGATCTGGCGACGCAGCTTCGCTTCCTCCGAGAGCGGCTTCGGCGTGACCGAGCCCTTGGGCCTGCCCTTCGGCTTCGGTTTTAGTGCCTCATCGCCACCATTACGCCATTTCCTCGACCATCCGCTGACCAGCTTCTCTGATGACAGGCCAAACTCGCGCGCAAGATTCATCGCTGTCTCACCAGAAAGGTGGCGTTGGACAACTTCCTTCTTGATTTCGAACGAATACTGCTGCTCAGTCGGTTTTTCCACAAGACATAGTCTGCCATGCAGTTTAAACCGACGATAGAGCATACGGGCGGCGTATTTGGAGACACCAAGAGCAGTAGCAGCGGCACGATAGCCTATGCCTTGCTCAAATAGTTCAACCAACTGCTCCCGCTGATGCTCACTCACCAAACTTCGGGCTCTCAATGAAAACTACTCCCCACTAATCGGAAACTGATTTCTCAGTCCAACTAATGGGGAGCAGTTCACTGCAAAGGGGGCCCTTTATCGCTATGTTTTAGCGGGTGATGTTCTCAATCATCTGCGCAATCGGGTCGATGACGTTGCGGTTGGCAGAGTAGAAGTTGTTGAAGTCGTGGCGGTTAGCCTTGTACAGCTCGGTGAACTGCGGGGGCAGAGCCAGGCCGTAGGAGTTAGCGGCATTCTTGATGGTGTTGTACAGAGCATCAACGGCCAGCTCATCGGACTTCTGAGCGGCAGCCTGCTTGACCGGAGCCGGTGCCTGGGCCGGAGCCTTAGGGGCAGCGGACGGAGCGGTGCGCTGGGTCGGAGCGGAGTTCAGGCCAAGGGAAGCGGAGCAAGCCGGCCATGCGCCCCAGCCCTGGGAAGCAAGCACGCGCTCGGCGACGACAATCTGTTGCTCGCGGGTAGCCTGGTCAGCGGTAGCAGCGAACTGGCCGCCACCATTGGCCTGCCAGGTCTGCGGGTTGAACTGCAGGCCGCCGTGGTAGCCGTTGCCGGTGTTGATGTGCCAGTTGCCGCCGGCCTCGCACTGTGCCAGACGGTCCCAGTCGGAATCTGGGGCGGCGGATGCGGTCGGTGCCATGATGGCAGCGGCGGCGCCGAAGGCGACGGTGCCGGCGGTGAACTTAGCGGCCATACGGTTCTTAGCGGAGTGGCGTCCCATGTAGTTAGTCCTCTCTGTGTGCCCGCATTAAGTGCAAAGAATATGTACCAAAAAGAAAGGGCGGGCGAGGGCAACTTTCTTAACGGCTCTTAAGTGTCTGGGGGACAGCGTAGCGGTTTATAACGAAAGTGTCACGTTATGGGCACTAAATGGGAAAGAAAAGGGGCAAATGTGGTGGGTAAGGGGGCGTTTCCGCAGGTGAGCAATAACTTGTGATCTATGTCATGTAATGCGGGTGTGTCGCGGTAGAATGCGCGACTTCTGTTGTTTTGACCAGGCAGCTAAAATAAAGATTTTCCCCTAGAGAAGAGGTGGGTACCTATGCCTATTGGCAAAGTGAAGTGGTATGACGCCGAGAAAGGTTTCGGTTTCGTCAGCAACCCGGGCGATGAAGACGTCTATGTTGGCCGCAACGTGCTGCCCAAGGGAGTAGAGGAACTGTTCCCCGGCCAGCGCATCGACTTCGATTTCGCGGCCGGGCGCCGCGGTCCGCAGGCGCTGCGGGTCAAGGTATTGGATAAGCCGCGTCGCCGCACGCCGGCCCGCAAGCCGGAAGAGCTCGGCAGCATGGTCTCTGACGTGATGACCTTGCTGGAGTCGCAGATTCAGCCGGTGCTTAATTCCGGCCGCTACCCGGAGCGCAAGACTGGGCGCCAGGTAGCAGAAATCCTCCGCGCAATCGCGAAGGATTTGGATAGCTAATCAGAAGCCTTCGTGGATTCCTCCGCGGAGGCTTCTCGTTCTTTATCGGTCATCGTGGTAAGTGACCACACGGTGGCCAAGGGGGTTTCGTCACCGTTGTCATCGGTGCCGATCATCATGGAGGAAATCTCTACCACCTTGAGGCGGGGGCGCTTGCCGGTAGAGGCCTTGATGGGTTCTACCGAACCGGGGATCGATACCTCAGTGGTCTCGTTTGCGCCGTGCGCGGTTTCATCGTTGGCGGCGGGGTCATCGTAGATGGAAAGAATCTTCCACTCGTGATCGGAGATTTCTTCGGGGATCTCCAGTTTGAGGGTGTCATCATCCCCCACGGTGAGGTTCGGGACCTCGCCTTCCGGGCATTCGGTGCCGGGCTCGCATGCAATGTACGGGGCGACGTCGATGGAATTATCGCCCACGGAGGCGGTGACCTTGATGTCGCGGGGATCGGGACCCGGGCGCTGGTTCCACCAGTTTTGGAAGATCACTACGGCGGCGACGATGACCGCCACGACCACGATGAGGGCCAAGATCTGCAGCAGCGACTTTTTCCTTGCTTCCTTACGGGTTGCCATGGGCCTTTACCTTACTCGAACGTGGAAGAGTTCTTCCCACCGCTTGCCGGTAAGCCAGAACTCATCGCCTGTGATGTGTGCGATGCCGTTGAGGACATCATCGGGGTCGGTATAGCGGGACTTATCAATCGCGTCGGTGGAGATTATGGCGGTTACGCGGCCGGTGGATGGATCGATGCGGTAGATGTTGTCATCCATCCAGACATTGGCGTAGACGGCATCGCCCACGCACTCGAGTTCATTGATGTCTTCGAGGGGCTTTCCCTCTAGGGTGACGTCGGTTGTGGAGCGCTCCGCGAAGGTCTCTGGGTCCATATGCCGCAGGGTCGCGGAGCCATCGGACATGAGGAGATCCTCGCCGGTATTGCACAAGCCCCAGCCCTCGCCCGAGTAGGTGGCGGTATCTACCTGGCGCAGGTCCTGATCGTATTTCAGGGCTTGGCCGGACTTCCAGGTCAGCTGCCAGATGGAATCGCCGGCTTGGGTAATGCCCTCGCCAAAATAGCGGTTATCCAGGCGCGTTTCGGCCAAGGTTTCGCCGGTTTCGGGGGAGAAGCGCTCTAAACGGGATTCTCCCCATTGGCCGGTGCCCAGGAGCAAGTTGCCGTCCGGATCCGTTTCGAGGCCCTGCGTAAAGGAATTGGGCGGCAGGGAAGCGGTCCCGAGAACCTCGACGGAGAGGTGCTCTACTTCGGGTTCTGCTGGTGTAGAGGAACAGGCGACGAGCGTGCAGGGAAGGAGAATGCAGGCGGCGCGGGAAAGAAACGACATGCACCATATGTACCACCGCGTGCGCTCCATAATGAATAATGAGGGACGTGAGTAAGCGAAAAGCAAATCCATTGATCGATTCCCGCGCCGTGCGCATCGCGCGCGAGGCGTTGGATGAGGTGGGGGAAGGGGGCGTCGGCAAGCATATCGGCGTCGCCGGGATGGGCCGAAACGTTGCTACCCACCGATTTGAAGCAGAAATGCCTGGCTACCCCGGCTGGGAATGGCAGGCGGTGCTCGCCTGCGCGGAGGGATCGCGCTACGTCACCGTCAATGAGGTGGCGCTGGTGCCGGGAGGGGAGGCCCTGCAGCCGCCGGAATGGGTGCCCTATGAGGACCGTGTGCGCCCCGGTGACCTTGGCCCCGGAGACCTGATGCCACCGGCCGTGGATGATTCCCGCCTGGACGGGGAAACTTTGTCTAAATCCGGCCTGGAAGATGCCAAGAAGCGCTGGCGCACCGAGTTCGGCCCGAATACGGATATGGCGGCCAAGGCGCGCCTGCAATGCCGCACCTGTGCGTTTTATGTGCAGCTGTTGGACAACTATGGCGTCTGCGCCAATGAGTACTCGGCGGACGGCCGGGTGGTGCACTCGCGCTATGGCTGCGGTGCACATTCGCAGACGCGCGTGCGGGAAGAAAAGACCCCGGAAGTGGCCTTCGATGATGAAAAACTCATCTTCCAGGATTTTGAAATCGAGGATTAAGGCAGCACACTTATGGCGTAAGACTCGCTGTACGTGAAAGGCGCAGGCGTTGAAAGCCACTCTCGATCGCTACTTCCATATCTCTGAACGTGGTTCCTCCATTGGAACCGAGCTACGCGCGGGAACGGTCTCGTTCTTCGCCATGGCCTATATCATCCTCTTGAACCCGCTCATCCTCGGTACTACCGAGGACGCGGAGGGCTACGCGCTGGGCGTGCCACAGGTCGCCGCCGCCACCGCGCTGGTCGCCGGCGTCATGTCCATCCTTTTCGGTGCGATTGCCAAGTACCCCTTCGCCATGGCCGCAGGCTTGGGTATGAATACCTTCGTGGGCGTGAGCATGGTCGCCACGAGCGGGCTGACCTGGCAAGAATCCATGGGCCTGGTGGTCATTGAGGGCATCATCATCGTCCTGCTGGCCATCTCCGGCTTCCGCACCGCCGTCTTTGACGCCATCCCGCAGTCCATGAAGGCGGCGATGGGCGTGGGCATCGGCATGTTCATCGCCATGATCGGCCTCGTGGATGGTGGGTTTGTCACCCGTGTGCCGGACGCCGCGCACACCACCGTGCCGGTGAGCCTGGGTATTAATGGATCGATTTCCACTTGGCCGGCGCTGGTCTTTGTCATTGGCCTCATTATCTGTTCCTTCATGGTCATCCGGAACGTGCCGGGCGGGCTCTTCATCGCCATCGTCCTTACCACCGTCATCGCGTTCATCGTGCAGGCGTTTACCGGCTCTGAGGATTGGGGCATGGCCGCGCCCGTGAAACCGGAGGCGCTCGGCGGCATTCCGGATCTGTCCATCGTGGGCGATGTGAACCTGGTGGGCGCCTTTACCAAGATCGGCGTCATCTCCACGGTGCTGCTGATTTTTACGCTCTTGCTGACCAACTTCTTTGATGCGATGGGCACCATGACCGGCCTGGGCAAGCAAGGCAAGCTTGTTGACGCCGATGGCAATCTCCCTGACATGAAGAAGGCCCTCGTCGTCGAGGGCTTCGGCGCCGTGGCCGGCGGCCTGGGCTCTGCTTCTTCCAATACCGTCTTTGCGGATTCCTCCGCCGGCATTGCCGATGGCGCCCGCACCGGCCTGGCCAACCTCATGACCGGTGTGCTGTTCCTCGCCGCGATGTTTTTGACGCCGCTGTATGAAATCGTGCCCATCGAGGCCGCCTCCCCGGTACTCGTCATCGTCGGCGTGATGATGGCCGCGCAGCTGACCGAGATCCGCTGGACCAAGATGGAGATCGCCATCCCCGCCTTCCTCACCATTGTGACCATGCCGTTTACCTATTCCATTGCCAACGGCATCGGCGTGGGCTTCATCTCCTTCGCGCTTATGTCCACCTTTGCCGGCAAGGCCAAGGACGTGCACTGGATCATGTGGCTCTTGGCTGGCCTCTTCGTGATTTTCTTTGGCATGGATCCGATTTCCAATGCCATCGGCTAGCCTAAGGGCATGCTGATTACTGACCCCGCAGACCCTCGCCTGGACGATATTCGGAACCTCAACAAATCCGATAAATCCGGCGAGGGTCTCGTCATTGCAGAGGGCCCGCTGGTGGTCTCCCGGCTGGCCGAATCCCGGTTCCCCATGCGCTGCCTCGTGGGCTTTCCCAAGAAGGTAGAGGCCTATATTTCTGAGTACGGCGAGCCGGAATGCCCCATCTACGAGGTCTCCCGCGAGACCCTAGCGGAGGTGGCCGGCTTCGATATGCACCGCGGGCTGGTCGCCGCCGCGGACCGCGCCTCTGAGCCGGAGGTGAGCGAGATCGTGGAATCTGCCCGGACCATCGCCGTGCTCGAGGGCGTGGGTGATCACGAGAATATTGGCGCCATCTTCCGCCACGCTGCCGGTATGGGCGTAGACGCGGTACTGCTGGGCTCCGGTGCGGCGGATCCGCTCTACCGGCGCTCGGTGCGCGTGTCCATGGGGCACGTGCTGCGCTTGCCCTTTGCTCATTTAGAGGGCGGGTTTACTACCTGGCAGCGTTCCTTGCAGGCGCTTGCCGACGCCTCCTTTACCCTCATTTCCTTAACCCCCAACCCCCAGGCGGTGCACTTGGCCGAGGCCATGCATGGTCTGGATAAGGTGGCGATGCTCGTCGGCGCGGAGGGCCCTGGCCTTACCGAACACGCAATGAAGGCCACCGATATACGCGCACGCATACCGATGGCCCCTGGCACCGATTCTCTTAATGTGGCGACCGCCGCCGCCATTTCCTTTTATGAGCGCCAGCGCTCCTTGAGCGACTTAAACGTCTGAGCGCTCCAATTGCCAATGAGCGAGCCCAAGTGCTTGGCGGTGGAGATGATTTCCTCGCCGGTGGATTCCGGCTCGGCGCTGTGGTCCTCGTAATCGTCATAGTCGTTCAGGCCCAGCTTATTGGCGGACTGCGCGGCTAGTTCCCCCACGGTTTGCTTGGGCTTCGGCGGGTCGATCTTTGGCTCTGGGCGGCCATCGACGGCGTACCCCACGACGTCCAGGTCCGGGCCATCATGGCCCACCTCGATGCCGAGCCAGTGTTCCTGGGCTGCCTGCATGATGCCCTGCGGCTCAAAGGGGAGGGAAATCCCGCCGATCGGCTCGTATTTTTCTCCTGCCCAGTAGGGGGCCTCGAAGGGCTCGGGCAGACCGGTGTCCTCGTAGAGGTGCTCGCGCGTGGCGCATAGGCAGCGCTTGAGCTCGCCGCCCTCCCACAGGGCGAAGCCGGCGTAGCCTTCTTTTTCGTTGCTGCCCAGCGCGATGACGCGCTGGGCGGGCACCGCATTAAGGAGCGTTTCTGGCAGCTGGGAAAGGAGAACAGAATCCCCCTCGCAGACCGTTTGCACCACGGTGATGCCGGGGTAGCCGCCGATGTAGTACTCGTTCGGATCCGTCTGCGCGGAGCGGTTAAGTGGGAATTGCCCAATCGGCGTGACCGGAAAGGTGGGGTCCAGCTGGGCGAGGAATTTCCGCCCAAAGCCGCGATCCGCCTTGGGCTCGGTCTTCAACACCTCTTCCGCATTGGGTTGAGAGATGTACCAGAGAGTAAGTACTGCGTGAGAGATGTCCACGATTAGTCCCTAGGGCGCTTGGTATTGGAGCGAACACCGAGCAGCACGTCCTCCCAATGCGGGGTGACAGCCTTGCGGCGGCGCTTGGTGGGCTTTTCTTCTGGCGAGGGGTTCTGCAAGAACTCCTCTTCCTCCGGCTCTTCCGGAGGGGTGGTCGGCGCCGTGAGGTCGGTGACGTTGCTCGGCTGGTCGCCATCGATAGCTTCGTCATAGCGGCCGCTGCCCAGCGAGGTCAGCGAGCGCACCGGCTGGACGAAATCCGGGTCTGTCAGGTCCGCGGCCACCGAGTTGCGCGCCTCCACCGTGGCAGGCGAGGACATGGACTGCTTGAAGTACCACTCCGCCTCGTTCTCGGACAAGCCGGCCTTCCACGTCACGCGCACGATCCAGGCCTCGCCCTGGTGGCGGTAGGCGTCCCAGCTGGACTCGGAAAGTGAGTGTCCGCGGGCGGCAAAGGCGGTGGCCAGAACCTCCCACAGGGTGAGCTTGGCCGGGCCGTCCTCGCGTACGGGGTGTGCCTGCTTGGCAATCTCCGCGATGCGGTTGCGCTCCAGCATGACGGGGTAGGCGAAGGGCTCGATGCGAGATTCGGTCACGCCCATTTCTTCCGCCAACTCCGCAGCGGAGGCGCCGGCGCGAATGCGGTTTTGGATCTCCGCCGGGCGGATCTTTGTCTCTTCCACCGGTTCCGGTTTGGTGGGCTTGGCCAGGCTGATGGCCGGAGCTGCCGGTTCCTCTTCCGGGGTTTCTACCGGCTCGCCCTGCAGGGCTTCGCGCAGCTCATCGGTGATGGAGAGGAAAAACTCTTCGCCGTCTTCGGTGCGCAGCACCAAAGAGGTTTCGGTCGATTCGCTGTCAACTGGGAACAGCTCGCGCATAATAGGGCGCTCCTTTTGCCTATCGACGGCGGACAAATCTGTGATGCATTCAACTATAACGTGAAAATGCCCCGCAGCCTGCGAGGCGGCGGGGCATGTTGGGGGTGATGCGTTAATTCGCATCCAAGACATAGTCGATGCATTGGGTCAGTTTGGCGATATCGGCCGGCTCAATAGCTGGGAACATGCCGATGCGCAGTTGGTTACGGCCCAGCTTGCGGTACGGCTCCACGTCTAGGATGCCGTTGGCGCGCAGGGTGGCGGCGAGCGCTGCGGCGTCGACAGACTCTGCGAAGTCGATGGTGCCCACCACGAGCGAGCGGGACGCAGGCTCCGTGACGAAGGGAGTGGTCTCCGGGCGGGATTCGGCCCAGCTATACAGCGTGGCGGAGGATTCCGTAGTGCGCTCAACCATGCCGTCCAGGCCGCCGTTGGCATTCATCCACTGGAGCTGGTTATCCAACATGAGCAGGGTGGCGATTGCCGGGGTGTTATAGGTCTGGTTCTTGCGGGAGTTATCTACTGCCGTCTGCAGGTTGAGGAAGGTGGGAATATAGCGCTCGGAGGCGTTGATTTTCTCAATCCGCTCCAGTGCGGCGGGGGACATGGCGGCGAGCCACAGGCCGCCGTCGGAAGCAAAGCACTTTTGCGGCGAGAAGTAGTAAACGTCCGTATCGGAGATGTGCACGGACAGACCACCCGCGCCGGAGGTGGCGTCCACGACCACCAGCTGCTGATCATTGCGGGGGTGCGGGCGGGTGACTTCTGCCATCGCGCCGGTGGAGGTTTCATTGTGTGCCCAAGCGACGACGTCCGCCTCCGCAGAAAGATCGTGCGGGTCGGGTGCGGTGCCCACTGGGGACTCCACGATGGATGGGGCATCGAGCCAGGGTGCACCCGCGGCGGTCTTGGCAAATTTAGTGGAAAACTCGCCAAAGGTGAGGTGGGCGGAGTGGCGTTCAATGAGCCCGAAGGTGGCAGCATCCCAGAAGGCGGTGGCGCCGCCTAGGGAAAGGACAATCTCGTAGCCCTCTGGCAAGGAGAAGAGATCGCTCAAGCCTTCTCGCACCGAACCTACGAGGTTCTTTACCGCCGGCTGGCGGTGGGAGGTGCCCATGACTGCGGGGTCAATGGCCGCAAGCTGGTCGGGGCGAACCTTGGAAGGGCCGCAGCCAAAGCGGCCGTCGGTAGGTAGGAGGTCGGCAGGCAGCGTAAGTTCGGGTGTGCTCATGCAAGTCAGTGTAGAACAGTTCCGGTCGAACGGCAGTTATTTTAGTCGACCCAATCCTGTTGGCGGCGTCACAAAGTTTGCTAAAGTGTGAAGAGGTATCAAGCTAGCTTCCTTAAGTTAGTGCTTAATAGTGACTCTTCACGTAGAGAAAGGAACTTCCGTGGCTTCTGAAGACAACAAGGTAGTGCTCCAGTACCCAGGCGGCGAGTATGAGATGGACATCAAGCAGTCCACCGAGGGTGACTCCGGCTTTGACATTTCCAAGCTCCGTAACGAGACCGGGCTCGTTACCTTCGACCCTGGTT
Source organism: Corynebacterium marquesiae (assembly GCF_030229635.1). Classification (NCBI taxonomy): domain Bacteria; kingdom Bacillati; phylum Actinomycetota; class Actinomycetes; order Mycobacteriales; family Corynebacteriaceae; genus Corynebacterium; species Corynebacterium marquesiae. Next base: position 17,133 of record NZ_JASPII010000006.1, read on the forward strand.
ATACCTCCACCGGTTCCACCGAGTCCAAGATCACCTTCATTAACGGTGAAGAGGGCATCCTGCGCCACCGCGGTTACGATATCGCGGACCTGGCGGAAAACGCTTCCTTTAACGAGGTTTCTTATCTGCTGATCAAGGGGCATCTGCCTAACGAGGAAGAGCTCAGCCACTTTAACCGTGAAATCCGCCACCACACCCTGTTGGATGAGGACTTCAAGGCCGCGTTCAATATCTTCCCGCGCAACGCGCACCCAATGGCCGTGCTGGCTTCCTCCCTTAACATTCTTTCCGCGTACTACCAGGATCAGCTTGACCCGCTGGACCCGGAGCAGCTGGATAAGGCCACCGTCCGTCTGCTGGCTAAGGTTCCAATGCTGGCGGCCTATGCTTACCGCGCTTCCCAGGGTAAGCCTTATATGTACCCGGATAACAGCCTGAACGCCCGCGAGAACTTCCTGCGCATGATGTTCGGCTACCCCACCGAGGAGTACGAGGTTGACCCGGTTGTAGCCAAGGCCCTGGATAAGCTGCTTATCCTCCACGCTGACCACGAGCAGAACTGCTCCACTTCCACCGTGCGCATGATTGGTTCCGCTCAGGCTAATATGTTTGTCTCCATCGCCGGCGGCATTAACGCCCTGTCCGGTCCGCTGCACGGCGGCGCAAACCAGGCCGTTCTGGAGATGCTGGAAGATATCCAGAACAATCACGATGGTGACGCTACCGACTTCATGAACCGCGTGAAGAATAAGGAAAAGGGCGTTCGCCTCATGGGCTTTGGCCACCGCGTGTACAAGAACTACGACCCACGCGCGGCAATCGTCAAGGAGACTGCCCATGAGATCATCGATCACTTGGGCGGCGACCCAATGCTGGATCTGGCCATGAAGCTGGAAGACATTGCGCTGAATGACGACTACTTCGTCTCCCGCAAGCTCTACCCGAACGTGGACTTCTACACCGGCTTGATCTACCGCGCTATGGGCTTCCCGACGGACTTCTTTACCGTCCTCTTCGCCATCGGCCGTCTGCCGGGCTGGATTGCACAGTACCGCGAGCAGCTGGAGATCAACACCAAGATCAACCGTCCGCGCCAGATTTACACCGGCGAGACTTTGCGCAAGGTTACCCCACGTAACGAGCGCTAAAGCGTCCCGTGGGTTCGCCAAATTAAGCCGAATCGGGTGGTAGCACCTATAATAGGTGCAGCTCGGTTCGGTTTTTAATGCGACCGCACGAACAAACTAGATTTCCCAAGGAGAATAATCCCCATGGATAAGCCTGTTATTGAAGCCCAGTCTGGCCCAGCGCCGACCGACCTTGTTGTAGAAGACATCGTCGTCGGCGACGGTGCTGAGGCACAGCCTGGTGCCGTAGTGGAGGTCCACTACGTCGGCGCTGAATACGAGACCAACCAAGAATTCGATTCCTCGTGGGACCGTGGCCAGTCCATCGAGTTCCCGCTGACCGGTCTCATCGCCGGCTGGCAGGAGGGCATTCCGGGAATGAAGGTGGGCGGTCGCCGCAAGCTCATCATCCCGCCGGAAAAGGCCTACGGCCCAGCCGGTGGCGCGCACCCGCTATCCGGCCGCACCTTGGTCTTTATCATTGACCTCATCCGCGCCGACTAAAAGCGCTCAACCCCAGGGTTTGCCCTGGGGTTTCGTCGTTTTCGGCGCGGTCAGAAAAACTGCGGCACAATGGAGGGCATGACTGTGCCAACCGTAACTTTCAATGATGACCGCGAAATGCCCCAGCTGGGCTTGGGTACGTACAAGCTATATGACGAGGAATGCATCCGCGTCATCCGCGAGGCCATCGATTTGGGCTACCGCCACTTCGATACCGCCACGCTTTACAAGAATGAAGAGGCGGTAGGCACCGCCCTGAAGCAGGCAATGGATGCCGGCGACGTCACCCGCGATGAGCTCTTTATTACCTCCAAGGTATGGCACTCCCACCAGGGGGAGCACAAGGTGGAAGAGGCATTCCAGCAGTCGCTAAAGGATCTGCAGCTGGACTACCTCGACCTGTATCTTATCCACTGGCCATGGCCGCAGGGTGGCCTGTACAACGAGACCTTTGAGGCTATCGCCCGCCTGCAGGGTATGGGCCAGATTGCGTCCATCGGCGTGGCTAATTTCTACGAGGACGTGCTCAAAGACCTAATTTCCACTACCGGCATTTCTCCGGTGCTCAACCAAGTGGAGATTCACCCGGGCTTTACTCAGTCCAGCCTGCGTGCCTTCCACCACGATAATGACATCGTCACCGAGGCATGGGCCCCGTTGGCACGCGGGGTTGTGCTCAATAACCCCGTGATTGAGCAGGCTGCTGCTGACCACGAGGCCACCGAGGGACAGGTTGTCCTGGCTTATCTCATGTCTAAAGACATATCCGTGATCCCGAAGTCCGCGCGCACTGAGCGCCTGAAAGAAAACTTGGCTGCCACCGAGCTAGAGCTCACGGCGGAGGAAGTATCTGCCATTGACGCCCTTGAGGGCCAGGAAGGCTTTGGCCGCATGTTCAATGACCCGCGCGAATTCCCAGGCAACGAAGAGTAACATCAACCGCCGATTAAGCCCCCCCTCACGGGGGCTTTTTCTTTTGTCAAGCGGCTGTTAACAATCTTTACAAGGGGTAAAAAATTCTTCCTTCGGGGGTAGTTTGCTAAAGATGTTATTCCAGTTCAGTGAAGCCTATGGGGTTAAAAGGGTGGGGGAGTGGAAGCTTTTCTTGGCAGAGTTTACAACCTTGCAGAAAATGTTCTGTAACTTACAGATCAGCGTGGATAGTGAGAAATAACACACTATCTCGTGTGACCTAAGTTCCTCTCACCCAAGGAGACGATGCTCTATGAGTGACGTAGCTGCAACTCCTGTCTCGCGCCGCGAACCCACTGGCAGCGAGTTCATTGCGATGCGCGACTCCGCCGAATTCGGCGAGCTGCGCCGCACCTACCGGAGTTTTACCTTCCCTATGACCGTGGCCTTCTTCGTGTGGTACGTGGTCTACGTTCTAGCCGCCGTGTTTGCCCCTGACTTCATGGCGATCGAGCTCGACGGTGGCTGGAACGTCGGGCTGGTTTTCGGCCTAGCCCAGTTCCTCACCACCTTCATCATCACGTGGATCTACGTGAAGTACGCCAATAAGAATATCGAGCCGAAGTCGGCCGCCATCCGTGAAGAGCTGGAGGGCAACTAATGACTACCACCACCCTCGCCGCAGAATCTTCCGCCGGCAATCCCATCTTGAATATCTCTATTTTCGGCATCTTCCTTTTCATCACCATGGCGGTGGTGCTGCGCGCCGGAAAGACCACGAAGAAGGCCTCGGACTTTTATACCGGCGGCGGCACCTTCTCCGGACGCCAGAACGGCCTGGCGATCTCCGGTGACTACCTCTCCGCTGCATCGTTCCTGGGCATCGTTGGCGCGGTGGCACTCAACGGCTACGACGGCTTCTTGTACTCGGTAGGCTTCTTCGTTGCTTGGCTGGTAGCACTCATGCTCGTTGCCGAGCCCATGCGTAACGTCGGCCGCTTTACCATGGCGGACGTCCTGTCCTTCCGCCTGAAGCAAAAGCCCGTGCGCGTGGCGGCGTCTATCGCCACCCTCTTCGTCACGCTCTTCTACCTCATCGCGCAGATGGCCGGCGCCGGCTCCTTGGTTGCGGTACTGCTGGATATCCATGAGTTCAAGTGGCAGGCCTTCGTCGTGGGCATCGTGGGCGTGCTCATGATTGTCTACGTCCTGGTCGGCGGCATGAAAGGCACCACCTACGTGCAGATGATCAAGGCCGTGCTCCTGGTAGCCGGCGTGGTCATCATGTGTTTCTTGGTCTTCATTGCCCTGCGCGGCGGCTTTAGCACCCTGTTTAATAACGCCATCGACATGCACGCCGCTTCCGAGCAGATTAAAGAGAAGGGCTACGAGGCCAAGGACATCATGGCTCCGGGCCTGAAGTACGGCGCCACCACCGCCACCAAGCTGGACTTTATTTCCTTGGGCATTTCCCTGGTGCTCGGCGTGGGCGGCCTGCCGCACGTGCTGATGCGCTTTTACACCGTGCTCACCGCTACCGAGGCGCGCCGCTCCGTTACCTGGGCGATCGTTATTATCGGTGCCTTCTACCTTATGACCCTGGTCCTGGGCTACGGTGCGGCAGCACTGGTGGGTCCGGACCGCATTCTCGACGCCCCGGGCGGCGCCAATGCCGCAGCGCCACTACTCGCGCTCGAGATCGGCGGCTCCATCTTCATGGCGATTATTTCCGCCGTGGCCTTCGCTACCGTGCTCGCCGTGGTTGCTGGCCTGGCCATTACCGCCTCTGCATCCATTGCGCACGATATCTACCACGCGGTTATCCGCAACGGCGAGTCCACCGAGGCTGAGCAGGTCCGCGTCTCCCAGGCCACCGTGGTGGTCCTTGGCATCGTCTCCATCATCTTGGGCATCCTGGCCATGACCCAGAACGTGGCCTTCCTGGTCTCCCTCGCGTTTGCGGTGGCGGCCTCCGCCAACCTGCCGACCATCCTGTACTCCCTGTACTGGCGCCGCTTCAACACCGCTGGCGCGGTGGCCTCCATGTACACCGGCGTGGTGTCCTGCCTGGTGCTCATCTTCTTCTCTCCGGCAGTCTCCGGTTCTGAGACCTCCATGTTCCCAGGCGCGGACTGGGCCATCTTCCCGCTCTCCTCGCCGGGCTTGGTCTCCATTCCGCTGTCCTTCTTCGTTGGCTGGTTGGTCTCCATCATGACCAAGCCGGATAACTTTGAGGAGCTTTCCGCAGAGATGGAAGTTCGCTCCCTTACCGGCGTGGGCGTCGAGGCACCTGTGCAGCATTAATTGCCTAGATAGTGCACTTAACCGGTAACATATATCGACGTGTTTAAAACGTCGTTGAACCGCAAGGCGGCATCAGTTAAGGCTGGTGCCGCTTTGGCCGTATGCATGCTCGCCTTGACCACCACCGCGTGCAGCAATAGCGAGCGTGAAAGCGACGCGCTTGCCGACGCCCCCTCGGCCGCACCAGACACCAACCGCGACGTCCCACCAGAAATCAATGAGTTTCTAGAAGGTGATGAGGGGCGCTCGGTTACCTACATCCGCCTGCACGATGGCATGCACATGGGCTCTGCCTCAGAGCACGAGGCTCGCCCGGCGCTCAGCCTCATTAAGCTCTACATCGCCACCTACGTAATGGAAAAGGGCGAGTACGAGGACAAATATGAGGCGCTGGACATGATTGCTAGCTCCTCCGATAAGTCCGCCGAAGACCTCTTTGATAAATACCCAGAGTCCATCGACACCATTGCCGATGAATTCAACCTCGAATCCACCAAGGCGGGCGAGCAATGGGGCTACTCGCAAACCTCCACGTATGACGTCGCCAGCTTCATCTCGCAGCTCATTGAGCGCGATGAAACTCACCCAGTGCTGGTAGCCATGGCGCATGCTGATCCCATCTCGGAGGATGGCTACCGCCAGGATTACGGCACCGCCAAGCTCTCTAACGTGGTAGGCAGCAAGTGGGGATGGTCCAATGACAAGTCCATTAACTCCTCGGTCTCCTTTGGCGAGAACTTCGTCGCCGCCGCCTCTATTAACGGCTCATCCGATGACCTCACCGACTATGTTAAGGACGAAGTGACTGGCAAGAATCTAGGAAAGGCTACCGAGCGCTTCCTTAAGTACAAAGATGGCGAGGACGTCCCACCGGTTGAGACCTCCACCTCGGAGACTTCTACTACCTCCTCCAGTAAGAAGGACAAGGACGAGAAATCTGGCAAGGGCAAGAAGGAAAAGTCCTTGTCCAAGGAGCCCACTAGCGAATCCACCACGTCCCAAAAGAAGTCCGCAGACAAAAAGAAGGGCTCGGAGAAAACCTCCGAGCCCTCTAAGAAGTAGTACTACCGCGCCTTTGCAACCGTTTCTGCGACGATCTTCGCTAGCTGACGAATCTGATCGTTGCTCAGCGTCTTGCCATTAAAGGTCACGCCATTGGCGGTGACCTGCGGAAGTTCTGGTAGCTCTGGGTGCTTGCTCTGCAGCTGCGAACTCAGCTGATTGACCAAGTCGGACGAGCCATTGCTCGGGGCCTTGGTCTGCGGCTGCGGCTGCGGCTTTGGCTGTGGCTTCTTGGTGGTCGGCTTCTTTGCCGGTGCAGGTGCCGCGGACTTGCCAGGCGTCCACTGTCCCCAGTCTTCGGCATAGACCTCATTGACGTCAACGATGACGCCGCCGATGGTCTGTTGCTTGCCGTGCGGCAGCTGGTGGATAGTAGTGCGCGGGTGAATCTTGCCGTTGGACCCCCAGTCATGCATCCAGAAGTACTTGCCGATGCCGTCCTGGATCGCCCACTCGATGGTGTTGTAATTGCCGTAGATGCCCGTCTGGTAGCCGGCCAGCTCCAGCGTCTTGGAGAATGCCTGCAGGTACGGGAGAATTTGGCGGGTGTACTGCTCGCGGGTGGGGTTATCGTCGATGGCGATGTAGATCGGGCGGTTGGTGGGACCGCCTGCCTTCTTGTGTAGCGCAATTGCCTTCGGTGCGTGTACTGCCGCACCTGCTGCGCCTTGCTTCCAATCGGCGGTTTCCGCACGACCAAATTGGTAGACCGACGCAGTGGGCAGACCCGCTGCCGCATTGGCCTTAGTCTCCTTGAGGGTTACCGGCTTGCCGGTCATCCACGCAGCGCCGGGGCGCTTGTCGGAGACGTAGCGAATCGCGCCCATGTGGCCGGCACTCTTAATTGCCTGCGGGGAAGGTACGCCGGCGGAGAAATCAATGATGGTTCCGCGCACCGGTCCGAGTGCTGCCGCATGGGGAGCGGTAGTGCCGATAACGCCTGCGGTTAGGGCGAGAGCGCCGACCTTAAAAAGGTCGCGACGGGAGAAAGATGGTGACATGTTGAGCTCCTGCAGTAATCACATTTGTCACAGTAGTTAACAACTGCACCATAGCAGCGGGTATGGGGTCATCCCCGGAGCGAAACCGCATGTCGCGCTTCTATTTCGAGAAACTATTTCGAGTCGTTCCTAAACGTCACTTGAGTGGGATTCTCAACCGTGCGCGATACCGTGCAGTCCTTCTCGTGGGAGATGCGGATCAGATTGTCCACCAGCTTGCGCGCTTGGTTGCCTTCCGGCGTATCTGGGAACGATAGATCGAAGCCCACTCGCACCTCCGATAGACGCGATGCACCATCTTCGTTTACGCGGTCACCTTCCACATGCACATCAAAAGATTCCGGCTCCGTGCGTCGGGATGTCACCACATCCACGTCCACCGCCGAACACCCCGCGACGGCAGCTAGCAAAAGCTCAACAGGGGAGAGGAGTCCCTCGCCACTGCCAAACTCAATGCTGGCTCCGGCTGAATTGGTAGCGCGGTATACGGCGGTATCGAGGCGGGTGAGGTCTATGGCGTATTGCTTTATTACTTCAGACATGTGGTCAGTTTAAGGCGAGGGATTAGGGCATTCGAGTGGGCCAGAGCGCACTCATCGGAATGTTCGCCTGTTCAGTGGTGATCTAGAAAGTCTGCGTATCGTGAGCTTCATAAAGGTGATTGCTATTTACGCGACGGAAACCATGTCTGATTGGGACTAAGCCTAACTCACAACTCAGGTAGCTGAAGCTGAGACCTAAGCACCGGGTCGCTTTAAGGTTTTGTTCGTTGGCGCATCTCCAGGCGCCGTTCGATCCAAAGGCGCAATCGAGGTGGTTCCAAGCTTGACCTTGCAGAACATTCAGAAACAGACCGATATTGCGACGTTCGTGGTGCCAAGAGCAGATACATACGTTGACGGGCACCAACAGCCGTTGGAGCCGATTAAGGTCTTAAATGAGAGCGAAGTGCTCTCGGTAGCAATCTGTGATGGGGCTTTGACCTTTGCTCGTGCTGAGGTGCTTGACCACTGCAAACACACTTCAATCGCGCAAGGCTTTCTTGCCTCAGTGAACTACGCCAACACTCAAGGATATAAAGAAGAAGCTGGATTTTTTGATGGTGGAGTGATTACAGGACCAGGCTTGGCTCCGGTGTCATTTACCGCCGCGGTATTGCGCGCGGCGGGCGTTTACCCAGATGATGTCGTGGACGCTTGGCTTCAATTGCATGGCAAAGAACAGAAGCGGCTTGACATTCGGCGCTTCTATTTCTCGGCGCAGGCCTATGAATATTTAGCTACCGAGCCTAATAGTCAACCGACTGGTTGATCGCAGCTTCAACCAGCCCTGCGATTCAAAGCGGGGACGAATGTAGAAAGATGAGTCCTTGGAGTATTTGATTCATCGCTAATCCGGCCGTGGCAGCGGTCGGGAAGGAGATTGACCATGAAATCTTTGTATTGGGCATCCATTTTCTACCTCGTGTTGGGCTTGGGCGCGGGCGTGTTCTACCGCGAATTCACGCGTGCCAATGACTTCCCCGCGGGCGAGTTTACCCAGCTAAGCGTGGCGCACACCCACTTGCTAGCGCTCGGTTTCATGATGAGCCTTATTTTCTTGGTATTGGAGAAGGTCTTCGGCCTGTCGCGCAGCCGCGGTCAGTTCAATGCGTTCTTCTGGCTCTATAACGTCGGCGTGGTCGTCACCGTTGGCGTCATGATCTGGCACGGATGCTTGACCGTCCTGGGGGAGGAGTCCTCTGCAATGATCTCTGGCATCGCTGGTCTCGGACATATCCTCATCACGGTGGGCCTTATCGCCTTCATTGCAGCACTTGGAAATGCCATCAGCGAGACCCAAGCGGCTAAGACTCAAGCAGTAAATGGTGACTAGAAATGAGCAAAGCTTCCACTGAAAACGCCGCGCCGCCGACACGGCGAGACTGGATAAGCCTTGCGATCCTTTCCGTGGGCCTAGGCATCATTGTTTTGGACGGCACCATCGTTGGTGTGGCGCTGCCGACGATTATTACTGATCTTGAGCTGGACCTAACCCAGGCACAATGGGTCAATAGTTTGTATGCGGTCCTACTTGCAGCGCTGTTGTTGTCCACAGGAAAGATTGCCGATAGTTGGGGTCGCAAGCGTGCATTTCTTCTAGGCCTTAGTGTCTTTGTCGTAGGCAGTGTGATGGCAGGGCTATCTGCGTCATCCGGCACCTTGATTTCTGCGCGTGCGGTACAAGCTGTCGGTGCGGCGCTAATCATGCCGTCCACATTGTCGACGGTAAATGCAGTCTTTCGCGGCAAATATCGTGCTGCAGCCTTCGGCGTGTGGGGTGCGGTCATTTCTGGCGCAGCTGCGGTTGGACCTCTAGCCGGCGGCGCGCTGACACAGTGGGCATCGTGGCACTGGATCTTTTGGGTCAATGTTCCCGTTGGCGTCATCATCGCTATCGGTGCGATCCTTACCGTGCGCGAGACCCGCAGCCCGAAAACGCTTCCAGGCATCGACGTGGACGGCGCGCAGCTGAGTGCTATTGCATTCGGTACCTTGGTCTTCGCAGTCATTGAGGCCCCGGACCTTGGCTGGTGGTCTCCCAAGGCGCCACTGCAGGTCTTCGCTTGGACCTGGCCGGATAGTGCCCCGGTCTCTCCGGTTCCGGTTGCATTGGCTATTTCGGCGCTTGGCTTCGCGCTTTTTATTCGGTGGGAACAGCACCGCAAGCGTCGTCACCGTTCAGCATTGCTGGACTTAGGCCTTTTTAATTACTCCACGTTCTCGTGGGGCAATATCACCGCCGGTGCGGTGGCCATAGGTGAGTTTGCGATCATTTTCATCTTGCCTCTGTACCTGATCAATGCATTAGACTTGAGCGTCATGTCCGCGGGTCTCGTTCTTGCCGCGATGGCAGTGGGTGCGTTCTCCTCTGGCGCAGCGGCACGCCACGTGGCAGCGTGTTTCGGCGCGCCGGGCACGGTGCTTATCGGGCTCGGGCTGGAGGTTGTTGGCGTGCTCATCATGGTTGCGCTTATGGGGCCTAATGCCAGCGGTTGGATCATTGCCTTGCCATTGACGCTTTACGGCTTGGGCTTAGGTTTTGCCTCCGCGCAGCTGACTGGCACGGTGCTCAGCGAGATTCCGGTGAATAGTTCCGGTCAGGCTTCGGCTACTCAGAGTACGGTCCGCCAGGTCGGTTCCGCGCTGGGCACCGCGGTTTCTGGGTCTGTATTTTCCATGGCCCTTGGGCTAACGCTGCCCAAAACGCTGGAGGCGGCCGGCATCATGGGGCCGGGTGCCGATGGCATAGCAGAAGCAACGCGCCAATCAGCTGGTTCCGCTATTACAGGACTGCGCGCTCAGGGTGGGCATAGTCCCTTTGGCGAGCAGACCAGCGTTGTGGTGCAGGCGCTTAGCGACGGCATGACCGACGCCGCCCGCTACTCCCTTCTTGCTGCGACCGCATTCCTGGCGTTGGGCTTTATTGGTGCGCTACAGGTTCGCCGTGCTGCGAACGAAGGCGAGGCTGCATAGCACGAAAAATTTAAATAACCGGAGTCTCAAGTAAAATCGACCTCTTCGGAGGGACGAACCCATAGACGAGCTTTGAAGCTCGAAAAGTTACCGTCCCGGCGGAAAGTTCACGATTGGATACATCCGCCGGGCTACCCTTTCTATTAGTTTTCTTCCAGCTGCCCAGTTTCGTTCGCCGACGCCGGTTGCGTCCACTAGCGTGGTGCATCTGTTACCCGGGTGAAGCTGTACACCATCAAGGCCGCAGCCCGGTGGCGTAGTTGCAAAGTGTAGTCACTTAGGGCGTAGGGCTTTTTCTAAACTCCGCAAGGGAAAGGACTCCTTCGCTGGGCGTAAGTGTTCTTTACGGCATCTTGGTGCCGCTGCTCGGAACGATAAGCCCTTGTGCTGACCGTCTGATCGAAGAAACCGGCACCCCAGAACAAAAAGCAACTGAGATGCCGGTTTGTCAACGATGTCGCGACTCATCTGTCAAATATGTCGCGACTCATGACAATGGTGCCCCAGAGTGGATTCGAACCACCGACACCGGCTTTAGGAGAGCCGTGCTCTATCCCCTGAGCTACTGGGGCGGGGTTGCGTGTGCAACTTGGCTAATCATAGCAGTGGGGCAGGAGCGCCCCGAAATGGCTGGGGTGTGGGTTAGCTTTCGGCCAATTCCTTCTGCTTATTGCGCACGGAGGAAGCTGGTGGGTTGGTCTCGTGGGTGCCGTCGGAGTAGAGGACAGTGGGGATGATGCGGTTGCCGTCGTTGACGGATTCGATCCAGGCATTGATGTCGTCGGCGTTTTCACCCTCGACGTCGACAAGCTCGTATGGAGTTTCGGTGCGGTCCAAGTTCTTGATGAGCTTGGCGCAGAAGGGGCACCAGTCGGCGTAGAAAATGGTGACGTCGGAGTTGGTTTCGGGGGTTTGTACAGTCATTAGGCTGTATCCTTTCGGTCGTAGGTTAAAAAGCGGTACTTGATGGGGAGGTCGCTGGCCTCTTTGTCCGGCAGCGCGAGGTGGCCCTTGGCGGAGGTGAGCCAGTCGGTGCTGTGGGCCAGGCCGAACTCCTCGGGGATGGCGGGGGCGTAGATGGATTTATCGCCGTAGGTGCTACCGATATTAACGCTCATGAGGGTGACCTCAATGCGGTCCACTTGGTCCAAAGTAGCGGTGTAGATTTGGCCGCCGCCGAGAACCCAGGCGTCGGAAAGCGAGGGCATCGCGGTAAGCACTTGGGCGCCGGCGGACCACTGGCCGGGGGTGCGGGAGGAGAGCACGTAGTTCTCGCGTCCGGGAAGCGGGCGGAACTTGGGGTTGAGGGACTCCCAGGTTTTCCGGCCCATGATGACCGGCGCGCCCATGGTTACGTCCTTGAAGTGCTTGAGATCCTCCGGCACGTGCCAGGGCATCTGCTCACCATCGCCAATGATGCCGTCCAGGGACTGTGCCCAGATTGCGCCCAACATTAGACGGACACCTGCGCCTTGATGGTGGGGTGGGGGTCGTAGCCCTCAATCTCAAAATCGGTGAAGTCATAGGAGAACATGTCTTCCGCCTTGTGGAGGTTGAGTTGCGGGTAGGGGCGCGGCTCGCGGGAAAGCTGTTCTTTGACCTGCTCCACATGGTCGTTATAGATATGGCAATCGCCGCCGGTCCAGATGAGCTCGCCCACCTTGAGGCCAGCCTGCTGGGCAAACATGTGGGTCAGCGCCGCGTAGGAGGCGATATTAAAGGGAACGCCCAAAAACATATCGGCCGAGCGCTGATAGACCTGCATAGACAAGGTGCCATCGGCCACGTAGAGCTGGAAGAGCAGGTGGCAGGGCATCAGAGCCATCCTGTCTAGCTCCGCGACGTTCCATGCAGAGACCAAGTTGCGGCGGGAATCCGGGTTATTCTTCAGAGTGTCGAGCGCCTGCTGGATCTGATCGATGTGCTGCCCGTCCGGGGTGGGCCAGGAGCGCCACTGCACGCCGTAGACCGGTCCTAGCTCGCCGTTCTCATCCGCCCATTCGTTCCAGATGCGGACCTTATTGTCCTGCAGGAACTTAATATTGGACTCGCCTTTGAGGAACCACAAAAGCTCGCCCAACACCGCATGGAAGTAGACCTTCTTGGTGGTCAGCAGCGGGAAGGACTCGGCCAAGTTATAGCGCAGCTGCGCACCAAAAATAGAACGCGTGCCGGTGCCGGTGCGATCGCCTTTGGGGGTGCCGGTCTCTAGGACCTTCTTCAGCAGATCCTCATACGGGGTCTCAATCATGCGCACTAGTTTAGAATACGCCGTGCTCCGCGGCAAAGGCCTGGGCGTGCTCCAAGATTTCATCCTTCAGCTCGGGGCGGCAGATGAGGATGTCCGGGATGAAGGTGTCCTCATTATTGAAGCGGATTTCGGAGCCGTCGAGGCGGCAGCAGTGCAGGCCGGCCGCCTGGGCGACGCCCACCGGAGCGGCCTGATCCCACTCGTACTGGCCACCGGCGTGGATATAGCCGTCATAATCGCCGAGCAGCACGTGCATGGCCTTGGCGCCCGCAGAGCCGACGCCCACGATTTCATAGCCCATTTTCTCCGCAATGTAGTCGGCTACCTTGGGCGGGCGATTGCGGGAGACAACGAACTTCTTGGACAGCGGGCCGGTGACCGCCCGGACGTCCGAGGACTTAAAAGTAACGCCGAGATCCGGCAGGCCTACCGCCGCGTGGATGGGGATACCGTTTTCTACTAGGGCGATGTGCACGGCCCAGTCCTGGCGGCCGGTGGCGAATTCCTTGGTGCCGTCGAGCGGGTCCACGATCCATACGCGGTCCTTCTTCAAACGGGCTAGGTCATCGGAGGCTTCCTCAGAGAGCATGCCGTCCTGGGGACGGTGCTGCTCGAGGACGCGGGAGATCCATTCTTGGGCGGCTTCATCGCCGGCGTCGCCAAGCGAAAGGCCCCGTAGCAGGCCCCCGTTGCGCACGCCTTTCAGGATCTCACCGCAGCCCTGGGCGAGGGAATTGGTCAGGCGGGAATCAGAAATCTCGACGGTCATGGTGCCCACATTACAACGCGGACTAGAGTGTGGGCATGCCAGAAAACATCCTCGACCGCTTCCGGCCCCAAGTAGCGCAGTGGTTTAAGGATGTATTTGCTGCTCCTACCGCCGTGCAGGCGCAGGCCTGGGAGAAGATTTCCCGTGGCGAGCACGCCCTTGTGGTGGCTCCTACCGGTTCTGGTAAGACGCTCGCCGCGTTCTTGTGGGCGCTGAATAATTTGGTCGAGCGCGAGGGGCAGCTGGCGCTGCCGGTGGGGTCAGGGACAACTGGATCCGCCGCCGGGGTGAAGGTGCTGTATATCTCGCCGCTCAAGGCGCTGGGCGTGGACGTGGAAAATAACCTGCGCGCCCCGCTGACCGGCATCGCGCGCACTGCGGAGAACCTAGGGCTGGAGGTGCCGGATATATCGGTAGGCGTGCGCTCGGGCGATACGCCTTCCGCGGAGCGTGCGCAGCAGGTGCGCACGCCGCCGGATATCTTGATTACCACCCCGGAGTCGGCCTATTTGATGCTGACCTCCAAGGCGGCGGGGATTTTAAAGACGGTGGATACCGTCATCATCGATGAGATCCATGCCCTAGCCGGTACCAAGCGCGGCGTGCATCTGGCTCTGACTTTGGAGCGCCTGCAGCAGGTGGCAGGAGACTTCCAGCGCATTGGACTTTCCGCCACCGTGCGGCCGCTGTCTGCGGTATCAAACTTCTTGGGCGGCAACCGGCCGGTGGAAATTGTGGCGCCGGCCGCGGAGAAGAAGTGGCAGCTGGACGTGCATGTGCCGGTGGAGGATATGTCCGATCTCCCCACGCCGGAGCAAGGCTCCACCATTGGGGAGATGACGGTGGATGATGCGATTGGCATCAGCTCTCCTTCCGTGGATGAATCCGCGCTGCCCACGGCCAAGTCCATCTGGCCGTTTATTGAGGATGACCTCTATGCGGAAATCATGGCGCATCGCTCCACGTTGGTATTTGTCAACTCCCGCCGCACAGCCGAGCGGCTGACCAGCCGGCTCAATGAGCTCTATGCACAAGAGCACGATCCGGATTCGCTCTCGCCTGAGACTCGGCGCGACCCAGCCCAACTGATGAAACAGGTCGACGTCGCCGGCAAGGCCCCGGCGGTCATCGCCCGCGCCCACCACGGCTCGGTATCCAAGGACGAGCGGGCGATGACAGAGACGATGCTGAAGGAGGGCACGCTCAAGGCCGTGGTGGCCACAAGCTCGCTGGAGCTGGGCATCGATATGGGTGCCGTGGAGCTAGTCGTGCAGGTGGAATCGCCGCCCTCCGTGGCCTCCGGGCTGCAGCGCGTGGGCCGCGCCGGGCACTTTGTGGGCGCGGTTTCGCACGGCTCCTTTTATCCCAAGCACCGCGCGGATCTGGTGCAGTCCACGCTGACGGTATCGCGCATGCGCGCCGGGCTCATTGAGGAAATGCATACCCCGCGCAACCCGCTGGACGTACTGGCGCAGCAGACAGTGGCGGCCGTGGCCGCGGCCGGCGAGGACGGGCTCGATGCCGATGAGTGGTACGAGATGGTCCGCCGGGCCTGGCCCTACCGCGATCTAGCGCGGGAAGTCTATGACTCCGTGCTGGACTTGGTAAGCGGTGTGTATCCGTCCACGGACTTTGCGGAACTTAAACCCCGCGTGGTCTATGACCGTGTGACGGGAGTAATGACCGCGCGGCCTGGCGCCCAGCGCGTGGCCGTGACCAGTGGCGGCACGATTCCGGATAGGGGCATGTTTGGCGTATTCCTCTATACCGGTTCGGGCGAGGGCTCCGGTGGTGCTCCGCGCCGGGTGGGCGAGCTGGATGAGGAGATGGTCTACGAGTCCCGGGTGGGCGATGTGTTTACCTTGGGCGCTACCAGTTGGCGCATCGAGGACATCACTCGCGACCAGGTGTTGGTCACGCCCGCACCGGGGCATACCGGGCGCCTGCCGTTTTGGAATGGCGATGGCGCGGGCCGCCCCTATGAGCTGGGCAAGGCGTTGGGCGAGTACCGCCGCGAGGTATTTTCGTCGCCGGATATCATTGCAGATGCCGATGATAATGCGCGCTCCAATATCGTGGCCTATTTGCAGGAGCAGAATGAAGCCACCGGTGTCATCCCGGATGAAAAGACTTTGGTGCTTGAGCGCTTCCGCGATGAGCTAGGCGATTGGCGTGTGGTGCTGCATACCCCGTTTGGCCGGCCGGTCAACTCCGCGTGGGCGTTAGCGGTGGGGGCCAGGGTAGGCGAGCGCACCGGCATGGATCCGCAGGCCGTGGCCGGTGATGACGGCATCGTGCTGCGCCTGCCGGAAGCAGAATCCGAGCCCGATGGAGCCATTTTTGCCTTCGACGCGGATGAGATTGCCGATATCGTGGCCGAGCAAGTGGGCAATTCTGCGCTCTTTGCCTCCCGCTTCCGCGAGTGCGCGGCCCGCGCGCTGCTTTTGCCCAGGCGCAATCCCGGCAAGCGCGCGCCGCTGTGGCAGCAGCGCCAGCGTGCCGAGCAGCTTTTGGACGTCGCCCGCAAGTACCCGTCCTTTCCCATCATCTTGGAGACGGTGCGCGAGTGTGTGCAGGACGTCTACGATGTCCCAGCTCTTACGGAAGTCATGCGGGAGCTGGGGCACCGCCGCATCCGCATCGCGGAGGTCACCACCGAGCAGCCTTCGCCCTTTGCCTCCTCGCTGCTGTTTAACTACACCGGCGCATTCATGTACGAGGGCGATTCCCCGTTGGCGGAAAAGCGCGCGGCCGCCTTGGCCCTCGATCCAGCGCTTCTAGCCAAGCTCCTCGGTACGGTGGAGCTGCGCGAGTTGCTCGATCCAGAGATCATCGCCGAGGTCCATGCCCAGTTGCAGCGCACCGATCCCTCGCGTCGGGCCCGCACCACCGAGGAGGTTGCGGACCTGCTTCGCGTGCTCGGGCCGATTCCCGTCGACGAGCTGGGCGAGCACACCGACGTGCCGCTATCCGCCCTGGACCAGCTGGGCACTCGGATTATGCGCGTGCGCATTGGCGGGCGCGAGCACCTAGCGCAAGCGCAGGATGCGCCCCTGCTTCGCGACGCCCTGGGTATCCCCATTCCTCCCGGCATCCCTGCCCAAGTGGCCACTATTTCCGATGCCTTGCCGCAGCTGGTCTCGCGCTGGGCGCGCACCCGTGGTCCGTTTGTGCTGCGCGATCTCACCGCGGCCTTCGACATATCCGTCTCCGCCGCGCACACCGTCCTCGGTGCGCTCGATGGGGTAGTGGAAGGCCGTTACCGGCAGGGAGTGGAGGAGCAGGAGTACTGCGCCGCCGCGGTGCTGAAGACCATTCGCTCGCGCTCGCTCGCCGCCGCGCGGGCTGCTACCGAGCCGGTCTCGGGCGCTACCTTCGCCCGTTTCTTGCCGGAGTGGCATAGCATCGCACCGGCCGGAAAGCGCCCGGCCCTGCGCGGTGCCGATGGCGTCTTTTCCGTCATCGAGCAGCTCGCCGGGGTGCGCCTGCCTGCCTCTGCGTGGGAATCGCTCATCCTGCCCGCCCGGGTGGGCGATTATTCACCCACCATGCTCGATGAGCTCACTTCCAATGGCGAGGTGCTCATTGTGGGTGCTGGCAAGGCCGGCGCGGCCGACCCCTGGATCATGCTGTTGCCCTCAGACTATGCTGCTCAACTCGCTCCGGAAACGGATGCTGAGGGCGTCAGCATGGTGCAGCGCTCCATCCTCGATGTCCTCGGCCGCGGCGGTGGCTTCCTCTTTGCCGATATTGCCGCCGAGGCCCCCGGGACCACCGAGGAGACCCGCGAGGCCCTCTGGGGGTTAGTAGAGATGGGCCTGGTGAGTCCCGATTCTTTCGCGCCTATTCGCACCCGACTGTCTTCCGGCGGTTCCCGCTCGGGCCGCACCGCGCATCGCTCGAAGCGGCGGCCCACTCGCTCCCGCCTGCGCATGGGTCGTACCTCCTTCGCCCAGGCGCAGAATGCCGCGGGCGCGGGGACCCCGCCCGATGTCATGGGCCGGTGGTCGCTCGCGGTACCAGCCTCTACCGATGCCACCTCCCGGTCCGTCGCCCACGGCGAGGCCTGGCTCGACCGCTACGGCGTGCTCACCCGCGGCTCCGTCGTGGCCGAGGATGTGCTCGGCGGTTTCGCGCTGGCCTATAAGGTGCTCTCCGGTTTTGAGGAATCCGGCAAGGCCATGCGCGGCTACGTCATCGATGGGCTCGGCGCTGCGCAATTCTCGACCCCCGCCATCATCGACCGCCTGCGCGGCTTGGCCGATTCCCCGGATGTTACCGGTTGGCCGTCTGGTACCACCGAGCCCGAGACCTTTGTCCTCGCCGCCTGCGACCCGGCCAATCCCTACGGTGCGGCCCTGCCGTGGCCGCAGCGCGACGACGCCGACGGCAAAGCCACCGGCGGGCCCACCCGTTCGGCCGGTGCGCTGGTAGTGCTTATCGACGGCCTACCCATCGCCCACCTCACCCGCGGCGGCAAAACCCTCACCACCTTTATCGAATCGCTGCCCGATGGCATCGACCCCGCCGAGGTATATCCCCGCTTGGTTTCCGCGCTCACGGACATGGTGGCGAGGGGAGCGCTGTCCCCGTTGGTCGTCGAAAAGTGCAATGGCAGCCCCATCCATAAAACCGATGCGGCGGCCCACCTGCGCGACGCCGGCGCCGGGATTACGCCTAAGGGCGTGCGCATCTCCGCCCGCGCCGCCGCTCCGCGCACCCCGCGCGCAGGACGCCGGGCCTCCGAGGCCATCGAAGAGCTCAGCTTTGATGATCCGCCGCCCGCTCCGCGCAATAATGGAAGCTTCCGCCCGCGCGGCGGGTACCGCCGCTAAAGCCACCTAGGAGGTGTTATGCCCGAAGGCGATTCCGTCCTGCAGCTATCCAACCGACTGCAGTTCATGGCCGGCCGCGAGGTGACCGGTTGCTCTGTGCGCGTGCCACGCTATGCCACCGTTCACCTCGACGGCATGGTGTGCGAGCGCGTCTGGCCCTATGGCAAGCACCTCTTCATGCAATTCGACCAGACCATCGTGCACACCCACCTCAAGATGGACGGCACTTGGGCCATCCACTACGCAGGCGATCGCTGGCGCAAGCCTGGGCATACCGCCCGCATCGTGCTGCAGCTGGCCAACTCCCCGCGCGATATCGAGGTCGTTGGCCACCAGTTGGGCTTTGTGGACATCTATCCCGCTGACCACTACCACCAGCGCATCGCTCACCTCGGCCCGGATATTCTCGACCCCGACTGGGACCGCGAGGAGGCCCTGCGCCGGCTTAACTCCCAGCCGCAGCGAGCCATCGGAGCGGCGCTGCTAGACCAAAAAGTCGTAGCGGGGATCGGCAATGAATACCGCGCCGAGGCGTGTTTCTTGGCCGGCGTGCACCCGGCCACACCGGTGGCCGAGGTAGATACCGACCGCATCCTCGATATCTCTCGGCGCATCATGTGGGGCAACCGCGCCTCCCCGGTGCGCGTAACCACGGGGGTGCGCCGCGCCGGGGAGACCACCTATGTCTTCGGCCGCAATCGCAAGCGCTGTCGTCGCTGCGGCACGTTCATCACCAAGGGCGCGCTCGGCGGGGTGGACCGCGGAGGTGATGAAGGTGAACTCGAGCGCATCATCTGGTGGTGCCCGCATTGCCAGCCTTTTCACCCCGCGCAGTAAGACGACCGCGCTAGTGTGGGGGACATGCGTACCTTTCTTAACATCATTTGGTTCATCACCGGCGGGTTCCTCCTAGCCTTGGCCTACTTCATCTTTGGCATCATCGCCTGCATCTTCATCGTCACCATCCCCGCGGGCGTCGCATCGTTCCGCATGGCTAATTTCGCCCTGTGGCCATTTGGCCGCTCGGTGGTGCAGCCGGTAAAGGGCAGCGGCTCCATGTCCACCTTTTCCAACGTCGTCTGGTTCGTGGTCGCCGGCCTGTGGCTGGCCATTGGCCACGTCACCACCGCGGCGGCACAGGTAGTGACCATCGTGGGCATCCCAGCCGCGCTGGCCAACCTGAAGATGATCCCGGTGACCTGCTTCCCGTTCGGCCGCAAGATTGTGGACTCTGATCACATCCCATTCGGCTGGGAGCCGATGGTCAAGCTCTAAACCGCATTCCGCTGACAAAACAAGCACGTTCTGCCTAATGTTCCTTTGATTTGGGGCAGAACGTGCTTGTTTTACATCGCCGTGGGGCAAGCGAGGCCATAAAGCAGCCGCGTTATCCGCCTCGCCGAGTAGGTGAGAGGGGATAACGCGGCTCAAAGTGTGCCTTTAGCGGTTGGAGCGGTACCAACCGATGAGCTCATCGGTGGACTGGTCGCCGGAGTTGGCGGCCTCAGCGCCGGAGACGGCCGGCGCCAGGTCATTAGCCTGCTGCTTGCCCAGCTCCACGCCCCACTGGTCGAAGGAGTTGATATCCCAGATAACGCCCTGGGTGAACACGATGTGCTCGTAGAGCGCGATGAGCGCGCCGAGGGTCTGCGGGGTGAGTTCCTCGGCCAGGATGGTGGTGGTCGGGCGGTTGCCCGGCATGACCTTGTGCGGCACGACGGCCTCGTCTACGCCCTCGGCCGCGATTTCTTCTGCGGTCTTGCCAAAGGCCAGCACCTTGGTCTGGGCAAAGAAGTTGCCCATGAGCAGGTCATGCATGGAACCAGAGCCATCGGCGGTGGGGAAGTCCTGCTTCGGGCGGGCAAACCCGATGAAGTCCGCCGGGATGAGGCGGGTTCCTTGGTGCATGAGTTGGAAGAAGGCGTGCTGGCCATTGGTGCCCGGCTCGCCCCAGTAGATTTCCCCGGTGGATGGGGCGGTAACCGCGGTGCCGTCGCGGCGCACGGACTTGCCATTGGATTCCATGGTCAGCTGCTGCAGGTAGGCCGGGAAGCGGCCGAGGTCCTGGGAGTAGGGGAGCACGGCGTGGGTCTGGGCGCCGAAGAAGTTGGTGTACCAGACCCCCAAGAGACCCATGAGCGCGGGGACGTTTTCTTCCAGTGGGGTGGTGCGGAAGTGCTCGTCCATGGCGTGGAAACCCTCGAGGAAGCGCATAAAGTCCATCGGGCCAATGGTGCACATGAGGGACAGGCCGATGGCGCAATCCACGGAGTAGCGGCCGCCGACCCAATTCCAGAACGGGAACATGTTCTCGGTATCGATGCCGAACTCGGCTACCTTCTCCGCATTGGTGGACACGGCGACGAAGTGCTTGGCTACGGCGGATTCGTCACCATCGAATTGCTCGATGAGCCAGCGGCGCGCGGCGTGCGCATTGGTTAGCGTCTCCTGGGTGGTAAACGTCTTGGACGCGATGATGAATAGGGTAGATTCTGCATCCAGGCCATCGAGTGTGGCGGCCATATCGGCCGGGTCAACGTTGGAGACGAATTCGGCGGAGATGCCGGCGACCTCATAGGAGCGCAGTGCCTTGGCCGCCATCGCTGGTCCGAGGTCGGAGCCACCGATGCCGATATTGACTACCTTTTTGATGGTGTGGCCGGTATGCCCGAGCCACGAGCCGGAGCGCAGCGCGGTGGCGAAATCGCGCATGCGGCCTAAGACCTCGTGGACATCGGCGGCGACGTCCTGGCCGTCAACGCTCAAGTCATCTTCGGCCGGGATGCGCAATGCGGTGTGCAGCACGGCGCGATCCTCGGTGTTATTGATGTGCTCGCCGGCGAACATGGCATCGCGGCGGGCCTCAAGGTCGGCGGCCTTGGCTACTTCCACCAGCTGCTTGACGACGTCCCCGTCGATCAGATTCTTCGATAGATCGACGTGCAGGCCGGCGGCGTCGAAAGTGAAGTTGCGGGCGCGGTCTGCATCGGCGGCGAAAAGCTCGCGGAGGTTGAGGTCCTTTTTATCCTCATATACTTTCGCGAGCTCGCTCCACTGGGCAGATGCGGTGATATCCATGATGGTTGGCCTTTCTGGCAACTAGCGCATTGGCAACATTTACCCCTCCCACCGTAGTCCAGAAAGCACTACCGCGTCGGGCCGTCTTAGAGGATGAGAGCGCCTGCCCAGCCGGCAATAAGCAGCGGAATATTGAAGTGGATGAAGGTGGGAATGACCGAGTCGCGGATGTGGTCGTGCTGGCCATCCGCGCCCAAGCCCGCGGTAGGGCCGAGGGTGGAATCGGAGGCGGGAGAGCCGGCGTCGCCAAGCGCGCCTGCGGTGCCAATAAGCGCCACGGTGGCCGCGGGGCTAAAGCCCAACGACATGCACAGCGGCACATAGATAACGGAGATGATGGGCAAGGTGGAAAAGGAAGAGCCGATGCCCATGGTGACCACTAAGCCCACCACCAGCATCGCGCCGGCGGAAAGGACCTTATTGGTGCCAAAGAGGTTGGCGGTGGCATCCACCAGCGGGCCGACCTCATTGGTCGCCGTCATGACCGAGGCGAACCCCTGGGCGGTTATCATGATGAAGCCGATGAGCGCCATCATCTTCATGCCATTGGTAAAGACATCGTCCGCGTGCTTCCAATCCACCGCGCCGGTAAGCAGCAAAATTCCTAAGCCGGTCAGCGCGCCGACCATGAGGCCATCGGATTCGAAGTCGAGCGCCTGCATGACAATCTGCACCGCAAAGGTGGCAATGATGGCCACGACGGAAACCCACACCTTATAAGCAGAGGGGGCCTCTTGGTGCTCCTCAGCCGCGATGGGCAGGTTTTCATAGTCGCGCGGTTTGCGGTAGCTAATGAAGATGGCGATGAGTAGGCCGGCGAGCATGCCGAGCGCCGGCACGCCCATAACCTGCATGATATTGATATCGGAGGTATCAAGCCCCGCCTGCTGGATATTAAAGAGCAGGATGTCATTTAAGTAGATGGAGCCAAAGCCCACCGGAATGAACATGTAGGTGGTGATAAGGCCGAAGGTCAGGCAGGTAGTAATTAGCCGGCGGTCCAGGCGCAGCTTATTCATCACTGTAAGTAGCGGCGGGATGATGAGCGGAATGAAGGCGATGTGGACCGGGATGAGGTTCTGGCTCATCACGGACATGGCGATGAGCCCGAGGATGAGCATCCACTTGGTGGCCAGGGCGGCTTTGGGGTCTGCTTCGCCGCTGCCGCCGAGCTTGCGGATGAGGAAATTAGCCAGGACCTGTGGCAGCCCAGCGGAGGCCACGCCCATCGCAAAAGCGCCCAAGAGGGCATAGCTTAGGGCAATCTTGGCGCCGCCGCCCAAGCCGTCTTGGAAGGCGACCATGGTGGCATCGAGGCCCATGCCCGACAGGAGCCCGCCGACGATAGCTCCTAGGAAGAGTGCTACCACTACATGCACGCGCAGGAGGGCGAGCACGAGCATGACTATGACGGCGACGAGAACTGCATTCATGCTAATTCAGGGTACTGCATAGTATCGGCTGGGTCGTAATTATTCGATTAACCCAGCCGGCCGCGGCCCATCCGTAGCAGCGCCGAAGCGATGGTGGGGCCTTCTTCCCCAAGTTCATCGCGGAACTGATTCAAAATGGCGATCTCGCGGGTGTGGACCAGGCGGGTGCCGCCAGAGCTCATGCGGGTGCGGCCAATGGCCTGAGAGACTTCCGTGCGGCGCTTGGCAGCATCCAAGATGATGCGGTCCATGCGGTTGATTTCTTCGCGATACTGCTGGATCTCCGCATCAGATAGGGGATCATCCGTACCCGAAGGCGTGCGGATGTCCAGGCCGTTATCGACGATGTCCTTGTTATCTTCTGCGGTCATAAGACCATATTGTGCCACCCGCCCGCGCAAAAGGAAATAGCAGCTCGCACGGCAGATACGGGGCGTGTCCGGTGGGGCTAGTAGGTTGGAAGGCACTATGAACGAAAACTCTCCTTTTAGCCCTTCCCCGTCCACCGGCGGCGCACCCACACCAATCCCCTTTGGCGGCTTCGGCACACCGCGCGCAGCGAGCCCGGAATCCGAATCCCCCGATGCCTTGACCGAGGGCCTCAACCCACAGCAGCTTGAGGCCGTTACCCACACGGGCAGCCCGCTGCTCATCGTGGCCGGCGCTGGTTCCGGCAAGACCGCCGTGCTTACCCGCCGCATTGCCTATCTCATGCGCCATCGCGGGGTAAATCCGTGGGAGATCCTCGCCATTACCTTTACTAATAAGGCCGCCGCGGAAATGAAGGAGCGCGTGGGCGGGCTGGTCGGCCCCGTGGCAGAGCGCATGTGGGTGTCTACCTTCCACTCCATCTGTGTGCGTATCTTGCGCCAAAATGCGCAGCTGGTGCCAGGGCTTAATACCAACTTCACCATTTATGATGGCGATGATGCCCGCCGGCTTTTGTCCATGATTGCTAAGGACATGCAGCTGGATCTAAAGAAGTACACCCCGCGGGTCCTGGCCAATCAGATTTCTAATCACAAAAATGAGCTCATCGGTCCCGAATCCGCACTGGAAAAGGCGCAGCAGACCAAGAATCCATTTGAAACCACCGTGGCCCAGGTCTATGCCGAATACCAGCGCCGCCTGCGCGCGGCCAATGCCGTGGACTTTGATGATCTCATCGGTGAGGTGGTGCGGATTTTCACCCAGCACCAGCAGGTGGTGGAGTTCTATCGCCGGCGCTTCAAGCACGTGCTAATTGACGAGTACCAGGACACCAACCACGCCCAATACGCCCTAGTTGCCGCGCTCGTGGGCAGGGGAGAGCTCGGACCCGATGCTCCCGAGTTGTGCGTAGTGGGCGATTCCGATCAGTCCATTTATGCCTTCCGCGGGGCCACCATCCGTAATATTCAGGAATTCGAGCGCGACTACCCCCAGGCGCACACGATCTTGCTGGAACAAAATTATCGCTCTACGCAGACCATTCTCAACGCGGCCAATGCCGTGATCGCCAAGAATGAGAATCGCCGCGAGAAGAACCTGTGGACCGCCCACGGTGAGGGCGAGCAGATCGTAGGCTATGTTGCCGATAATGAGCACGATGAGGCGCGGTTCATCGCCTCTGAAATCGACTCCTTGGCGGATAAGGGCCGCAGCTATTCCGATATCGCGGTCATGTACCGCACCAATAACGCCTCCCGTGCGCTGGAAGATATCTTCATTCGCTCCGGAATTCCGTACAAGGTGGTGGGTGGCACGCGCTTTTATGAGCGGCGCGAAATCCGCGACATGGTGGCCTACCTGCGCATCTTGGATAACCCGGACGATACGGTAAGTCTGCGCCGCATCATCAACGTGCCCAAGCGTGCCATTGGTGACAAGGCGCAGGGGCATATCGCCCTCCATGCGGAAAACCACGGCATTAGCTTTGGCAAGGCGCTTGCCGATGTCCCCCAGGGCGACGTCCCTGGCCTTGGCACCCGGGCCATCAATGCGGTGGGCAAATTCAACGACATGATGGAGGGTATCCGCAATCAGATCCCGTCCATGCGCGATGAGGTTACCGACCAACCGGATTTGGGCGAGCTGCTTTCCGCCATTTTGGATGCCACGGGATACAAGGCGGAATTGGAAAATTCGAATGATCCGCAGGACGGTGCGCGCCTAGATAACCTCAACGAGTTGGTATCGGTGGCGCGCGAATTCACCTCGGAGGCGGCCAACCAGCTTGCCGCATCCGGTGCGGATGCAGTGGACCCCTCCGAGCTAGTAGAGGAGGGCGAAGCTGCGCCCGGTTCGCTGCAGGCATTCTTGGAAAAGGTGTCGCTGGTGGCCGATGCTGACCAGATCCCAGATTCCGAGACTGGTGTGGTCACCATGATGACTCTGCACACCGCCAAGGGTCTTGAGTTCCCCGTAGTCTTTTTGACCGGCTGGGAGGATGGCCAATTCCCGCATATGCGCTCACTGGGTGACCCGAAGGAGCTGAGCGAGGAGCGCCGCCTCGCCTATGTGGGCATTACCCGCGCTCGCGAGCAGTTGTATCTTACCCGCGCCATTTTGCGCTCGGCGTGGGGCAATCCGGTGACTAATCCCGCCAGCCGCTTCCTCGGCGAGGTCCCAGAAGACCTCATCAACTGGCGGCGCGAAGACTCCGATAGTTCCCTGACCGGCGCGTGGGGCGAGGACGATTACCAATATGGTCGTTCCTACGGCCGCGACTGGTCTGGGTGGGGCAGAGGCGGGTCCCGCGGTGGCCAGCGCGCTGCGTCTTCCCCATCGCGACGCACTAGCAAGCCAGCGGCGACCTCAATGCCTAAGAACAATAACCTCAACCTTGCCGTGGGTGACCGCGTCAATCACGCTAAGTACGGGCTCGGAACTGTCATTGAGACGTCCGGCTCCGGTAAGCGTGCCACGGTCACCGTGGACTTTGGTTCTTCCGGTAAGGTCCGGCTGATGCTCATCGGCGGGGTGCCGATGGAAAAGCTCTAGACCGTAATGCCGCGCTCGTTGAACCAGGAGACTGGGTCAACGGGTGCTCCTCCACCTGGGTGAATCTCAAAGTGGAGGTGCGGGCCAGTGGAGTGGCCCTCGTTGCCAATGCCGGCGATTTCCTGACCCGCGGTCACGCGCTCGCCCACATTTACCTTGAGTAGGTCTGCCGGCATGTGACCGTAGACGGAGATGGTGCCGTCATCGTGCTGGATGCGGATCCAGTTGCCAAAGCCCTGCGCTGGACCGGAGTTGATGACGGTGCCGTCCATGACCGCCAGAATCGGGGTGCCCACCGGGTTAGCTACGTCGATGCCGTTGTGCATTGTGCCCCAGCGCTGGCCGAAGCCAGAAGTAAGCGTGCCGGAGGTAGGAAAGACCACGGTATTGCCCGCGGAGTCCTTGCCGCGCTTCGTGGTGAGTCCGGAGTGATTTCCCTGTGGAGCGAATGCTTCCTTCAATCCCGGTACAGAACCAGGATCCAAGACGATATTTACTCCGCCGGATTCGTTTCCATCTACCTGCGGGGTAGCGTCGCCGTTGAGAACCCCTACGGTAGTAGTCGCCAAGCCAACGAGGGCGTCGACCACTCCGGCGTTATCTACATTGGTAGCGGTGGGCTCGGAGGAGCCGTCTGATACGTCCACGCTAGCCACTGGCTCTGCAGCAAAAGCGGTGGTGCCGGTAGCAAGTACGGTGCCGAGCGTAACGATGCTCAGCGTCACGTTCTTGCGTGCGCGGTTCATGCGCTTCATATCTTAAGTCCTTTTCATGGCTGTGCATGGTCTCGGGACGCTTGTGCCCTAGAGAGGGAGGCGTCTTGCAACTGCCAACCGCGACACGCCGAAAGCTGAAATGCTTGCGTTCGAAATCGCTCGTGGCAACGAGTTAAAAGTTAGCCCGCCCGAACGGCCCGCGCAATCTTAAAAAACGCTGGTAGAGGCGGAAATAATTCGAAATTATTCGAACATGCCAGCTTGTTGCGCGTGTTACCAATGTGGTTGGAGTGGCGTCTGTAAAGTATTGGTTTAGGGTCTGGGGGTGGACCTTGGGGGTGGGTGTGCCGCTCTGGAAGTAGCGTGTTGCGTTCAAGCCCAGTGATTAGCGTAAATGTGTATTTACCTGCGACAAGGCTGCGTACTGGACTTGGCTGTGCGGCGCAATTTGTGTCTAGGGCTCGGTGGTGGAGCGCTTGTCTTGACGGGGCTTGCCTTTTGTTGGAGGCGCAATGGGAAGGCTGGGAGGCATTTGAGTCGTCTTGGGGAAGGTTGGCTGCAGCCTCGGTGGTCGGGAGCCGGCGCTGGTGTCTTTAGGGCAATTGTGGACATGAAAAAGCGCCGCAGGAAAGCCACTGCGGCGCTTAACAAGAAGGTGTTGGCTGGGGGTCTTAGAGGTCGATACCTCGCTCAGCCAGCCAAGGCTGTGGATCGATTGCCTCGCCACCGTTCGGGTGAACTTCGAAGTGGAGGTGGGAGCCGGTGGAAAAGCCCATCGAGCCCATGCCGGCGATCTTCTGGCCGGCATGCACGTGCTCGCCAACGGCCACGTCAAGGGTCTGCATGTGGCCGTAGACGGTCATGGTGCCGTCGTCGTGCATGATGCGGATCCACTGGCCAAAGCCGGAAGCTGGACCGGAGTCGATGACCGTACCATCCATGACGGCAAGGATTGGGGTGCCGGGAGAGTTGGCGATGTCGACGCCCTTGTGGAAGGTGCCCCAGCGCATAGCGAATGGAGATGTGAATGCACCCTCGGCCGGGCGAGCTACGGACGGAGCGCGAGCAGCCTCGTCGGCAGCGGCGCGCTCTTCAGAGGCCTGAATGGCCTTGTTGAGTTGATCGGTCAGATCAGTAACTGGCTTAGCCTCAGCCACGTTGAGGATCTGTGGGGTGGTATCAACCGGAGCCGCAGCAGCATCCTCAACTTGGGTGGAGTCAGAGGCGAGCTCGAAGTCAACGGACTGCGTCTTGGTGGTGGCCGCGTCATCGGACTGAATGTTTGCGGCGGCTGCGCCACCAACGCCGGCCGTGGAAACTGCACCTGCCGCAACCGTCATTACGGCAATGCGGCCCTTCGCGGTCTGCGAGGTGACAATCTTGCGATGGCGGCCGGCGCCACGCTGAACTTTGCTTCGCATTAGGTCTTCTTTCGTCATTTTCACAATCTGCGCAGAACGGGTGTTACATCCCCACCGAGTTAGTTACGAGATTGTGACCTTCTTGTTACCAACGAGATGTAACAGTAGCGTCTCGAAAAGATAACAGCAACCCAAATTAAGAAACTTTCAGGCCCCTCTCGGGGAAATTGTCCACGAGCAGGCAACATATGGCACTCAGAATAATGTTAGTGCGATAAAGATCCCACGCGAGCTCCGCGTGCGTCACGCAAAACTAGCGGCCTTTGCCTTCAATAGTATTACCGCCAGAGTTAAGGGTGTGAAACCAGGGTAGATTTTATACTCCTTATATATTTGTATAGCCCAGGTACAGGGGTTGCCGCCGGTGATTTTGCGAGCGTCTCGTCGCGCCACCCCGATTTCACTTCCGGAAGGTGGCAAAGTGGACGCCGATGAACAAAAACACCAGCCCCCAATCTCGGTCAACGCCCCGCCCGCGTAGCCAGGCGCGGGGCCGTACGGTGCGCGCGCAGCGCACCCCACGCGCGCCTCATCCCAGTGGGTCACGCCAGTCCTCTGGATCGGCGCAGCGCGTCGCTCGCAAGGCCGGCTCCAAGGCCAAGGCACGCCGTACTCCCGCGCCGTTGACCAAAGCCGGGCGCATTCGCCGCATGCTCATTACGGCGGCAGTGCCCAACGTGGTTATTGTCCTTATCATTATGGCCATCGCGCTTGGCGGTCTCATGCTCACCGGCTCTCCCATGGCGTGGTGGTACACCATCGTGGCGGAGGCCTGGATGGTCTTTAACCTCGCCCCGGTCTCTGCGGCTGATGTGCATATTTCCTTCTTGCCGGCCTTGCCAGCGCTCATCCTTGCCGCGGTGGTGGCGGTTCGGGTGCGCAGCGCGGTAAAACACAAGGTTAGCGTCAAGGACTTGCTTACTCTTTTGGCCTGCGTGCTTGGCGTGCCGGTGGTATTTACCATCATCGCCTGGCTGATGCTGTGGGATGCGGGCAAGGTCTATGACGTTTCCCCGCCTAATCTGGCGCAGGCGTTGCTGCGCGTTATTGTTCTGCACCTGGCCGCCATGGCGGCCGGTATGGGGTGGCGCTTGTGGCGGGCGTTGGCCAAGCGTTATGGAGTGCCGCGCCCGCTTGTCGACGCCACTCAGATCGCCCTTCGCTACCTCGCCTACCTTGCCATTGGCGCAGCCGCAGTCTTTGCGGTGGTATTCCTGGTCAACATCTCCCGCCAGGGCGAGATGATGAATGACTATCCTACGATCTCCGGCTTAGGCATTGCCGGACTCGTGTTGCTGAGCGTGCTTTATATTCCCAATGCCATCGTGAGCACCGCGGCGGTATTGGTGGGCTCGGAGTTTTCCGTAGGCGAAGGATCGGTGAGCCTCTTTAGCGCCCACCTCGTGCCGCTGCCGCCGCTGCCCATTACCGGTGGCATTCCAGCATCCGCGCCCAGCTGGGCGGTGGCGCTATTGATCGTTCCCCTCGGCGCCGCAATCTACTCGTTGTACAAGAAGCGTCCGAGCTTTCAGGACGTACTAGTAGCTACGGTGGCCTCCGCAGTAATCATGCTGGTTGCCTGCTACCTTGTCAGCGGTGACCTCGGCTACTACGGTTCGACCGGCCCGCAGCTGTGGACTGCCGCAGGCCTCACCTCCCTGTGGATGGCCGTCGTTGGCTGCGCCGTTGCCGCTGGCTTCGCCTTCGTGGCCTGGCGTGCGGCCCGCACAGCACCTGGTGCGGCCCCCACCGATGAATACGCCGACGAACCCGCTGCCACTGCCGACGAGGCTCCCACCGAACCGGAGCGAGAGCCCATCACGGATCCGGAAATCGTTGACGCCGAGGTAGTCGAGGACGAGCCCGAAAATACTGCACCTGACGCGGCCGCGGAGGAACCGGAAGAAGAGCAGAAAGAAGAGGGCACTCCAGCCGAAGAAGCGGCGGAGCGGCCGGAGGAGGCTAAGGAGGGCGATGAAAGGGGCGTCGCCAAGCCGCTGAGCCAACAGCTCAAGGACCAAATGGGGGAGAGTGAGCAGGACTCCTCGAGCGAAGATTCCCCCGAGGAGGGGGAGAAGGGCTAGGCTATAGCGCGTGACTTCACCGATGCCTCCGCGCTATACCGCTGACCCTGAACGCCTCCGAGTGGTGGTGCTCGTTTCTGGAACGGGTTCCCTGCTGCAAGCGATCATGGATGCCCAAGCCGGGCACTACCAGGTAGTGAAGGTGGTGGCGGATAAGGAATGCCACGGTATTTCGCGCGCACAGGACCACGGGATTGATACCGAGGTCGTGGCGCTGGGTGCGGATCGCGCCGAATGGAATCAACGTCTGGTTGACGCAGTAGATGCTGCGCAGCCAGACGTTGTTGTTTCTGCGGGCTTTATGAAGATCCTGGGCCAGGAATTCCTGGACCGCTTCGAAGGCCGCACCATCAATACCCACCCGGCGCTACTGCCTGCCTTCAAGGGAGCGCACGCGGTGCGCGACGCCCTAGATTACGGCGTGAAGATCACTGGCTCTACCGTCCACTTTGTGGACGCGGGCGTGGATACCGGCTCCATCATCGCGCAGCGCCCCGTTGCCATCAATGCGGACGATGACGAGTCCACCCTCCACGAGCGCATTAAACAAGTAGAGCGCGACCTCATCGTGGAGGTGCTGCGTGCAGCTAACGTCCACGACGAGAAACTAACTATTCAACTCGCAGACTAAGACTTTTCGAAAGGCTTAATCCTCCTCATGAGCGAAGACCGCAAGCAGGTAAAGCGCGCCCTTATCAGCGTGTACGACAAGACCGGGCTGGAGGATCTAGCCCGCGCCCTCGATAAGGCAGGCGTAGAAATCGTCTCCACCGGCTCCACCGCGAAGAAGATCGCGGACCTAGGCATCGAGGTCACTCCGGTAGAAAAGCTCACCGGCTTCCCGGAGTGCTTGGAAGGCCGCGTCAAGACGCTGCACCCGCGCGTGCACGCCGGCATTTTGGCCGATACCCGCAAGGAAGATCACCTCAACCAGCTCTCCGATCTCGAGGTAGAGCCTTTCCAGCTCGTCGTGGTCAACCTGTATCCCTTCCGCGAGACCGTGGCTTCGGGCGCGGACTTTGATGGCTGTGTAGAACAGATTGATATCGGCGGCCCATCCATGGTGCGCGCAGCCGCCAAGAACCACCCGTCTGTTGCCGTTGTGGTAGACCCTTCCCGCTACGGTGAAGCCGTGGAAGCCGTCACCAACGGTGGCTTTACCCTGGAGCAGCGCCGTGGCCTTGCCCGCGATGCTTTCCTGCACACCGCGGATTATGATGCGGCCGTCTCCGCCTGGTTCGTGGACCAGCTCAGCGAGGAGGGGCAAACCACCCCGCTGCGCTACGGCGAGAACTCTCACCAGGCGGCCACCGTTACCCGCATCGGTTCCAAGGGCCTTGCCAATGCCACTCAGTTCAATGGCAAGGAGATGAGCTACAACAACTACCAGGATGCGGATGCCGCTTGGCGCGCCGCGTGGGACCACGAGCGCCCCTGCGTTGCGATTATCAAGCACACCAACCCATGCGGCATTGCCGTGTCCGAAGAGTCCATCGCCGCTGCCCACCGCGCGGCGCACGCGTGCGACCCAATGTCCGCCTTCGGTGGCGTGATTGCCGTCAACCGCGAGGTCACCGTAGAGATGGCCGAGCAGGTCAAGGAGATCTTCACCGAGGTCATCGTTGCTCCTTCCTATGAGGACGGCGCCATCGAAGTCCTCAAGGCCAAGAAGAATCTGCGCGTGCTACAGGCAGAGCACGAAGACCAGCACGAGGAGCGCAAGTACATCTCTGGCGGCGTGCTCACCCAAGAGCCAGATACCTACCAGGCCGAGGGCGATAACCCGGCTAACTGGACCCTGGCCGCGGGCGAGGCCCTCAACGAGACCGACTTGGCTGAGCTCGAGTTCGCCTGGCGCGCCGTGCGCGCGGTGAAGTCCAATGCCATCTTGCTGGCCAAGGACAATGCCACCGTGGGCGTGGGCATGGGCCAGGTCAACCGCGTTGACTCCGCCAAGCTGGCCGTCGAGCGCGCCAACACCCTAGCCGATGGTGCCAACCGCACCGAGGGCTCCTTCGCCGCTTCCGATGCCTTCTTCCCGTTCGCCGATGGCTTGCAGGTGCTTCTCGACGCCGGCGTTAAGGCCGTTGTCCAGCCCGGCGGCTCCATTCGCGACGAAGAAGTCATCGCGGCGGCGAAAGAAGCCGGCGTTACTTTGTACCTGACCGGTACCCGCCACTTCGCGCACTAGCCTAAGCTCAATGCCATGACATTCCCTATCCGCCGGGCCTGGGGCCCGGCAGCCGCCCTTATCGCCTGCGCGCTCACCCTAAGCGCCTGCGGCGATGAGGACGCGGCGAATAATTCCCCTACTTTCGTCAACACCGAAGCACGTGGCACGGCAGATCCCCTCTACGGAAAAGAGACCACGTCCGCACCACCGGCTGCCTCGTCTGCGCCTTCCTCCTCCACGGAGCCACCGGCCGCGGCCCCTTCCGGCGATGTCCAAGCCGTGCTTGACCGCATCGTGGCCGAAAACGGCGATGTGGGCATCGCCGTCTCCGATGGCACGACCGCCGTTGAAGCGGGGCGCACCGCTCCCGAGGCCGCGTGGTCAACCTCCAAGGTGCCGGTGCTGATCGCGGCGAATCGCACGGGTGCGGCCGATAGCCAGCTAGTGTCCTCTGCAATCACCTACTCCGATAACGAGGCTGCCAAGGCCGCGTGGGCAGCTTTAGGGGAGGGGACCGCAGCCGCGCAGGCCACACAAAGCGTCATCGCGGAGGCGGGCGATACCGCCACCCAAGTCCAATCCCAGGTCACCCGGCCGGAATTTACGGCTTTTGGCCAAACCATGTGGGGCGTGGGAAACCAAGCAAAGTTCATGGCCGGGGTGCGCTGCGTTGAAGGTGCCCAGCCGATTGTCGACGCCATGGGTGTCGCCGATCCCGCCCAAGCCTACGGCCTGCGCACCCTGCCGGGCGCCTTGATGAAGGGTGGCTGGGGCCCGAGCCTCGCCGGCGGCTACGATGTGCGGCAGATGGGCATCGTGCAGCTTGGCGGGCATGACGTCGCCGTGGCACTGATTGCCTCCTCCCCTGATGGTCAGTACGCCTCCACTCAAAAGGTACTTACCTCCATGGCCGAAGCCCTAGCGCAGGCCGAAACCCAGTGGCCCAGCCCTGCCTGTTAAGGCTGTCAGTAGAAAGGAAAACTCATGACTTCTCGCTTAAGCCTCCGCCCGCTTATTGCCGCAGGCTTCGTCCCGTTCGTGGCCGCCAGCCTCGCGCTGAGCGGTTGCAGTAACTCCACGGATGAATCCGCTCCCAGCTTCAAAGGTGAGGGCAGTGGAATGACCACGGTCAATAACTCCGACAAAGAAGAGGAGACCGCCGAGGAAACTACGGCCGCGCAAGAGACCGTAACCAAGGAATCCCCTGAGGAACCGCTGGTAGTCACGGTCACGCAGACGGAAAAACAGGAGGCTCCGTCTTCCCCTGGCGGTGGGCAGAAGACTGGAGAAGGCAACTACATTTCTGATTTCAATGGGCACGGTTGGCTCGATGGCGATTACGCAAGTTGCAACCGGTTTGAACGCGCCCTGTTTGCTGGTTCTGGGCCAGACGGCAGGGTCATCATTTGCGAGACCGGAGGTGGCTACAAGTTCTATCGCTCGTCGATGTTTGACGGCCAGTTTGAATCGGATGACGTTACCCAAGACGGCAACAACTACTACGTCAATGCGGATCCGTCGATCATCGTGGTGACGCCGAGTGGCGTGAGCGTGCGCGAGGGCGGTGGATTGGCCGCCACGGGCGAGTTCACGGAGTCGTGGCAGCGCTAACGAGAGGAAGGACGGGCTAGCGCGACTTCTTCTTGCGGTCGGCCGCTGCGGCGGCGGCCGCAGAGATGGAGTCGTTGCGGTTCTTCAGCAGCTCCAAGGTAGTTTCTTCGGCATTGTCGGGGACGGAGGCGTCAAGGACGGCCAAGGCGGCGTCGGCAAGCATGGCGGCAGTCTCCGGAACCGACTGGGAAGCGTCAAACGGAGGGGTGCCGTTGTTGGGGCGCATTTCAATAACGGACAGCGCGATGTGGAAGGGAAGCTCCACGCGGGGGTCATCTTCGCCCACAATGGCGGCGGCGGTGGAGCGGAAATGATTCTGCAGGCGGTCGCGCGACTCGTGATACTCGGAGAACTCCGAAGAATTAGCTACCGGCAGCTGATACAGGCGGCCCACGTTCCAGCCACTGGTAAGCAGCAGACGCGATTCTGCGGCAACCAAAGACCACAGGCGCTGAGCTGGGTCGGCCTTGGTGCCCGCCAATTCATCGGCCAATTCCAGGGAGGGCTCAATGGTGGAATTGAGCAGCGTCAGGAAAATCTCCGTCTTGGACGGGAAGTGGTAGTACAGCGACGCCTGACGGATGCCTACCGCGTCTGCAATCTGGTGCGTGGACGTGGTAGCAAAACCCTGGGTAGTGAAAAGCTCGGAGGAGGCGTCCAAGATCTCCTCACGGGCGCTATTGCCTCTGCGCCGCGGGCTGTGTTTACGCGGCCTACCGACATTGCCTGCCATGCGGTGGGACGCCTCCTTTCACAAAGGGAAATCGCTTTTAATAGTCAACTGTACAATCTTATGCCCGATGAGGTGCAGCTTCCGAATCCGCACCGTAGAGACTATTTATATTCTTCTGCCCGCCGGGAAATGGATTCAAACGCAGCCGAGACAATGCGGCACGCCGAACCATAAGCGGTGCGATCCAGCGGCGGAAGATCGCGCAGCGTGGCCGGACGATCGCTAACGCCCTCATACCAACGGCGCAACTCTAACGCATAACCGGTGCGCCACGCTAGGTCCAAAGACTCTGCGTCCGCGGCTGTAAGCAGATCGCGTTCCACGCCAATCGCCAGGCGGTCAACGGTCGGGCGCGGTCCAGGTGCCGCCCAGCGTGCGATAGCTGCAATGGGGGAGAGCAGCGTGGCCTTAATATCGACCGCTGCATCGCGGTCCGGCAGGCCATCGACCATCTTTAGGGCAGGCGGGCGCTGGCCCAAGGCTTCTTCTAGCAGTGCTTGTTCCCCGCCGTTTCCAAGGGGCAGGCCGGCGTCGACGCGCGCGGCGATGGAATCGGTGGCTGCGTGAGCTTGGAGACCGACATCGGCGAAGACCTCTTGCAGATCGGCATCGTCGCCCATCCACACCACGGGCATGGAGGGCAGCTGGTCGCCACGGGCGGCCGCGCCGCTAAGACGGACTGGGGAGTTGACCCCCGGGGAGCGAACAATATCCGTAATCAGCCGGGAATACCAGTTGGCCAATTCAATCTCATTGTCCTGGTGGGCGACCGCGTTGCGCAGGATATCTTGGGCCTCTGCGAGCAGTCCGCGGGCCGTAGCGCGGGACTGGCAGTGCGGGGCGAGCTCGGAAAGATCGAGTAGGGATTGGTGCAGGGCCATTGCTCACTGCCTTTCACTAGTGCGGGGCCGGTGCTTCCCCGCCGGCTGCGGGGTGCACGAATGTTTTCAATCTAACACTTCGGTTCTGTGATCTGAGCATGTGGGCCGCGCAGAAGGGATAGGAGGGCTAAAACGACTTTCGCCGCCTGCCCTCGGGGAGGGAGGCGGCGAAAGCTTATGGTTCTTTTACCGTGTCACACTTGCCAGCGGCAAAAGTGCGCTGTTGATACCCAGCTACTGTTTAGCGGGTGGTGAACGGCAGGAGAGCCATTTCGCGTGCGTTCTTGACTGCAGTAGCAACCTGACGCTGCTGCTGCGGGGTCAAACCGGTGACGCGACGGGAACGGATCTTGTGACGATCCGAGATGAACAGACGCAGAGTCTTGGTGTCCTTGTAGTCCACCTTCTCGATGCCCTCAGCCTTCAAAGGGTTCTTCTTTGGGCGACGGCTCTGCTCCATACGGAACTTCTTTTGGTTATTGCGCTTATTAGCCATTGTGCAATTACCCCTTTACCAGCTGGACTTACGAACGCCCGGCAGCTCACCACGGTGAGCCATGCCGCGCATACGGACACGGGACAGGCCGAACTTGCGGAGGTAACCGCGTGGACGGCCATCGGCAGCGTCACGGTTACGTACGCGGGCTGGGGAAGCGTCACGAGGCTGGCGGTTCAGCTCGAACTGAGCCTCCAAGCGCTCCTCATCCGGGGTGTTCGGGTTCTTGATGATCTTCTTGAGCTCAGCGCGACGCTCCGCATAGCGGGCGACGATTTCCTTGCGCTGCTCGTTCTTAGCGATCTTGGACTTCTTAGCCATTGATTATCGCTCCTCGCGGAATTCGACGTGCTTGCGGGCAATGGGATCGAACTTCTTCAAGGTGATGCGATCCGGGTTGTTGCGCTTGTTCTTACGGGTCACGTAGGTGTAACCGGTGCCCGCAGTGGACTTAAGCTTGATGATTGGGCGGATATCGTTACGTGCCATACTTAAATCTTCTCCCCACGTGCGCGAATCTTAGCCACAACGGACTCGATGCCATCGCGGTCGATGATCTTCATGCCCTTCGTGGAAACGTTCAGGGTGATGGTACGGCCCTCAGAGGGCAGGTAGTAGCGACGACGCTGCACGTTGGGGTTCCAACGGCGCGAAGTGCGGCGGTGCGAGTGCGAGACCTGCTTGCCGAATTCCGGCTTGCGGCCCGTTACCTGGCAAATAGCCGACATGGGTCTTCTTTCTCCTAGCCGCCCACATCATGGCTATAGACAATGAAGCGCCGACTGCCGTGTGAGGGTGGCAGTGCTCAAAAGTGAGGTGTGAGCGGGTGCGGCGCCATCGTCAAACGCCAGTAGACGGGGCGTAAAACGTATATTTTGACAACAGCAAGGGAAAATCTTACAGCCTCGGGCGCGAATTACCTAATCGCTGCCTCGCTGCGGTGCCTAGGCCGTTTGCCGTGCTGGGGTGGGGTTTGCCTGTGGGGTGCTGCCAAGCGTGATGCAAGAAACGTGAGTGAAATGAGTGGTCGCCGCTGGTTGGGGATTTCGTATATGGGTTAGTTGACTGTAGGATAATTCAGGTTGTTGACCCGTGCCACGCGGCGCGCGGTTAACAGAGTGAAATTTGCACGTCCCAACTCGGGCACGATCCTCACCAAGCGTGTGGAACCGACCCGTAGTCCAACCCTGAGGGAATATATATGAAGAAAGATATTCACCCGGATTACCACCCGGTAGTCTTCCGTGATGCTGGTACCGGTCACTCCTTTTTGACCAAGTCCACCGCTTCCTCCGACCGCACCGTTGAGTGGGAAGACGGCAACGAGTACCCACTGATCGTCGTTGACGTTACCGCTGAGTCCCACCCGTTCTGGACTGGTGCACAGCGCGTTATGGATACCGCCGGCCGCGTCGAGCGCTTCAACCAGCGCTTCGGTGGCATGGCACGCCGCAAGAAGAAGAACGCGTAAGGAGGAGAGTAGAAAATGGCAACTCCTAAGTTTAAGAAGTCCCGTGCGAACACCCACGCACGCCGTTCCCAGTGGAAGGCTGACAATGTAGCCCTCCAGGAAGTTACCATCGACGGCCAGACCGTCCGCATCCCGCGCCGCCTGGTTAAGGCTGCCAAGCTGGGCCTGGTTGACGTAGAGCAGTTCTAAGCTCGCTCTTTAATCTCCCCGTCCGCTCTCTTTAGAGGGCTGGGCGGGGATTTTTAGCTTTAGAAGCCTCCTATAAGCATGTTTTAACGGTATTTGGGGGGCTATGGGGGTAAATATTTCCCTTAACTTCATGAAGTTGACTGCCATCAGTAATAATTAGGACTATGAAAATCCTTGTGGTGGATGATGAACAAGCCGTCCGCGAATCGCTACGCCGTTCCCTACGCTTTAACGGCTACGAAGTGTTGACCGCTAACGACGGCTTGGAAGCCGTGGAGACGGTGCGCGCTGAGAATCCCGAATTGGTGATTCTGGACGTCATGATGCCCAACATGGATGGACTAGAAGTATGCCGCACCCTGCGCAGTGAGGGTTGGGATCGTCCAATCCTCGTTCTGACCGCGCGCGATGGCGTCTCGGATCGCGTGGCTGGCCTCGATGCCGGAGCGGATGATTACCTGCCAAAGCCGTTCGCATTGGAAGAGCTCTTGGCCCGCGTGCGCTCCTTGGTACGGCGTGCCGCTGCAGATTCCATCGCCGCTGAAGCTCCGGTGGAAAGCAAGCTTAGCTTCGAGGACCTTGAACTTGATGCCGATACCCGCGAAGTAAGCCGCGGTGGCCGGGCCATTTCCTTGACGCGTACCGAGTTTGCGCTGCTGCAATTGCTGATGGAAAATCCCCGCAAGGTTCTCTCGCGCAGCAAGATCCTGGAAGAAGTATGGGGATACGATTTCCCTACCTCCGGCAATGCTCTCGAGGTCTATATCGGCTACCTGCGTAAGAAGACGGAGGGCGAGAGCGATGCTCGCCTCATCCACACCGTCCGTGGTGTGGGCTATGTTTTGAGGGAGTCTAATTCGTGATTTTAAGGAAGCCCGCTTCCCCTGCGGTGGCTTCCGGGAAGGTACAGTCCACCCCTCTTACCGAGTTCTCTGATCGTCAGGGGAGTTGGGCTTCACGGACGCCACTGCGGTGGCGCCTTGCTACTGTTACCGGCCTTGTGGTGGCCGTAGCTGTTGCCTTGATGACGCTGGCAACGTATTGGGTAGTTTCTATGTCCCTTACTGCCTCCGTCGATGAGCGCTTGGAGGCCAAGGCCGATGTCTTGTTGCGGCAAAGCCAAGACCCGCGGTTCATGGATAACGTGGACCAGGAAATCAAGGATTTTAAGGCCTATAACCCTGGCACCCGTGTAGCCCTATCACCGCCCTCCATGAGCTTTTCCTACGGCGACACCATTCCTGTGGGCGGGGACTTCCACCGGACGGAGGATTACACGGAAACTTCCGTGCGTACCGTCGGCGGCGAGCGGGTGTTGGCCAAGCGTCATGATCTCGGCTCTACCGTGGTCGTCGCTCAGTCTCTCGCACCTACGCAAGGGCTCATAGCCATCTTGGGCACGGTGCTTCTGATTATCGTTGGCCTTGGCATCTTGCTCGCCATTTTTGCCGGCCTCATCGTGTCCAAAACCGGTATGCAACCCATCGCCCGGCTGAAGCGAGCGGTGGATTACGTGACGCAGACCAACGACCTGCGTCCTATTGAGGTCTCCAATAACGACGAGATGGCGCAGTTGACCACCTCCTTTAACCAGATGCTGGAGGCACTGCAGGAATCCCGTTCGCAGCAGGCTCAGTTCGTAGCCGATGCTGGACATGAGTTGAAGACCCCGCTGACCTCTATGCGTACCAATATTGAGCTTTTGATGATGCTCAATCGCGCCGGTGGTGGCTTTGGCATGAGCGATGAGGACCGCAAAGACCTCGAAGATGACGTGATGTCCCAGATGAATGAGCTCTCCACCTTGATTGGGGACCTCGTTGATTTGGCGCGCGAGGACGGCAATGAGCGCGAACCGGAACCGGTTGACCTTTGTGAAGTCATGATGGCTTCGCTGGAGCGTGCGCGCCGCCGCCGTCCCGATGTGGAGTTCTTGGTGCGCTTTATCCCGTGGGAGCTGGACGGCGACCCCTTCGCATTGGGCCGTGCAACGCTTAACCTCATGGACAATGCGGCTAAGTGGTCGCCGGCAACTGGCACGGTGCGCGTATCCATGGAGCAGCTATCCTCCCACGAGGTGCGCCTGCGCTTTGATGACTCTGGGCCTGGCATTGCACCGGAGGAGCGGGAGAAGGTCTTTGAACGCTTCTACCGTTCGGCAGAAGCGCGTTCCATGCCGGGCTCGGGCTTGGGCTTGGCCATTGTGAAATCGGTAATTGAACGCCACGATGGCACGATCAAGATCCGCGAGTCTAATGATGGTGGCACCCGCATGGAAGTCATTTTGCCGGGTAAGCCTGTGCCGGGTGAGATTTTCGTGGACGGTTTGGCAGACCCGCATGAGGGGCTGCCGGGTGATAAGGAAGACCCGAGCGACCGGGGTGAAATCTTTGCACAGCGTTGGTTTAATCAGGGCTAGCGTACAAGCGTTTATACTGGTGAGGTAATACAGCATCCTTCCAGGAATTCCTAGTAGGTTGGCAGATCAATATCAGTCTTGACCAAGCGAAGTGAGGCATAGTTTTCTCATGAACATGAGGAATGACGATTACCGCGGCTTTGATGGAAACTCCCCAGAGGGAGAATCCCAGGAAGGTCCGGGTAGGGCCGAGCCGGTTCAGGGTGGTCCGAACTTTGGGGAGACCGGACAGCCGGATGCGGGTGCCGGAAATGCTGGCCCCTACAGCGATGACACTGGTCCTTATAGTGGTGCTGGTGCGCAGGCGTATGAGACCGGTTCCTATTCGCAGGGGTGGAATCAGCCGCGCGGCGGTGCTGAAGGCGATGACCCGCGAACGCTAGGTTCGCTGGGGCCCTATCCGAATGCCCCACAGACCCAAAGCTTTAGTGGTCAGGGGCAGGAAGGCCCGATGGTCACCCCGCTGCCTCCGCAGCCGGAGCAAAAGAAGAAAATCGGCTTGGGCGCCGCCACCGCACTGGCGGCCGTCGCTGCCATCGCCGCAGGCTCGATTGCCGGCGCTGTGGTCGGCATGAGTTCTGGGGGAGGCAATAACGATACCTCCGTGGTCAATGAAGCCCTCAAGGCTGAGCCGGCAAACAATAGCACCGGTAAGGAACCGGAACAGGGTTCTGTGGAAGAAGTAGCCTCCAAGGTTTTGCCGGCGGTGGTTTCTATCCAGACGATGACTCGTGCTGGTGGGGCTGAAGGCTCCGGTTCTGTCATCTCCCCAGATGGTTATGTACTGACCAACCACCACGTGGTTGCCGGTGCTGAACACGGTGGCATGATGCAAGTGACCATGAATGACGGCAGCAAGCATGAAGCTAACGTGGTGGCCTCGGATGCGAATACGGACGTGGCCATCGTGAAGATCAAGGACGTCAAGGACTTGCCCTTCTTGCAGTTCGGCGACTCCGATTCCGTTGCTGTAGGCCAGGAGGTGGTGGCCGTGGGGTCTCCTTTGGGGTTGAATGCTACCGTGACCTCCGGCATCGTATCGGCAAAAAACCGTCCCGTGCGCGCATCCCAGGAAGGTGGCGAGTCCTCATTGATTGACGCCATTCAGACCGATGCCGCAGTAAACCCTGGCAACTCGGGCGGCCCCCTGGTGGATCGAGACGGCAATATCGTGGGCATGAACTCCATGATTGCTTCGCTGTCTAATAGTTCCTCCGGCGAGGGCGGCTCCATTGGCCTGGGCTTTGCAATCCCATCCAATTTTGCCAAGCGCATGGCAGATGAGCTCATTAATGACGGCAAAGTTTCCCACCCGACCCTTGGCGTGAAGGTGCTAGCGCGCGACGACGGCAATGGTGCCCGCATCGCCGGGGTGGAGCCGGGTGGCCCAGCAGATAAGGCGGGCCTAAAGGATGGCGACATTGTTACCCGCGTCAACGATCGCCTGATCGAAAACGCCGATGCGCTCATCGCGGCGGCGCGATCGCAAGACTTTGGCGCGACGGTGACCTTGGAGGTTACCCGCGAAGACTCGGATGAAGCTCGTCAGGTAGAGGTAACCCTCTCAGGCGAGTAAATTACTGTGCAAGACCTCATTAGGTGCTAAGTGCGCCGTACCTCACCCCGCCACAAGGCCGCAATGCCTTAACTTAAGGAGAAAAATGCCAGATTCGCAGCACGATGTGACCGACTCCGCGCAGCCCGACGGCGCGACCAGGCGCGATTCCTTGATGGATGTTGCCGAACCCGATGATGCCTTCCTGCTGGCAAGCGAGCAGGAGGATAGCCTTGCTGCCCCGCGCCGTGGGCTTATTGTGATTGTCACTGACCATCCTGGTGAGCAATCCGATAGCACTTCGCAGTTGGTAAGTGAGTTGCTGGCGGAGGCCAATTTCCGTGTTGATGGCGCCATCGTGGTCCGTTCCAAGAAATCCAAGATCCGCCAGGCCATTGAGACCGCCGTGGTCGGTGGCGTGGACGTGGTCCTCACCGTGGGCGGTACCGGTGTAGGCCCGCGCGATAAGACTCCGGAGGCTACCCGGTCTGTCATCGACAAGATGGTTCCGGGCGTGGCACAGGCGCTGCGTTCTTCTGGCCAAGCCTGCGGCGCGGTGGATGCCTGCACGTCCCGCGGCCTATCTGGTGTTTCGGGGTCTACCGTAGTGGTCAACCTTGCCTCCTCCCGAGCTGCCGTCCGCGATGGCATGGCTACCTTGGCGCCCCTGGTACACCACCTCATTGACCAGCTGCAGCAATCTAGCGTCCAGTAACCGCAGGGAATTTTCTATGACGTCGCGGAGAAATCGCCGGCGAGTATTTCGCCAATCTGCTGCTGCCGACTATGACCGTAGTGCTGATAAACCCGGCGCACCCGCTGCCCACGGTGCCGATGAAGAGAGAATCGTTACCGTCGATGACGGGGATTCGGCGGCGGCAGAGGGGGAGTCCGGCCAGCGCGATGAACAGTTCTACCGAGAGAATCAGCCCCCACACTACGGCGGCTAGTGCCTAAAACAGGATGCAGGTCTGCAGCCACAGAGGTATCCAAAAAGCCCGCGGTTTCGCTTCCGGAGAAATGAAACCGCGGGCTCTGCGTTGTATATGCAGCGCAGGGTACTAGGCCTGGTGGCGGCCGCCGCCGGTAGAACCGTAATCGGCGTCGGCAGCGCCGGGGGCGGAACCGTCAATGCCGGTACCCGGGATGTCCTTATCGGAGACATTCTGGGCCTCGAGCAGGTCGCGGATTTCCGCGAGCAGTTCCTCGGAGGTTGGTGCCGGAGCCTCAGGGTCTACACCGTGGCGGCGCTTAGCGGCCTCGGTGAGCTTGTTCAGCGGCATGACGATGAGGAAGTAGACCACTGCGGCGATGATGAGGAAGTTAATCGCTGCGGTGATTACAGCGCCGAAGTCCACGAGGGTGTTCTTGTTGTCGGTGATCTGGAAGCCTAGGCCGTCCACCTCAGCAGACCCAAGGGAATTGATGATCGGCTGGATGATGGAGTCAGTAACGGCGGTGACGATCGCGGTGAAGGCGGAGCCGATGATGACTGCGGTGGCAAGTTCGATGACGTTGCCGCGCATAATGAAGTCTTTAAAACCCTTGAGCATGGTGATATGCACGAACCTTTCTGGGAATAACTAAAGTTTGGTGTGAACCATGGGCATCGTGAAACCTTAATGTAGGCGGTATCCAACCACAACTGTTGTGGCTGAAAAGGCCTAGTGCTGTTGCGGGTGAGCGCGATCACCAACTATGACCACCGTGAGCGGCTGGCTTAACGACGCCGCGGCAACATCATTGGCATGGTCATGGGGCAGCGCGAGCAAAACAGTAGAGGAAGAGGCCTCGCCTTCGGCGCTAGAGGTCGACACCACGCGCCCGCCGGTGGCGATAACGCGCGCGGTGGGCGTTGTGGACGCCTCGCCCTCTCCAGCAGGGGAGGGCGCGGCATCGACGGCGGTCACCACGTCCACGGTATCGCCATGGTGTAGGTGGGGGATGATGTCTGGCTCGGCGAGCTTGACTGGGATCATCCGCGCAGCCGCGGCTTCCGATCCACCGACCAAGCTGGAGACGAGGTCTTCTCCCAAAAGGCGCGCATCGGTAATCACCTCGCCCCTGCCGGCTGCGGCGGTAATCACGCGACCAGTAAGTTCTTCTGGATTTGCCGCTACCGCGGAATCGGGGATGGAAGAAGAAGGAAGGCGGGCCAAGTCGACGTCGGCAAGCGCCAGCTCCGCCCCCGCA
The DNA here is from genome assembly GCF_030229635.1 of Corynebacterium marquesiae. NCBI lineage: Bacteria > Bacillati > Actinomycetota > Actinomycetes > Mycobacteriales > Corynebacteriaceae > Corynebacterium > Corynebacterium marquesiae. The sequence goes on from NZ_JASPII010000006.1 coordinate 60,848, forward strand.
GGCAGGTCGCGGCTAAAGACGGGAACGCGCGGCAGTTCCTTAGCCGCAGACAAGGCCGAAGCCAGCGCGGCAATAAGAAGGGCCACCGCAATGGCGCGGCGCACTACAACGCCGCGGCGGTGGCCAGGGGTACGAAGGGTGGAAACGAGGCGGGGTATACGCGAAGTGGGCATACTCTTTTAGACTGCCCGAAACCGCGCATGGTTCCCGCACTCAAAAAACTAGAAGCGGGTGATGCCCTCTGCGGTGACGGCGGCATCAACCTTGCGGTCATGGTCCTCGGTAGGCAGCTCGTCTAGGAATTCGGAGGGGTAGACCATGGCGAAAACCGGCGGGTTGCCGTGGGGAAGCGGCTCTAGCGCGCGGTCATAGTAGCCGCCGCCCTTGCCCATGCGGTTGCCCTTGGCATCTACTGCCATGGCGGGGGCGAGCACCAGATCGCACTCGGCCAGCACGCTGCTATCAAAGCTTGGGCCCTGGGGCTCATTCAAACCCAATGGGCTGGTGTGCATGGCTTCCTTCCCGCGGTATTCGGCAAAGGTCAGCGTGCCATTCTCGCCGGAAATTGGCAGGAGGACGCGGGAAACATGGGCCTTGAGCCACGGCACAAAGTCCGCACCACCGGGCTCAGAGCCCAAAGGCCAGTAGGCGGCTACGGTCATGGACTCGGTGAGCTCGGATTCGAGATGCTTACGCACGCCAGCGGTAAAGGCATCGTGGTCCTCGGAGGAAAGTTCGCGGCGGGCCTGGACCAAGCGGGCCCGCAGCTCGTTTTTGGCGGTAATGGAAGAGGTCATAAATAAATCATAACCCCTCGGCGTAGCGGTGCACGGGAAAATAATGTGGCGTTGTACGCTATTGTGCATGGCTATAGAACGCGAAGATTCCGCCCGCGGAATCACCACGGTTGTAGTTCCAGCGGCAGGTATGGGCACCCGATTTTTGCCCGCCACCAAAACGGTTCCCAAGGAACTACTGCCCGTTGTTGATACTCCCGGCATCGAACTCATCGCAGAGGAGGCAGCTTCTGTAGGTGCGCGCCGCCTGGCGGTGATTACCGCGCCCGATAAGCAAGAAGTCATGCGCCACTTCGAGGCTTTTCCCGAGCTGGTAGAGACCCTTGAATCTCGCGGCAAGAACGAGCAGGTGGCCAAGGTTAAGCGCGCCAACCAGCTCATTCACCCCGTTGCGGTGGAGCAGGAAAAGCCGCTGGGCTTGGGCCACGCGGTGGGCCTTGCCGAAGAGATCCTTGGGGAAGACGAGGATTCCTTCGCCGTCATGCTCCCCGATGACATTGTGCTGCCCGCCACCGTCATGGCCGATATGGCGCGTGTGCGCGCGGCATTGGGTGGCAGCGTGCTGTGCGCTTTCGAGGTCCCGCGCGAGCAGACCTACAACTACGGCGTCTTCGACGTGGAAGATACCGATGCCCCTGGCGTGAAGAAGGTCGTGGGCATGGTGGAAAAGCCGGCGGTAGAGGATGCCCCTTCTAACCTCGTGGCCACCGGCCGCTACCTTTTGGACCGCAAGATCTTTGATGCCCTGCGCCGCATTAAGCCGGGCAAGGGCGGCGAGCTGCAGCTAACTGACGCCATCGAGCTCCTCATTGAGGAGGGCGAGCCCGTCCACGTGGTAGTCCACCAAGGAAAGCGCCATGATTTGGGCAATCCCGGCGGCTATATTCCCGCCAACGTGGACTTTGGCCTGCGCGATGAAAAGTACGGCCCCACGCTGTATAAAGCGATTAAGCAAATCATCGCCGAGTATGAGGACGAACACGGCTTAGCCTAGGGATTTTCCTAGTGGCTAAGGACGTGGAAGCGAAGAAAGGGCGGGCATAGACCTTATGCGTTCAGTTGATGACCAGTTGGCGCTGGTAACGGATGCGGCGACGACGCCGGAGCCGGTGCGCATCGGTATTTCCAACGCGCTGGGTTTGATGTGCGCCGAGCAGGTACAGGCTAACCAACCCCTGCCAGGCTTCCCGCAGGCGGCCATCGATGGCTATGCGGTGCGCGCCGTGGATATTGGAGGCGAGCGGGGTCTGCGGGTGCGCCGCCACAAGGACCAGGAAGAACAGTCCACTGAGAGCGAAGAGGATGCGGATTCCCCGCAGCCGGAGGTAGAGCGTTCCTTGCCCGTGGTGGGTGAGGTTCCTGCTGGCTCCAAGCAGCCGCTGCGCCTGCAACCTAAGCAAGCGGTGCGCGTATATACGGGTGCGCCTTTGCCCACGCTTGCCGACGCCGTCCTTCCCCTCGAGTGGACCGACCGCGGCCGCAAGCGCGTTACCGCCCACCGCCCGGTGCGCTCTGGTGACTTTGTGCGCCGGGTAGGCGACGATATCCAGCCTGGCGATGTCGCTGTATCCTCCGGCACCGTCTTGGGTCCAGCTCAGATTGGCCTTCTAGCCGCGGTGGGCCGCTCAAAGGTGCTGGTGTATCCGCGCCCGCGTATTACCATCATTTCCTTTGGCCGCGAGTTGGTTGACTTGGACCAAGAGCCGGCGCTGGGGCAGGTCTTTGACGTGAACTCCTATTCCTTGGCTGCCGCGGCCCGCGAAGCCGGGGCAGAGGTGCACCGCGTGGGCATTGCCGAGGGCGAGCCGCGTCGTATCCGCGAAGCGTTGGAAAAGCACATTGCCCGCAGCGAGGTGCTGGTTATCTCCGGCGCGGTGGGTGGCGCTGGTGCCGAAGCGATCCGCGAGATTCTCGACGACCTTGGTGATATTGATACCTCGCGCGTGGCCATGCACCCCGGCTCCGTCCAAGGTTTTGGGCTGATGGGCGAGGAGCGCATTCCTACTTTCTTGCTGCCGTCCAATCCGGTGTCCGCGCTTGTGGTCTTTGAGGTGTATATCCGCCCGCTTATCCGCTTGGCGCTGGGCAAGCGGAATGCGCACCGCCGTGTGGTGCGTGCCCGCGCGTTGAACCACATCGATTCTCGCCCCGGCCGGCGCGGCTTCATCCGCGCTCGCCTGATGCGCGACGCCGAAACCGCGGACTACTTGGTGGAAGGCCTCGGCGGTGCCGCAGGTGCTCCGGCACACCTCTTGGCCGGCCTCTCAGAGGCCAACGCCATGATTCGCGTGCCGGAAGAGGTCACAGAAATCCGCCCAGGCGATGTAGTTGATGTGTTGTTTTTGACCCAGCGCAGCTAATGCTCGATCCTTTCGGCAACGCGGCGGATAGGTTTCGCCATCCTGCTACCGGCCCCACCGATGACATGCATCCAGGGTGGCCGGAATCTACTCCTTTTGTCCAGCTTCCCTCCTCTTCTGTCTTTCCCTCGGGGGCGCGGATGCGTTTGCGCCCCCTGCTGCGTTCCGACGGCCATGAGTGGCGGCGTCAGCGCATCGACGATGAAAGCTTCCTTCGTCCGGTTGAGCCGACCCAAGCCGCACCGTGGGCGGCGGCGCATAGCCAGCAGGCGTGGTGGAATCACCTGATGTACCTGCGCACCGCCGCGCGTGAGGCGCTGGTGATCCCGCTTGTCATTGAGGTGGAGGGGCAATTCGCAGGGCAGGTAACCCTGGGAAACATTCAGCATGGCAGCATTCGCGATTGCTGGATTGGCTACTGGGTATACTCCGCGGTTCACGGCGCCGGGGTGGCTACGGCCGCCACCGCCTTAGGCGTGGACCATGCCTTTGGACGGGTGGGTTTGCACCGCGTGACCGCCACCTATCTGGAGCACAACCCGGCCTCGGGCCGCGTCTTGGCTGCCAACGGGTTCCGGCATGAAGGGTATTTGCGGCGCAATCTACATATCGACGGCGCGTGGCAGGACCACCACTACGTGGCGTTGGTGAAAGAAGACTTTGCCTCCACGGCGGTGGAGCGCCTGCGTCAAGCTGGACGACTGGCGTGAAGTAGCGGCCTAACCGCTGGGATTCCCACCTCAATTTTCACATAAGTCACAACATTGTAATTTGTGCGAATTTGGGGTGCTACGGTGCGGTTTCACCGTTTAAGGTGGAGTAATCATCTGTATCCAAGGGGAAGGTCCTTTTCGTGTCGACAGCTGTGCCGATTATCGCGATCATCGTGGTGTGGCTCTTCGTGCTCGCACCGTGGCTATTGGGTAGGAATAATCGCCCAATGAGCCATACCGGTGAGGCCTTTGAAGATACCCGGGTCCTCTTTGAAGGAGATTCCGGCAAGGTCGCTGGCCGGCGTCGTCCGCGTCTGCGCGCTGAAGACGTCCACCGCCGTGACGATGAGGACGAGGCGGACTACGAAGTCGTCGAGGCTGCAGACGCTGCCAACAGTGAATCCGATGCCGAGACCACCAAGCCCTCGTCGCGCTCCGTAACGATTGCCGGCGCCGCACGCCGGGCCAAGTCACAGCCCTTCGGCAGCGGTAGCCGAGCGTTTACTGGCGCTTCCGCCTCCACCGCGGGTGAAGAATCCAAGGAACAGGCAGAAACCATCGACGGCGAATTGGTGGAAGAAGCGATTGCAGAAGAAGACGAGTCTGCAGTCGAGCCACAGGCAGCTGCGGTTCCTGTCTCCCAGCAGGCTGATGCGGATAAGGAAGCCAACACCGCAGAGGCAGACGATGTCGATGACGTGCTCCTGGAGGACGAGGACGACGCCGCGGACAAGGCCTCGAAGAACGATGCCGCCGAAGTTGCCGCCGCCGAGGCTGAGGTCTTTAGCGCCCCAGCTGTCTCTAGCGTGGCGAGCGATGCTTATACCTACGACGAAACCTATACCTCGCCGGTAGACCTCATGTATCCGGGCGCCGTAGACAAGGCCGAGGTCAGGGAGAATGACTCCGTAGAGCCTGCCGGCGCGGATGATGTGTCCGAGGCCAAGGGGTCCGAGAAACTAGCAGCGGCCACGGAAGCAGGCGAAGCCGGCTTGGATACCGACCTGTCTGAGGACGAGGTCGAATTTGCCCAGCGTCGCTTGGGCCGCGGTGGCTGGGATCCGGTAGCGGAAAAGGAAAAGTCTGCAACGCGCTACCAGCGACGTCAGCGCACCCTGCTGGGGCTGGCCGTGGCTGTGGTGCTCACGGTGGCCCTCGGCATCGTGGTTGGTGGCTGGACTTGGTGGTTGGCTGCGGTCGCCGGCGTGCTCACCGTGACCTTCTTGATCGCCCTTCGCTCTCAGGTCCGCCAGGAACAGGCACTGATGCGCCGCCGTGTGCGCCACCTGCGCCGCGCCCGTTTGGGCGTGCGCAACGCCGAGGATGAAGAGCTGAAGATTCCGCGCAATCTGCGCCGCCCAGGCGCCGTGGTCGTGGAAATCGACGATGAGAGTCCGGACTTCGTGCATCTTCCGCTGAGCTATAGCGATGGTGAGGACGGCGACTTTGACGGCCCGCACGCCGGGCCGGATGGCTACGGTCGCCGCGATGACCTAGCGGCCCGCCGCGCTGGATAAGCGCGTGTGGCGGCCTAGCTAGCAGCGCCGTGGAGCTCGTCGGCGCTCGCTGTCTACGAGTTCGCGAGCGCGTTGTATTCCTGCGCTAGGCCATAATTCGGCACGCCGCTCTCCAGCCACACCCCGGAGGTACCGCGGCGATGAGAGCCGATGAGGTGCGTATCAATCATCCCGATGGCCTCCATGAGGGCGAAACAGGTAACCGGACCAACGAAGCGAAACCCCTTCTTCTTGAGCTCGCGGGACATGAGCTTGGACTCGTAGCTCTTTTTCGGAATATCCTCCATCGCGGTGGGGTAGAGGTTTTCCGGAGGTTGGTAGGCCCAAATGAACTCCGCCAGCCCGCCTTCCTCGCGCAGAGCGATGGTCGCCTTGGCGTTATTAATCGCGGCGCGGATTTTGGTTTCGTTGCGGATAATGGAGGCGTCGCCAAGCAAACGCTCCACGTCTGCCTCGCCGAATTGGGCGACCTTGTCCGGATCGAAGTTGCAAAAGGCCGCACGGAAGGCTTCGCGCTTCTTGAGCACCACTGCCCAGGACAGGCCGGACTGGAAAGATTCGAGGCTCAAGCGCTCGTAGAGTGCAGCTTCATCGAAAATGGGCAGGCCCCATTCGGTGTCGTAATACTCCTTTAACATCGGCGAGGACATCGCCCAAGGCGGGCGGCCCAGGCCATCATCGTCATAGACCAAGGTGGTTCGCTCTTCGGACTGCGTGGTTGGTTCGCTCATGGTGTTCTCCTTTTATCTTTTGTGCGTGGTTCCCATTGAAACAGCCCGCGTGGCCGTGTACTTTTCCTTCCCCCGCTAAAGGGCGAATTTCCCAGGAGCATGGGTGTAGTCCATTGCCTTCGCATCGGGTGAGGGGTTCAGGGTAATCTGTTCAGCATGAATAGACCTGCCGTACGCGATGCCGCACTGCTAATTTTTCGAGCGGTCCTCGGATTAATCTTTATCGCACACGGCGTGGACAAGATGTTTATGACCGGCATGGATGAAACCGTGGGGCAATTTTCCGCCCTGGGGGTGCCGCAGCCACAGCTTTCCGGCTATATCGCCGCCATAGGAGAGATGGCCGGCGGTGCATTCCTCGTCGTTGGTCTGCTCACCACTTTTGTCGCCGGGGCACTCGCATTGCTCATGGGGTGTGCCCTGTATTTCGTGCACCTGGGCCACGGGCTATTTGCTGCCGATGGTGGAATCGAATACCCACTGGTATTGCTGTTATCCCTGCTGATGATCGTAATTTTTGGCTCCGGTAGAGCCAGCATGGACGGGGTGCTCAGCAATGTTGACGCATAGCCAGGTCCAAGCGGCTATCTCCGCGCACATGGATGGAGAGCACTCCGATCTGTCCCAGGACGTCATTGATACTCACCTGGAAAGCTGCGCCGAATGCCGCGCTTTCCGTGACAAGGCGGCCGCGCTATCGCGTTCATTGAGCTTTGTGGAGCCCGTGGATTCCGGCATGGCTCCGCCCACGGATCTTTCTGATGTCATCTTGGCCGGCGTGGAGCCGGAATGGCAACGTACCGCGAGCGCTCGCCAAGCCAACCTCACGGTTGCGCGTGCCGCAATGGTGCTTATGGGGGCCATCTTTGCGATCTGGGCAGTGGTGCTCATCGTGCACGCCTCCGGGCTCGTACCGTTGGGCGCGGAAGGAAAAGTTCTAGATCCCACTGCGGATCCGGAGCGAGCCAACCTGCTGATGGAGGGCGCGGCAGTACGCTTTGGCATGGCCTGCGGCCTACTCTTCAGCGCCTGGCGCCCCGCAGCGGTCACCGGCCTGCTTCCGGTATCGGCCACGATGTTTGCCTTCCTCTTCGGCTTTGGAATGCGCGATATAGCGCTGGGTACCGTTACCATTGAGCAGGTGTATTTCCTCATCGCCACCGCGCTGGCAACTCTTAGCCTGGCGTGGACCTGGGCGGCAGAAAAGGGCTACCTCGTGCGCGCGTGGTGGAAGTCCCTTAATGCACAGCCGCAATAAACTTCATTCAGGCGCGGTTAGGTCCAGCTCGGCAGCCACATCATGGAGTGGTACCAGGAATCTGGAATCTTGTAGCCGTACAAAATGGGAGAGAAGTAGAAGAACATCGCCACTACCAGGGCTAGGTAGAGTACGGCGGCGATGGTACCCCAACGTACAGGGCCGCCGGCCAAGCTCTTCAACCATCCCCACCGCACAGGCTTGCCATGCCCAATGAGCTGGCCTAAAGCTAACGCAATAAGCACGATGACAAAGGGGATAAAAGCGGTGGCGTAGAAGAAGTACATCTGGCGGTCAAAAGCCGCGAGCCAAGGCAAGAAGCCTGCCGCAAAGCCCACCAAAGGGATAAGGAAGGCACGGTTGCGCCGAATAATGAGTGACCACAGTCCCCACAGCACGGCTGGGATGACCAGCCACCAGATGGCCGGGGTGCCAAAGAGATAGAGCATCTTGCGGCATTCGTTACTGCCATCACCGCACTGCAGGTCTGTGGAGGAGTAATACAAAATAGGGCGGGCACCAACGAGCCAGGCCCAGGGCTTGGAATCCCACGGGTGATGGTGGCCGCCGGAGGAGGTAAGGCTGGCATGGAATTCCAAGACAGAGGAATGGTAGTAGAACCAGCCGGCCAAAGAATCGGGCAGGTGCATCAGCCACGATCCATCCTCGATGGTGCCATCCACCTTGGCATGGCGGTACACGGCGGTTTCGGAGGAAAACCAAGCCCGCCACGTCCAGGCGTAGAGCAGTACCGGCACGAGCACAAGGGAGGCCAGGGCAGCAGGGGTATCGCGCACCAGTGTACCGAGGATATAGCGGCGCACCCCATAGCGCTTGCGCAGGGCAAGGTCGCTGAAGACGGACATTAGGCCAAAGAACATGATGAAGTACAGGCCGGACCACTTCACGCCCAGGGAAAGACCAAGGCAGACACCTGCGAGGAGGCGCCACCAGCGGAATCCAAAGCGCGGGCCGAAGGCGGAAGAGCCCATCCGGTCCTTCAAAAACGCGTTGTGGAGGCGCTCGCGCATCTGATTATGATCGCGGGCGAGCGCCCAGGCGGCGGCTACAACGAAAAAGACTTGGAAGATATCCAGCATGCCGAACTTGGAGGAGACCAAGAGCACGCCATCAAATACGGCGATGAGACCGGCTAGGGTTGCTACCTGCCAGGATAAGGAGACCCGGCGGGCCAGGGACATCGTCAAGAGCACGGTGGCTGCTCCGAAGAGGGCCGTCATAAAACGCCAGCCCAAAGGGGAATAACCAAAGACCCACTCGGCTAGTGCCACGATCTGCTTACCCAGCGGTGGGTGTACCACTAGACCATAGCCGGGGTTGGTTTCGATACCGCCGATAAAAAGGTTATCCCAGCTTCGCACCATGTCCCAGGCTTGGGGAACGTAGTGCTTCTCATCAAAGACGGGCGTGCCCTTGGAAACGGGCGCGGTAAGTCCGACAAAGCGGGTAATGAGCGCAAGGACGCCGACGACGCTAGTGCTTATCCAGTCAGCCTTGCCCCACGCATAGGCGCGGGGTGCTGGCGGAGCCACGGTGTCGTGCGTGGTGCGCGATGGGGCAGCGGTAGCAATAGTCACTTGGTTGAGTCTAGGCGACAACGTAGCGCAACCGCGCATTAAAGAGTATGGAATGCTAGAAGTATGTCTGCTTTAGGTCTGGATCCACTACCGCGCGGGGTAATCCTCGCCGCCACGCCGCTGGGAAACGTAGGAGATGCCTCCGCGCGTTTAATGCATGCCTTGCAGCATGCGGACGTCATCGCGGCCGAAGATACGCGGCGCGTACGCAATCTGGCCCAGGCTTTAGGGATCGAGATTTCCGGGCGGGTGGTGTCCAATTTTGATCACAATGAAAAGGACCGAGCCCAGCAGCTTATCGACGCCGCCGCGTCAGGCACCGTTCTCGTCGTCACCGATGCCGGCATGCCCATTATTTCGGATCCGGGCCTGTCCCTTGTGGCCGAGGCAGCCGAGCGCGATATCCCCGTGACCTGTTTTCCTGGCCCTTCTGCCGTGCCGACGGCCCTGGCGCTTTCGGGCCTGGGCGTGGGGCATTTCCTTTTCGACGCCTTTCCACCCCGCAAACCCGGTCCCCGCAAGGCGTGGCTGGAGTCACTGCGCAACGAAAAGCGAGCTATCGTCTTCTTCGAATCTCCTCACCGCGTAGCCGAAACCTTGGCCGAGGCAGCGGAAATTCTCGGCGCCGACCGCCCGGCCGCGGTGTGCCGAGAGCTGACCAAGACCTATGAGGAAATCCGCCGTGGCAATCTGGGCGAGCTAGCCGAGTGGGCAGTAGACGGTGCTCGGGGAGAGATCACCGTGGTGATTGAGGGCGGTACTGCCGCTGCCACTACCGCCGCAGACTTGGTGCCCAAGGCGCTCGAGCTAGCGGACGCGGGGATGCGACTGAAGGACGCGTGCAAGCAGGTAGCCAAAAGCACCGAGGTTTCTAATCGCGATCTTTATGATGCCGCTTTGGCAGCTCGCAAGGACTAGTCCCCACCGCTTATTCGATTACGTCACACCCCGTAGCACGCGTAGACGGCTTCACTAACGGGGGATTTGTAATTGAATTGTTATAGTCCTCGGGCGTGTGGGCGGCTTAAAGTGGTATTTACATGGGGAAATAAAGCGTAAAAACCTTTCAAATTATTGTGGAAAATCCCTGGGAAACGGCGTTGAGCAGCGAAGTTTCTACGCGCTTCGTTTGATAATTGAGTAGTTCCGCACCACTGTATAGCTCATGACGAACTCGGAAAATATGGGCACAGGCGTGCCAGAAGAAGGAAAGGAACCGGTCGGCGCACAGGCGCAGCCGGCCTCTGCTTCTTCGAGCGGGCAGCCTATTGAGAATTATCAGACTGTAGACGAACAGCTGGACGCACAATCTGCCACCGGCCAGCTTCAGGATATGATTCATTCCGATGGCTTCCACCCGGAGCGCTATGACGATCCTGAGGTGGAAATCGCGGCCGATCGTGACAATATGCCAATCGATTGGTCCATCGTCGGCATCGCCGGTGTTCTGGTCGCCGCGATCGTTGTGTGGGGCCTAGCCGCCCCGGACAACTTTGCCAACTTTTCCTCTTCGGCCCTGACCTGGGTCGTGGACAACTTCGGTTGGGCCTATATCCTCTTCGGCACCGTCTTCGTGGTGTTCGTTGTCTTTATTGCCGCCTCCAAGTTCGGCTCCATCAAGTTGGGCCGCATTAATGAGGAGCCGGAATTTTCCACGCCATCGTGGATTGCCATGATGTTCGCCGCCGGCATGGGCATTGGCCTGATGTTCTACGGCGCTTCCGAGCCGCTGGCTAACTACCGTGACGGCACCCCGGGCGAGGGCACTGGCAACGTTGGATCGTCCATGGCCTATGCCATGTTCCACTGGACGCTGCACCCCTGGGCGGTGTACGCCATCGTTGGCTTGGCCATCGCGTACTCCACCTTCCGCATTGGCCGCAAGCAGCTATTGAGCCAGGCCTTCGTGCCGCTCATCGGCGAGCGTAACGCCAACGGTGCGGTGGGCAAGTTCATCGATATCCTGTCCATCTTCGCCACCGTCTTCGGTACCGCCTGCTCCTTGGGTCTGGGTGCCCTGCAGATTCAGGCCGGCTTGAAGGCATCCGGCATCATCGATAACCCCACCAATTCTGTGGTTATCGGCATCGTGCTGGTTCTTACCCTCGCATTCCTCCTGTCCGCGATGTCCGGTGTGGGCAAGGGCATTCAGTACATTTCCAATGCGAATATGGTCCTTGCCGCAGTGCTGGCGATCTTCGTGTTCATCTTGGGCCCGACCGTTACCATCCTCAACCAGATTCCTGGCTCCATTGGTAACTACCTCAACTACTTCACCGAGATGATCGGCCGCACGGCCGAGTCCGAAAACGGCACCGCCGGTGAGTGGCTGTCCGGCTACACCATCTTCTACTGGGCATGGTGGGTTTCCTGGTCCCCATTCGTGGGCATGTTCCTGGCACGCATCTCCCGTGGCCGTTCCGTCCGCGAGTTCTGCCTCGGCGTACTGCTTATTCCAGCTGGCGTATCCACCCTGTGGTTCGCTATCTTCGGCGGCACCGCTATCCACATGGAGCAAAACGGCGAATCCATTACCGGCGAGTCTGCTGAGGAAGAGCTGTTTAATCTGCTGCAGTCCATGCCCGGCGGCTTCGTTGCCGGTATTGTTGCGGCGGTCCTTCTGGCTACCTTCTTCATCACCTCTGCGGACTCCGCCTCCACGGTGATGGGCTCCATGTCCCAAAATGGTGCTTCTACCGCTAAGCCGTGGCTATCCGCGGCATGGGGCGCACTGACTGCCTTGGTAGGCCTGACCCTGCTCCTGGCTAATGAGGACGCGCTGTCTAACCTGCAGAACGTCACCATCGTTGCTGCACTGCCGTTCCTGTTCATTGTCGTAGGCCTGATGTTCGCCATCTACAAGGCTCTGAGCGAGGATATTATTTACCTCGAGTACCGCGAGGCACAGCAGTTCCAGCGCAAGATGGCCCGCGAGCGCCGCTTGCACCGCGAGTACCAGCGCACGCAGGTACTTAAGAAGCGCCGCAACGAGCGTCTCAAGCGCCCGATGAAGCGCAAGTAATTCGCGCCCTTTGCGGTTTGCTTTCATAGCGCCCATCGTTTCCTCAGCAGTGGGGAAGCGGTGGGCGCTTTGTTCTGAAAAAGCGGTTCACCTGCGGAGTAAATGTCTGCCCTAATCGTGTGGGCAGGAGCCGGCTTCGATACAGTAGAACCCATGACTGAGTCTGTAGTAGTAAATGTTGCCTGGCCCTATGCCAACGGCCCGCGCCACATCGGTCATGTGGCCGGCTTTGGTGTTCCTTCTGACGTTTTTGCACGTTTCCAGCGAATGCGTGGCCGCAACGTACTCATGGTCTCCGGTACGGACGAGCACGGCACTCCGCTACTGGTTCAAGCGGACAAAGAAGGCGTGTCCGTTCGCGAGCTCGCAGACCGCTACAACCGCCAGATCGTCACTGACCTAGCCAACCTCGGCCTGTCTTACGATCTTTTTACCCGTACCACCACTCGTAACCACTACTCCGTGGTACAGGAACTCTTCAAGGGCCTGTATGCCAATGGCTACATGCTCAAAGAGACCACCCAGGGTGCTATTTCGCCGTCTACCGGACGCACCCTGCCGGACCGCTACATTGAGGGCACTTGCCCCATCTGCGGCGCGGACGGCGCCCGCGGTGACCAGTGCGATGAGTGTGGCAACCAGCTCGACCCGGTGGACCTGATCAACCCGGTATCCAAGATCAACGGCGAGACCCCAAAGTTCATTGAAACCGAGCACTTCCTGCTGGATCTGCCCTCCATCAAGGAGGAGCTGCAAAAGTGGCTTTCCACCCGTGAGGACTGGCGCCCGAACGTCTTGAAGTTCTCCCTGAACCTGCTGGAGGATATGCGCCCGCGCACCATGACGCGCGATATTGACTGGGGCATTCCGATCCCCGTTGAGGGCTGGCAGGACAATAACGCTAAGAAGCTCTACGTGTGGTTCGATGCGGTTATCGGTTACCTGTCTTCCTCCATCGAGTGGGCATACCGCACTGGTCAGCCGGAGGCGTGGAAGGACTTCTGGCAGAATCCGGAGGCCCGCCACTATTACTTCCAAGGCAAGGACAATATCACCTTCCACTCCCAGATCTGGCCGGCCGAGCTTTTGGGCTATGCCGGCAAGGGCAACAAGGGCGGTGAACTCCACCAGTACGGCGAGTTGAACCTGCCTACGGAAATTGTCTCCTCTGAGTACTTGACCATGTCTGGCTCCAAGTTCTCCTCGTCCAAGGGCGTTGTCATCTATGTCAAGGATTTCTTGGCGGAGTTTGGCCCAGATGCCCTGCGCTACTTCATTGCCGTGGCCGGTCCGGAAAACAATGACACGGACTTCACCTGGGATGAATTCGTCCGCCGTATCAATAATGAGCTGGCCAATGGCTGGGGCAACCTGGTCAACCGCACTGTTTCTATGGCGTTTAAGAACTTCGGTGAGGTTCCGGCACCAGCAGCGCTGGAAGAAAAGGATAAGGAGATCCTGCAGCTGGCGGAAGAGACCTTCGAGACCGCCGGTGCTTTGTTGGAGCAGTCCAAGTTCAAGCAGGCGATTACCGCGATCATGCACGTCGTCGGCGAAGCCAACGCTTATATTGCAGACCAAGAGCCATGGAAGTTGGCCAAGGATGAGGCCCAGCGTGAGCGCCTAGCTACCGTGCTGTGGACGGCTCTCCAGGTGGTTTCTGACTGCAATGTCATGCTCACGCCGTACCTGCCGTTTACCGCGCAGAAGGTCCATGAAACCTTGGGCCGTAGCGGCGTGTGGGCAGCCCAGCCAGAGGTCCACGATGTCAAGGATGATATCCCCGTAGAGCTCGTCGGTGCTGGCTTGCCACCAGAGGGTCACGAGTATCCGGTCATCATGGGCGACTACACCCAGCAGCAGGCAAAGTGGGAGCGCATCCAGGTAGAGCCGGGCGCCGCCTTGGCCAAGCCGAAGCCACTCATCTCTAAGCTCGACCCAGAGTTGGGCGAGACCGGCCCAGAGTGGGCGCCTGTTACTAAGTAGCAGCACCTAAAACGGCCGCGTTATTGCCTCTTTTCAACAAAGAAAAGAGCATAACGCGGCCGTTTCTGTATTCCGGTCTGGAAGGAAGGAGTACGAAATACCCGAATCCTTGCCTGGACGGTGGTTGCGGGTTTAGCGCTCGAAATCGCGCTGGAGGTGCACCAAGCCGAGGCGGACGCCATCTTTGGTATGGATATTCGGCATGCGGCCGGTCTCGGTGAAGCCGAACTTCTTGTGCAGGGCGATAGAACCCTCGTTGGTATCGACGATATAGGTGATCATCGTCTGTACGTAGGCGTCGTCGGCGGCGACGTCCATAAGGGCGTCGAGAAGCTCGGAGCCCACTCCCTTGCCCTGAGCGGAGGGCGCAATGTAGACGGAATCTTCCACGGTGCCGTAATAGATGGCGGGGGTTACGAACTGGAAGTAGGCTGCCCAGCCAATGATTTCATCATCGTGCACGGCTACGAAGACCGGGGAGCCGGCCTTAAACATCTCCTTGAGCCACTCTTCGCGGTCGGAGACATCTTCTTGCCACGTGACCAGGTTAGCGGCGGGTTTCGCTGCGGAGCCGGCGTTGTAGATAGCGGTGAGTGCGGGGGCGTCGGCAAGCTCAGCAGGACGGATATGCATAGAAATTCCTTTACACCAGAAGTTGTAGGTGGGTGAGGCTCAACCAGTGATCGAACTTGTAGCAAACCTCTTTAAGAGTACCCACGTTTTCAAACCCGAACTTTTCATGCAACTTTAGCGATGTCGCATTGGTGGAGACGATGAGGGCGAGCAGGGAATGAACCTTTGTATCGGCGCGGGCCGCATCTACCAAGGCGCCAAGCAACGCGGTTCCCACGCCCTGGCCCTGAGCGGCAGGGGAGAGATAGATGGTGGTCTCATAACAGCCCGTCCACACCTGCGGATCGCGGTAAGGACGGTAGAGCGCCCACCCCAGGTAGGTGCCAGAATCGGACTCCGCGATGAAGCACGGGCAGCCCTCTTCCCAGATGTGGCGCAGGTAGGCCTCGCGCTCTGCGATGTTAGCCGGGGTAGTGCGGAAAATAACATCGGTGTGCTCGATGGCCCAGTTGAGGGTCTCGGTCATGGCGGGCACATCCGCAAGGCCAGCGGGTCTGATCAACATGGCAGCCAATATTACAATTGCCTACATGGCTAAAAAGAAGCGACGTCCCACCCCCGTTCCGGCACCGGGCCTAAGCGGCCTCATCGATGCGCACACGCATCTTTTCTCACATAAGGACACCGATGAGGTGCTGGTCAATCGCGCGCGCACCGCCGGTATTAGCCGCATGGTGACGGTGGGCGATGACCGCCGTGAATCGGCAGCGGCGCTGGCTACTGCCCATTCCTTTCCGGATGTTTATGCCGCCTGTGCCATCCACCCAGTGCGCGCCAACGAGTTGGATGCACCTACCAAGGTGGCACTGGAGGAGATGGTGGCTGATCCGCGCTGCGTAGCAGTGGGAGAGACCGGCCTCGATGCCTACTGGGTGCAGCACGAACCGGAGACCACCGCGACCATGGCCCAGCAGGAGGAATCCCTGCGCTGGCATATTGACCTTGCGGTGCGCCATAGCAAGACGCTGATGATTCACAACCGCGAGGCGGATGCGAACCTGCTGCGCATTCTTGCCGACGCCCCCGCGCCTGACACCGTTATGCTGCACTGCTTTTCCTCGCCGCTGAAAGTGGCAGAGGAGGCCTTGGAGCGCGGCTACGTATTGTCCTTTGCCGGTAACGTCACCTTCAAGCGCAATGCCGAGCTGCGGCGGGCGGCGGCGAAGGCGCCGGCCGGCCAGTTATTGGTGGAAACCGATGCGCCATATATGACGCCAGAGCCCTACCGGGGCCAGCGCAATGAACCGGCTCTTATCGGGCACACATATGAATGCATCGCTCGCGTGCGCCACCAGACGGTGCAAGCGCTAGCGGCGGAGGTAAATGACACTTTTGATCGTGTCTATGGCCTGCGCTAACGCCTAGGTGACGGTTTTCACAAAAATAAAACCCGCTGGTCAGAGGTGGCGGGGGTGTTTGGTGTGGCGGTTGTGTGTCCAGTGAGGCGTGTGGTGGATTAGTCCTCGACTTTGTGGGGCTGTTATCGTATTGTTATTAATCGTTCGTTTAGGTTTTAGGATCCTGCAGCGCCACCCTTGGTGCGGCAGCAGCGGATCTCAGTAAAGCAAACGCCTGCGTGGACAACTTTGCTGGCCTAAACTCTTGTAATTGTTGAAACCTGCACTACCGGAGATTCATTCAGCATGTCACCTCATCAGATCAAGCGCATCAATAACTCCCGCTCGCTGCCACTGCGCCTGGCAACGGGTGGTGTATTGGGCACCCTAGCCGTCGGCGGCGTGGTAGCCGTTGCGGCACAAAAGGATGTCACCGTGGACATCAACGGCGACAAGGTGGAGTTGGCTACCTTTGCCAAGGATGTCGATGGCGCGCTGGAGGCAGCCGGCGTGCAGGTAGGCGAGGAGGACATCGTCTCCCCAGCCCCGTCCGAGTCCGTGGGTGATGGCGATGAGATCTCCGTGCGCACCGCCAAGCCAGTAGCCGTGACCATCGATGGCGTGCAGCAGCAGCTGTCCACCACCGACCTCACCGTTTCTGACCTGCTGGGTAACCTCAGCGGCGTGGTCAAGGGTGCTTCTGTGAAGTCCGGTGATGCTGACGTGGACGAGGACGCCCAGCTGGAAGAGGGCATGGACCTTGAGGTTGTGTCCCCGAAGATCGTCAAGATTAATGATGGCGGCAAGGTAACCTACACCAAGATTGCCGCTAAGACCGTTGAGGACGTTCTCAAGGCCCGCAATATCGACGTTGATGACGATGACCGCGTCTTCCCGTCCAAGGAGACCAAGGTTACCGAGGGCATGTCCATCAAGGTGGACCAGGTATCTACCACCGTTTATGACTCGGAAGAAGAGTTTGACGCCGAGCCTAATTACATTGATGACCCGGAGCTGGAAGAGGGCACCGAAGAGGTTCGCGAGGAAGGCGTTAAGGGCAAGCGCGTCATTACCCACAAGCTGGTAATGAAGGACGGCGCTAAGGAATCCAATGACGTCATCAAGGAAAAGGTAACCGTCGAGCCTAAGGCCGCCACCATCGCCCGCGGCACCAAGAAGGCTGAGGAAGAAAAGCTGAAGGAGGGCGGCAACTCCGGTGCTGCTGCTCCGGCGGTGGCCGATGGCTCCGTCTGGGATTCCATTGCACAGTGTGAGGCCACCGGTAACTGGGCTATTAATACCGGCAACGGCTTCTCCGGTGGCCTGCAGTTCACCCCATCTACCTGGGCAGCATTCGGTGGCACCGAGTACGCACCGGAGGCATGGCAGGCTTCCCGCGAGCAGCAGATTGCCGTGGCAGAAAAGGTGCAGGCCGCTCAGGGCTGGGGCGCATGGCCGGCATGTACTTCCAAGCTGGGCCTGCGTTAAACCGCAGCGCTTCTTGGCCGCACACCCACTGTGGTGTGCGGCCTTTTTGTCTCTTCTACTAAGTTAGAAGGCATGACTAATTCCACCGGCGCCGCGCTTTTGGGTCCTGTAGAGATCCGCGCCCTCGCGGAGAAGCTCGACATCGTGCCCACGAAGAAGCTGGGGCAGAACTTTCTGCATGACCCGAATACCATCCGGCGCATCGTCGCCGCGGCGGAGCTGGATCCCACAGATCGCGTCCTCGAGGTAGGCCCCGGCTTGGGATCGCTGACCCTTGGCTTGGTTGAGGCCGTGGGGGAGGTGACTGCGGTAGAGATCGATTCCCGTTTGGCCGCCCAGCTGCCCGATACCGTGGACGAGCGTGCCTCTGAGTATGCACACCGCCTGCGCGTAGTGGAAAAGGACGCGTTGCGCGTGACGGATTCTGACGTCACGGAGCCGACTGCCCTCGTGGCCAACTTGCCGTATAACGTCGCTGTACCGGTTCTGCTGCACTTGCTGGAGACATTTCCCTCCATTCGCCGCGTGCTGGTGATGGTCCAGCTAGAGGTGGCGGACCGTCTCGCCGCCCAGCCGGGCAGCAAGGTTTATGGCGTACCCTCGGTCAAGGCGGGCTTTTATGGCAAGGTCTCCAAGGCTGGCACGATTGGCAAGAACGTCTTTTGGCCCGCGCCCAATATTGAGTCTGGGCTGGTGCGCATCGATGTCTTTGAAGATGCTCCTTGGCCAGTCACCGATGAGTCGCGGGCTAAGGTCTGGCCGGTTATCGACGCCGCCTTTGCCCAACGCCGCAAGACCCTGCGCGCGGCATTGTCCGGCCACTTTGGTTCGGGTGCCGCCGCCGAGGAAGCCCTGCGAGCGGCGGACATCGATCCGAAGCAGCGCGGTGAAAAGCTCGCCGTGGAGGACTACGTACGATTGGCAGGAATCTAAATGAGTGCACCGCTAGATAGCGATCCATTCGTCTATACCGCGCGCGCTCACTCGAAGGTCAATATCCACCTCGGCGTGGAGGAACCGCGCGGGGATGGGTTCCATGAGCTCGCCAGCGTCTTTCAGTCTTTGGAGCTGCATGACACCGTGACACTCACGGACTTGGGTAATCCCGAGGTGGATAAGCCGCGCATTCAAGGATTAAAGGTCACCGGCCCTCATGCACAGGGTGTGCCGGAGGACTACACAAACTTGGCGTGGACCGCGGTTAACCGCATCATGCAGTACCTATACACCACCCATGGACCAAAGGCGCTGCCGGAGGTAGCGCTGGAAATCCACAAAGCCATCCCTACCGCCGGAGGCATGGCGGGCGGCTCTGCTGATGCGGCCGCCGCGCTGCGCTTAGCCGAGCGCTGCTATGGCGGCTACTACAACATCGACTCGGTGGGTGAGCCGATCTTGGACGCGCTCGGCGCGGCGCTGGGCTCGGATGTTCCCTTTACCCTGTTGGGTGGCACCGCGCTCGGTACGGGGCGCGGCGAGCAGCTTACCCCGATGATGGCGCGCGGTACCTACCACTGGGCGCTCATCGCTTCGGACCGCGGGCTATCTACCCCACAGGTCTTTCACAAGCTGGATGAAATGCGAGAAAAGGGTCGCGGCGGCGCGCCGCACATGGATACTACGGCAGTATCGCAGGCGCTTATCTCGGGCGACCCGCACCGCGTGGCAGAGCACTTACACAATGACCTGCAGCCGGCGGCGCTTTCCCTGCGCCCGGACCTGCGCAAGACGCTGGAGGCGGGTGTGGCTGCTGGAGCCCTCGCGGGTATCGTCTCCGGCAGTGGTCCGACCTGTGCCTTCCTCTGCGCTGGGGCAGAGGAGGCTAAGGAAGTGGTCTCCCAAGTGACGGTGGAAATTCCCGGCACCAAGGGTGTGGCTACCCATGGTCCTGCTAGCGGCGCCGTGGTGCTGTAGCTAGAGCACCATCATCTCGGTGGGCTCGATGTCGAGGTCGAAACGATTAACTTCCTTTTCTTGGAGGAGGTCGATGACCACGAGCTGCTTTTTCTGGGCGTCGGTAATAAAGGCGTAGCCATCGGCAGCCTGCAGGATGGGCCCCGGCTGCTGCCACTCCTTATTTTCTTTCCACCTGGAAATGGCATCGATCTGCGAAGTGATTTCGCCGGAATCTGGGTCGATGATGTTGAGTTTGCCGTCGGTAGTGAGCACCAGTGCCTCGCCCAGCGGGCCGCGGGCCAGGGAGCGGAACCAATAGGAAGCATCGAGGTCAACCTTCTTCGCGGAAAAGTCCTTAGTATCCACCAGGGTCACGGAGGTGGGGCGCTCGAGTTCTGCATCCTCGTCGGTCTTATTATCGGCCAGAATGACATCGGATTCCTCCGAACCGGCAGCATTGCCCGAGCGCTGGTAGCCGCCTGCGCCGGCATAGGCGGAGGCGTCCACCTTGTGGAACTTTGTGCCATCGAAGATTACAGGGCCGTCCTCGCAGCCGAAGAAGATATTGCCGTTTCCAGCGGCGGCCTCGCCGTGCACGCCTGGGCACTCGGTGGTTTCAGTAAGGACCTTGCCCTCCTTATCCAGATGCTGGATAGTGTGGCGTTCGTCCTCGGTTCCCTTGGTGATAACTACCGAGCCATCCTTCAGTGGTACAGCCACGCCGTGGTGTGCGGCGCCGGTGTCTACGGTATTGACCGGCTGGGCATCGTCATTGCCAATGTCTTCGGTCTTGTAAATCCGTGCTACGCCATCGCCATCGGAAAATAGTGCGGTAAAGCCGTCGTGGTGGACCACGTGGCCGGCATGGGGTGCGTTAATAGTGGCGTCGCCAAGCGAAGGCTCAGCGGTGTAGTAGTGGTTGTGATCGCCGTGGCCCTTGGTGATGCGCCCGGTGTCGTAGGTGAGGAAGCTATCGCCTTTGGTGACCATGACGTGGCGGTCGTCGCCGGCATCGCTCAGGCGCAGGAAGGCATTCATTTTGTCCTCGCCGATTACCTTGCCGGTCTTGGCGTCATAAGCTCGCAGACCCTCCGCGTGGGAAATGACAATGCGGGTGGGCAGCTGGGCTACCTCGGTCTCGCCCTCCTCGGCTTCGAAACCTTCGTGCGAGTGCCCGGCGTGGTCATGGCCGTGCTCATGCTCATGGTCGTGCTCGTGAGCGTGGTCCTCCTCGCTATGCGCGTGGTCGTGGGAGTGCAGGGAGTCCTTTTCCTCTTCGGTGGGGGCGGAACAGGAGGTAATGGCTACTGCCGCGGCAGAGAGCACCGCGCAGAGGGAAAGTGTGTAATGCTTCATACATAGGCACACTATTGGACGTGAAAATCAATAGCAATAGGTTGGAGGAATGCGGGGGTATGTGCAGGGAGGTATTAAGATGGACACTCGTTATGGCAAACCTGATTAACCTCGAGCAAGTCAGCAAAACTTATGGATTAAAAACCCTCCTAGACGGGGTATCCCTAGGTGTGCAAAGCGGCGATCGCATCGGCATCGTCGGCGTTAATGGCGGTGGCAAAACCACCCTGCTGGAGGTGCTCACCGGCATCGAGCCGCCCGACGCCGGCCGCGTATCCCATACCTCTGATTTGCGCATGGCTGTGGTTACCCAGCGCTTTGACTTGCCCGATGAGCTGACCATCGCGCAAGTGATTATTGAGCCGCTGGAATTGGAGACCTATGAGTGGGCCTCCAACGCCAAGGTGCGCGATGTCTTAGGCGGGCTGGGCATTGTAGATCTTGGGCTCGATACTCCGGTGGGTTCGCTCTCCGGTGGCGAGCGCCGCCGCGTGAACCTGGCCGCCGCGCTGGTGCAGGATTTGGACCTCGTGGTGCTCGATGAGCCGACCAACCACCTCGACGTGGAAGGCGTGCAATGGCTCGCGGACCACCTGCTCAAGCGCAATCTGGCCGTGGTCGTGGTTACTCACGATCGCTGGTTCCTCGATACCGTGGCCACGTGGACCTGGGAGGTACACGATGGCGTGGTCGATACTTACGAGGGCGGCTACAACGACTGGACCTTTGCCCGCGCCGAGCGTGCCCGCCAGGCCGATGCCATGGAGCAGCGCCGCAAGAACCTCGCCCGCAAGGAGCTGGCCTGGCTGCGCCGCGGCGCACCGGCGCGTACCTCCAAGCCGCGCTATCGTATCGAGGCCGCTGAGGCGCTGATCGCCGACGTGCCGGAGCCACGCAATAAGGTCGAGCTTATGGCCTTTTCCAAGCAGCGCCAAGGCCGCGTGGTTATCGAGCTAGAGGATGCCACCGTGCAGTCCCCGGATGGTCGCACCTTGGTGGATCACCTCACCTGGCGCCTAGCCCCCGGCGAACGCATTGGTTTGGTGGGGGTTAATGGCTCCGGAAAAACCACCCTGCTGCGCACCTTGGCCGGCGAGTACGAGCTGGCGGCCGGCAAGCGCATCGAGGGCCAAACCGTGCGCCTCGGTTGGCTGCGCCAGGAACTCGATGACTTAGATCCGCAGCGCCGGCTTATCGACGCCGTCGAGGACGTCGCCACCTACGTTCAGCTCGGCAAAAAGGAGCTTTCCGCCTCCCAGCTGGCTGAGCGCCTGGGCTTTTCCGCCAAGCGTCAGCGCACCCCGGTAGGCGACCTCTCTGGTGGCGAGCGCCGCCGCTTGCAGCTGACCCGCGTACTGATGGCCGAGCCCAATGTGTTGCTGCTGGACGAGCCCACCAACGATCTCGATATCGATACCCTGCAGGAACTGGAGTCCCTCTTGGACTCTTGGCCAGGCACCCTGGTGGTCATTTCGCACGATCGCTACCTCATTGAGCGCATCGCGGATAACACTTACGCGCTCTTTGGCGATGGCAAGCTCACCAACCTTCCCGGCGGCATCGACGAGTACCTGCGCAAGCGCGCCGCACTCGAGGCCCAGCAGAGCTCCGGCGTGCTCAACTTGGGAGAAAAGAAGGCAGACAATGCTGCACCGAAATCCGAAAAGAAGCTCTCGTCCCAGCAAGAGCGCGAAATCACTAAGAAGATGAACGCCCTCGAACGCAAGATGCACAAGCTGGAACAGGCGGCCGCGCAGATTAATGAGAAGATGGCCACCGCCGCGGAAAAGGTTGATACCCAGGCCTTGACCGAATTGGACGGAGAACTAAAGGAAAACCGCAGCGCCTACGAGGAATTGGAGATGGAATGGCTGGAGTTGGGGGAGAAGCTCGAAGGGTAGAAGCCCGCATCGCCGATATCGTCAGCCACCTCGACCTGTGGGGCATTATCGGCGCCGTAGCACTATTTACCCTGGGGCTTACTCCATCCATCCTGCCGCGCGATTGGCTCTACCAAGGACTCGTCTCCGGCATTGCCGCAGGGCTCGGCTATGCGCTGGGCATCGCCCTCAAGCTCGTGTGGTACCGACTGGTGGTGCGCTATGTGGCGCCCCGGCATTCCTGGCTTGATGCCACCACGTGGCCAGCTCGGCGCTACCGCCTCGTTTCCCGCATTGCCACCGCCGCTTTTGTGGTGTGGATGATAGGCTTTGCGGTCTTTGCCGTGCGGTGGCAACGCCAACTCGCAGACACCCTGTCCGCACCAGCACCCACCATTGCCAGCTATGTGCTGGTGGTTCCGTTGGCACTTGCGGTATTTACCGCCTTCCTTTTCATCCTGCGCGTGCTGCGCTTTTGTGTTCGCTGGCTTTCCAGCCACTTTCCCCAGCGCTTCCGTGCCGCCTACCGCGTTGTAGGCGCGGTAATCATCGTGGCCCTAGTGGGCACGTATACCGTGGAAAACCTCATTCCCGGCGCCATTGTGGGCGTGGGGGAGAGGATCTTTACCGCCCAAAATGCCGAACCCGATCCCGCAGCGCAGCGTCCCACGTCTGTTGAGCGCAGTGGCTCCCCAGACTCCCGCGTGGACTGGAATGGGGTGGGACTGCAGGGCTCGCGTTTCCTCTCCTCCGGTGCGCACCGCGCGGAATTGGAAGAGGTTACCGGAAAGCCCGCTAAAGAACCCATTCGCGCCTATGCCGGCCTAGGCAATCGCGCCTCCAATGAAGAGCGAGCGCGACTGCTTATCGACGAACTCGAGCGCACCCACGCTCAAGACCGCAAGGCGCTACTTCTCATTATGACCACCGGGACGGGATGGGTGTCTTCCTATTCCGCCCAGGCCTTCGAGCTGCTCTACGGCGGCGACACCGCCATCGCGGCCGCCCAATACTCCGCCATGCCCTCGGCCCTGCATTTCCTGTCCGGCGGTGGTCAGGTAGAACGCGCCGGGCAGGAGTTCATCAACCCCATCGTGGACTGGTGGAACGGGCTGCCGGAGGATAAACGCCCGAAGCTCTACCTCTACGGCGAATCCTTGGGCACCACGGGCATTGAGGCGGCCTTTTCCGGGGTGCGCGATATCGCCAATTCCGTTGACGGCATTTTGTTGACAGGGCCGCCGCACTTTAATCGCTTGCGCACCCAGTTTGTGGAGCGCCGCGACCCTGGCTCTTCTGAAATTTCCCCTGAATACGCCGGCGGCCTCGTTGTGCGCTTTGCCAATGACGACGCGCAGGTGCGCCAATGGGGCACGGTGCCAGAAGAGGAGTGGGGGCGCACCCGCATGCTCTATATCCAACACCCCTCGGACCCGGTGGCTTGGTGGTCACCACAGATGGCCATTAAGGAGCCGGATTGGATGCGCGAGCGGACACCGTATTCTGCTGAGCGCGTGATGCAGTGGATGCCCATCATCTCCTCCCTCCAAGTAGCCGCCGATCTGCCCGGCGCAAAGGACGTACCTGATGGTCACGGTCATAACTACGGGGCATCGGTACTCGACGGCTTTGCCGCCATCGCTGGTCCTGACGTGGCGGGAGCTATCGATCCAGACGAGTTGCAGCGCGAATTTTCCGCTCTCGACGTCGGCATCTACTAGGTGTTTAGCCAAATAAGGCAGCGATGGCCAGCATCGCAGGCAGCGACAGGAATGTAGTCAGAAAGACCGTATCCCGAGCCACGGTCTCTCCTATCTCATAGGTAGCGGCGTAGTTATACACATTCTGCGCCGTGGGCAAGGCCGCCAAAATCAATGCCGCATATAGCTCCGCGCCGTCTAGCCCCAGCGCTGCACCCACGGCCAGCGCAACAGCGGGCATGCCCACCAACTTCAACACCGTCGCGGTAATGGTGGGCAGACGGTCTTCTTCCAATAGCCCGTCGCCCTTTAAAGAGGCACCAAAGCTCATCAGGATCATAGGAATGGAAGCGCCACCCAATATCTCCAGCGGTTTCATCACCACATCCGGTACCTGCCACTGCGCTGCGGAGACGATAAATCCCGCCACCGCAGCTAACACCACCGGCGCGGTAACCCCCGAGACCACGGAGTTCCATATCGATTGCAGGCTCGTACCCTGTGCATTGAGTCCCGCGATGATAAACGGGGAGAGCACCGCCATCTGGAGAACCAAGGCTGGGATGACGTAGGTGGCATCACCAATGACATAGGTGGCAATGGGCAGGCCAATATTGACCGAGTTGTAGTAGCTCGCCGCAGCGGCACCCGCCATGGTTTCGGCGCCGCTGCGTGGAAAGAGTAGCCGGCTGGATAGCCAATACAACAGCATGGTGGCGACGGACGCAGCGGCGATCACGGCCACCACTGGGGACGCAAACGCGGAGGTATCGGATGTAGCCACGCTGGAAAAGATGAGTGCCGGAGTAGCCGCCCAGAAGGCCGTGCGATTGAATTGCAAGCGCGCCTCGCCCTTGCCAATGACACCCCTGTGGGCCAGCACAAACCCGACGCCTATGACTACGAAAATAATCGCAAACCCGGTCAATACGTCCAGCAACAGTCAATAACCTTTCGCAGTACTCTAAAAATGCGCGGTGAGGATATTGTCCCACCATCCGTAGTGCCCCAGAACACAGGGACCATAACAAAGTTGTATCGAAGTGCCTGCGCAGGCCAGAAACGCCTTTCGGCCTGCTGGCTACTTATGGCACGGTGGAGGGCATGAAGCTTTCTCACCGCGCAACCGTAGCCGCCCTGTCCACCGCTCTTGTCTTTACTGGTACCGCCACCGTGGCCTCTGCGCAGCCGGCCTTGCCACCGCAGATTCAGCAGGCTTCTTCGCAGGCTCAGGAGCTCTCTTCTGATCCTTTCGCCGCTGTGCAGGATTTCCGCCTCACCTTGCCACCGCAGGCTTATGAGCTGGCTGAGAAGAACAATATCTCGCTGCCAGAATTCCTGGCCAAGCCAGCGGGTCACGCACCCAAGGTCGCTGGTGAGTTGGGGACCGCCACCACCGCCCACCTCGAGAAGGCTGGGCACCGCAAGGACGCCCACGCCAGCGCCATCGCCCAGGAATGGGCCAACCAGGGTGCCGCCGGCAAGCTCGACTACAAGGGCGGGGTAGCCCACGGCCTGAATCACAAGGATGAAGGACAGGGTTCTGTTCACCGTCTCACCGAGCAGCAGGCACAAGACCGCCTGAACTGGTTCAACCGCGATGTTCCAGTCAATGCTGGTTCCCCACACGGCTTTGGCGTAGCAACTGCTTATGACGGAACCTACATCTACGTTGCGGAGTTCTTCCTCAACTAAACCGCATTCCACTAGTCCCGATTTCACCGCATTCGTGGTCTCCAACTGTGACGATGAAGAAGCTGCAAGGTGCCGGTAGAATCGGGGCATGATTTTGATCAACGTACAGTTCCACGTCAAGCCCGAATACGCAGAGACCTTCCTCGATGAAATCAATTGGTACACCGAGGCCTGCAATGCAGAGCCGGGCTGCATCGACTTCAAGTGGTTCCGCGATCCAGAAGATCGCCAGCGCTTCTTGCTGCTGGAGTCTTACGCAGACGGTAAGGACGTAGAGCACGTCCAGAGTGAGCACTTCCAGCGCTCCTGCGAGGAATTCCCGAAGTACCTCGTGGAAACCCCAGACATCATTAACGTTCACATCGAAGGCCGCACCGGTTGGGACAAGATGGGCGAATTCTCCGTCGATTAATCCCAACGAATAAAGCTCGCCCTCTACCGTGATGTAGAGGGCGAGCTTTTTCTATGCTTAGGTGCACCAGCGTCCTTCGCGCTCACAGCGGATGCTGCTGCTAGCGGAGCACACCTTCCGGTGAGCGCGAAGAGCGGGAGGGGAGGGAGCTAGGCGCTTTCCGATGCCCCGCCCCGCGCCGGTCTGTGCTTTACTGCGGCACGCACTGAGAGGATACAGTTTTGTCGCCAGTTGAATACTGCTTTAGAGCATCGTAGAAGGCATCCGAGTACTCGCCGGTGCGTTCCGGCATCGGGTGGACGCCATCGGAGTAGAGGATCTCCGGGTTGCTCTGAGCATGTCCGCACCAGTCAGCAATATATACGTTGTCGTATTCCTTGGCTGCGTCGAGGACATCTTGTTGGGATTGGGCCATCCATTCGCGGTCGCCATAGGGAACAGCCATGACAACGGTGTGGTCTTCGCCGATGATATCCAGCGCTTCCTTGATCTGGTCCGGGAAGGCAGGACCGTTAGTGCCAAACCCGAGGAAGACGGTATCGCGCAGCTGGCCGGAATCCTTGAGCTGCTGCAGAATCTGGATACCCGCAGTGTAGTGGCGGGATACATCTGCATCGACGTAAATCTGCGGGAAGCGTTGCTTGAGGGCGCCGCTAGCAGCCAGCATCACTGAGTCGCCGACAGCGGTGATGTCTTTGCCCTGCGGCATCGGGCGGGTCTTCTTATCCTTCGCGGCAGCCTTATCGTCGTTGTCCTCAGCAGGCGGCTGTGGGGCAGCATCATTCGGCTGCGCCGGGGCATTGTTGCTGCTCTGGTTCTGCTGCTGGAGCTGCTCCAGCTGCTGCTCTAACTCGGTCTTATCGCTGGAATTAACAACGCCGTAGACTACGCCGGCTACAGAGGCAATGACCAGGAATGGGACTACCGGCCACATGGTCTTGCCAAAGCCATCGCGCAATTCGCTAAACCCTGGACGGGAGGACCAGTAGGTCTTCCACGTCTTCTTATAGCCGCCGCGGCGGAAAGGATTCTCAATGAACTGATAGGAAATCTCGGACAGAAGCAGCGAGATCGGCACGGCTACAAGGCCTAGGATCCACGATTTATCGGAGTTCTGGTTGCCCTCGAAAAGCGCCTTGAGCATCATGATGACCGGCCAGTGCCAGAGATACAGCGAGAAGGAGCGCTGGCCAAACCAGCGCATGACCTTGGTCCTAAAGAGCGGGGTCATCGGGCCGTGTTCGCGAACCACGCCCCACACCATCAGGACACCAAGCACGCTAGTGAGGAAGAGTCCACCCCGGTAGGTGATCTCCGCGTCATCCGGCATGAGGAATAGCTGGGCACCGTAGCCGATGAGCGCCAAAGTGCCAATGATTCCGGCGATGCGCGATTCGGCTTTGCCTGCCGCTGCCCACGAGTCCGCCTGTGGGTCGGACTTGGTGGAGGTCATTAGCAAAGACAGCACGGCGCCAGTGAGCAGGCCAAAAGCATGGGTATCAGTGCCGTAGTAGACGCGCGTCGGGTCTTCACCCGGCACGTAAATGAGTGCCATGGCCACGGCGGAACCGATAGCTAAGACTGTGGCTACGAAGATGGGAAGCCGGCGCGGCTTGCGGCGAGAAATCAGGAAAACGCCAGTGATAAGAAGTGGCCAGATGACATAGAACTGCTCCTCCACAGCCAACGACCAATAGTGGGCAAAGACCTGAATCTCATTGTCCGCAAAGTAGGACTGGGAGGTGGCGATCTGCGTCCAGTTGTTGACAAAGAATAGGGTGCCTAAGAACTGCTGGCGCAAGCCGACCGCTAGGTCCCCGCCTATCCATGCCACCAAAGCGGTACACATGACTAGGACGGATACTGCGGCTGGGAGGATGCGCCGGAATCGGCGCACCCAGAAGTCCTTCAAGCTGATTGTGCCGGAGGTACGGAATTCGCGCACCAGCAACGAGGTGATGAGGAATCCGGAGAGGACGAAGAAGAGGTCAACGCCCAAGTAACCACCGGGAAGAAGGGAAGGGAAGAAGTGGTACAACACCACGGCAATAACCGCGAGGCCGCGCAGTCCATCCAGCCCCTTGACCTGGCGCAGGCGGGCGTGGCGCTTCTTTTTAACGACCTTGCTCTCCGGCGGCGTAGCCAGTGCTTCAGGATCCTTGGCCTGCTTTTGTAGCGGATACTTAGACTTAGTATCTACCTGCGTGGCCGAGGCCTGCTGTGATGCTGGCTTCTGCGCAGCTTGTTGTGGCTGGCGCGGTGCCGCCTTTGCCTGTGGCTTTTCAAGCGCTGGATGCTGCTTCTTCGACGGCTGTGCCTTGTCTCGCTTTTTCTCAGCGGCGACAGCGGCAGCGGCCGTACCCGCTCCAGCTGCTACAGTGCCTGTCGCAGCGGACTTGTCGGTCTTTGTAGGCGCCATCTTCGGAGCGGTTTGAGGCTCGGCCTTCTTCGGCTGGGGCGAATCAGGCTGTTGCTTTGCCTTGGGCTTTTGGGCAGCTCGCGACGGTTTTTGCTGAGCTGGGGTAGGAGTGCCCACCTGCTGCGATTTGCGAGCCAATCCGCGACTGATATCGGAGGGCTTAACCTGCGGGCGGCGCTTGGTTACCTTCTTGGCGTTGTCTTGAGGCGTCGTCTCCTTTGCCTTCGGCTGCGGCTGTTGCTTTTTCGCCTGTTGCGTGGGCAGGTTGCCCTTAGAGGGTGCGCCTTGCTGCGATTTCGGCTGGACTACCTTGTTTCCATTGTGGGCAGTCTGGTTTTGCGCCGCCCCAGCCTTCTGCTGAGAAGGATCAGATGCAGTCTTTGGCGCAGCTACCTTCGGCTTGGGGGTAGTGGTGCCCTTCTTTGGCGCTGGAGCGCTAGGGGCCGAGGCCGGTGGAGCAGCCTTTTGCTTTGCAGCGCCGGGAGTACGCGCTGATCCTTGGCCTTTGGAAGGTTGCGAGGGCTTCGACGGCTGCGCATTCTTCATCGGCGTTGGTTGCGGCTGTAGTTGCTCTTTTGCCGAGTTTGCCGGGACCTGCTTGGGGGAGCGTGGCTTTTGCGCTTGCTGCTGGCCGGTGGCCGGCTTGGATTTAGCCGGCTGGGATTTCTGCGGCTTTGCCGGTTGCGGGGAAGCCTTCTTCGCGCTGGAAGAAGAGGAAGGCTTGGGTGCCTGCTTCGGTTTCTCGGCGCTGGGGCGAGCCTGCTGTGCGGGCTTTACCGCGCCTTTCTGAGAGGGTTGGGTGACAGGCTTTGCGGCCGGCTTCGGGGAAGCACTGCGGGTCGAAGGGCTCTTTGGGGAGTTCTTAGAGGGGGTGGTGCTAAAGCTTGCGCCGCGGCGCGGTCGTTGAACCGGTTCGTGCGCTTTGCGCTGTGGCTTCTTGTCTTGAGCGGGCGAATCTTGTTGCTTTTTAACAGCTGCTTTGGGAGAGGATTCTGCCTTGGTTTCTTGTGCGGTGGATGGCTTGGCAGCAGATTTTTGGGCTGCAGGCTTGGCCTTCGGTGCCTTGGCTGCAGGCGATGGCGAGGTGGACTTAGGCTGCTGCGGTTTTGCGGAAGTGGCCTTGTGCGCCTGTGACTTTTCGGTGCTGGGGCGAGTGGTGTCCTTAGCCGCGGGCTTGGCGGCAGGCTTTGCATCTTTCGGTTTCGCAGCAGCAGACTTGGATTCGGAAGCCTGTGCAGGCTTCGTCGGAGTGGGCTTGCGCGCGGGTGCCTGCTTAGCCTGGTTCTTAGACTCGCCGTCCTTAGCGGTGCGGTCCTGGGGCTTGCCCTTCGGCTCGGTGGATTGCGCACCCGTGGTGGATTCGGTGTTGGCCGGTTTCTGGGGCGCAGAATCCTTTTTATTAGGGGTTTGGGGCGCACTGGTAGAGCCAGCTTTGGGCTGTACTGGCTGATAGACCGGTGTGCGTGGTTCATTCGAACGCCCAGGTTTCTTCTTCCCCAGCAGTGAGCGCAAAATTTGCTTCACAAAAACTCCCAAAGCACTACGTATATTTTCTAAGCGGACTATTTTAGCCTGCGCACCAGCACTTCTCCCCATGCGGGGGCGTAACGGTGCGGCGCGCGGGGCGGAGGCGAAAATTCGAGTCTACGACTCTTCGCTGTCAAAAAGCTGACGCAGAACTGTCATGACTCCATATTCGGTATTGGGTGGGGCAATGCGATCGGCGATTTCCTTCAACTTTGGGTGCGCATTTTCCATTGCGATCGCGGTGCCTGCCTCGCGGAGGAGCTCGTAGTCATTGAGGAAATCGCCAAAAGCGGCGGTACGAGGCATGGGAACCGAGAGGAGCTCCGCCATGGTCTGTAGCGCTACGCCCTTATTGACGCCAGCAGCCATGACATCGAGCCATACGGCGCCAGAGATGGCGATATTGTGTTCCGGTACGGCCGCAAGAAGGGGCTGGTGTAGATGCTTTTCGCTGCCGTCGGCGCAGTAAGCGGCGATTTTGATGATGTCCGCATCCAGTAGCGCATCGAGGTCATCTACCCATTCCACTGACCTGTAATACTTGGCAATCTCAGCGCGGGCCTGCTCGTCGGCGCCTTTGTGTACATAGGCGGTATCCGGCGTGCATAGCACTACGGTATGCGGGGTTTCGACAGACTGGAGTGCGGCCATGGCGGCACGCACGGCTGTGCCGGGCAGGGTAGTGGCGCTGATGACGCGATTATCATGGACGACCACGGAGCCATTTTCTGCGATAAAGGTGTCCTCGTGCGGAAACATCTCTTGCAGGGTGGCGAGCTGGCGGCCCGAGGCGGGTACAAGGGTCACGCCGAGCTGGTGGGCACGGGTGCTGATCGCGGCGAAATCTGGTGGAAGCTGCCCGTTGCCGTCCAGTAGGGTGCCGTCCATATCCAGGGCGATGAGCTGTGGGAGCAAAATTCCGAACCTATCTGTGAATTGGCTGATGGTGGATAGGTGCATGCGTTCTGTGTCACACTAGGGGTTATGACTAATACTGCACCTATCGTTTCCTCAATCCGTAACCATACCGGAGTCATTGAGCTCAACCGCCCCAAGGCTCTCAATTCCCTCACCCCGGAAATGATCCACCTCATTGCGGAGTCGCTGGCGCAGTGGCGCGACAACGATGAGGTGGAACAGGTGCTGTTTACCTCGACTAGCCCCAAGGCATATTGCGCCGGCGGCGATGTTCGCTACGCCCGCGAAGGGGTCAAGGAGGGCAAGGTGGATGAGGTCGATGCCTTCTTCGCCACCGAATACACGTTGAACGGTGATATCGCGGAATATCCCAAGCCCGTCATTGCGCTCATCGATGGCATCGCTATGGGAGGTGGCCTAGGTATCTCCGCCCATGGATCCTATCGAGTAGTTACGGATAAGACCTTTGCTTCTATGCCAGAGATGAATATCGGCTACGTCACCGACGTAGGCATGGCCTATGCCGCCCAGCGCGCGGTGGGAACGCGTGGGAAGGCATCGGCCGAGTTGGCGAAGTTCTGGGGGATTACCGGGTATCGCATGTACGCCGCAGATCTCCTGTGGAGCGGGCTGGCCACCCACTATGTGGCGGACGGCGAGGTCTTTGCTAACGCGGTTATCGAGAAGGGACTAGCCACGGCGCTATCCCAGCACGCCACCGCACCTAGCGGCGAGGTTCCCTTAGCCGAGTTTATCGACGCCATCGAGGACGCCTTTGCCCAAGACACCTGGCAAGACATTTCCGCGGCCTTGGAACAGTACCCAGAACTGAAAAAACTGGTAGAAAAGCTGACCGCGCAGGCGTGCCCTACCTCCATCGTGGCGGCCATGGAGCTGTTCCGCGCCGAGCAGGAGTGCAGCAGCATCCGCGAAGCGCTAGATATGGAGACCAACCTGGGTGCTTATATGTACCGCCGTGGGGACTTTGCCGAGGGCGTGCGAGCGGTCTTGGTGGATAAAACCAACGATGCGGCATTTGAGCCTGCCGCGCTTGCCGACGTCGACGTGGACGCCCTCCGCAGCGCCTTACACCTCCACCCCGCGAAATGATCCATAGGCGGCGCGGGCGCGATCGGCGTTGATCCATGAGGGAGGGGGCACCGACAGCGTCGCTTCGGTGGCTGCCGGAGTCGGCTCCGGGAGGTGTAGCTGTGGGGCGTCGAGCAGGACGAGGCCCACGCGGGCGTCGGCAAGCGTAGTGCCCGCGAGCGTCCAGATCCCCAAAATGGGCAAAGCTAGGTGCGGCAGCTGGTGTCCACGTGCCAGCGGAAGGGGAAGGTGCGGGCGCACCAATTCGGGCACGGCCTCGTCTATGCCAAAGCGCGCTAGGTTACCCGCCAACCGCGCCGCGGCGGTGTCCTTGAGCTTCGGATCCGCCCAGGCCCACGTGAATTCCTCGTCCGAAATGGTCGCGATAAGCACCGCATTGGCCGTCATCTGCCCGCCGCTGTAGGACACCGTGGCAGCGGCCTTATCCACATCGAGTTCTACCGTGGCATCTGGGAAGTTGCCTTGGAAAAACATCTGGCTTTCGGTGCTTAAGTAAAAGGCGTCCTCCAAGACGCGAGCGGCCGCCAAGCCCGGGGTAATGCTGGAAATCTTGTGCACCCGGGGGCTTGACTGTTCAAAACGCACCGTGGTGCCATCAGAAAAATGCAGGCAGGGCTCTTCCGCGGTGGACTCCATGTCCAGGTAGCGGGCAAGCGCGAGGGCCGGCCCCTTCTCGTCCGCTTCCGCGCTGCTGTGTTGGAGACCGCGCAGCAAAGTCTGGCGAAAGTCCAGGTAGGGATGGAAATCTACCGCAACGATGGCCACGTGCTTGCCCTGCTGGGCGCGCAGCACCGGCATGTTGCCTACGATAAGGGAGGCATAAGCAACCATTCGGTCGACGTCTGTGCTGGCCGTACCTGACTGCGGAAGGTCACCATAGTGCGCGGTAGCAGCGGTAGTCCAGTGCCAAGTGCCTGCGGCGATGACGGCGAGACGCACGCCACGGAAATCAGAAACGTGCCGCGCGGAACTTATCCTCGCCTCCACTAGCTGATCGGTGACAAAGTTGCCTTTATCGTCAGTGGAGGGGCCGAGGAAATTAAATTCCACGTCGGTCGCCTCCCCGATGCGGTCTTGAAATGCGGCATTAACGCCCGCTTGAATGAAGCGGGCGTTTTGCGCGGTGCTCGATATAGGGGCTTTCTTATCCATAACTATTGCCGAGCATACGGATTAAAGCGCCCATTAGGCTAGCTAGTCGATGGCGCGCACGGTGGCAAAGGCTGTGCGAACTATCTCATGCTTTGTGTGAGCGTCCAGTGATTCTTCGGCCTGGGAGCGGCGGTGGATTTCTTTCATGCTCATCGCACTGGCACCCGCACACGCTTGGAGAATGACCGCGATCTCAAAGCGCGACTTATCCGGGACGCGTTGGTGGAAAGCTTCCAAAACTTGGTCAGCTACGACTTGGAATTGTTGGCGCTTTTTCGAGGTATGGCTCAAGTTTTCTAAAGCCTCGCCAATGGTGAAAAGAGAGGTAAAAGAATGTAGCTCTTTGCCCTCGTTTTCGGTGGCATCGAGCGTTACCTGTTCGAGGAATTCAGAAATGGATGAATTAGGAAAGACAGTGGGTACTTCCTTGGAAAACTTGGCAAGCACATCGGTGCTAAAGGACAGTAGCGCATCTGCCACGGAGGAGAAGTAGTTGTGAAAGGTGCGCGGGGAGACCCCGACGGCCGCGGTGATGCCGGAGATCGTGGCGGCTTCGGCGCCACCGTCGAGGACGAGGCGCGCTGCCGCATCGGCCATGGCCTGACGCGTAGCCCGCTTCTTTTCTTCGTGCAGACTAGCCACGGTGTGTCTCGCCTACCTTCTCTCGTTGTGCGCGCAGGAGTTCCTCGCGGTCAGAGTGCAAGGCCTCACCTTCGATGTCCATGTTTGGCGTGATCTTATCCAACCAGCGCGGGAACCACCATGCCTTCTTATCTAGCACAAACATGGTAGCGGGAATGATCATCATGCGGACCACGAAGGCATCGATAAGCACTCCCGTAGCCAAGGCAAAGCCCATGGTCTTGATGAATGGCTCGTCCATCAAGATGAAGGCGGCAAAGACAGAAATCATAATAAGGGCCGCCGCTGTGACCACGCGGGCGCCGTGCTTAAAGCCATTGGAGGTGGCGTTGCCAGCCGTCTTGCCATTGACAAAGCCCTCGCGCATGCGGGTGACCAAGAAGACCTGGTAGTCCATAGCCAGGCCGAAGGTCAGGCCGATGAGCATGATGGGCAGGAAGGAAAGCAGCGGCTGTGGGTCATCGACGATGCCGAACATGCCTTCTTGCCAAATGGCTACGGTGATGCCGAAGGTGGCAGCCATCGAAAACGCGAATCCAGCAGCAGCGATGAGCGGTACCCAAATGGAGCGGAAGACCAGCATCAAGACGATGAAGGCCAGTCCCAGCACGATGGCTACGTATGGGATGAGCACGTTATTGAGGCGCTCAGAAATGTCATCGAAGATCGGGGTGATACCGGTAATGCCGTAGGAACCACCGGTCTTTTCAAACTCACCCTGGTAATCGCGCAGGTGGTTAAGGGTTTCTGTGGTCTCTTCGTCGGTCGCGCCAGTGGTAGGCGTAATCATGATCTGCGCAGCATCACCGTTGTCAGTGGTCTGCACGATCTGGGCGTTTTCTACGCCGTCATTGCCGTTGATCTCCTGCAGGAGATCTTGGAAGGCCGGCATGCGGTCCTGCTCGGGAACGTCGGCCACATCAACGAACGCGATCATCGGCGCATTCCGACCAGGGCCAAAGGCGTCTGCCGTAATCTCATAGGCCTCGCGCTGCGGGGTGCCGGGCTTTGCGGTGCCATCGGTAGGCATGGCTAGGCGCAGCTGGGCAAATGGTACGGCCAGGATGCCCAGCAATACGACGCCCGCGATAAGGTGCAGCCACGGCTGGGCACGCACACGGCGTACCCAGCGCAGGCCCATGGTGGGTTTTTCGTCCTCTGGGTCTGGA
Source organism: Corynebacterium marquesiae (assembly GCF_030229635.1). NCBI lineage: Bacteria > Bacillati > Actinomycetota > Actinomycetes > Mycobacteriales > Corynebacteriaceae > Corynebacterium > Corynebacterium marquesiae. The sequence goes on from NZ_JASPII010000006.1 coordinate 96,164, forward strand.
ACCTTGGGGCCAGGCACGCGGCCGGCGAAGATCTTGGTGCCCAAAAGTCCCAGCAGGGCGGGAATGAAAGTATTGGCAACCAATACGGCGATGATCACTGTTGCCGCGGCGGCGATAGCCATGGTGCCCAGGAACGGGATGCCGATAATGGTCAGCGCGGCCAAGGCGATGACCACGGTGGTGCCGGCGAAGACAACGGAACCGCCCGCGGTGCCCAGCGCCATGCCCATGGCGTGGGCACGGGTGGCCTTATCCATCTTCTTGAGCTCTTGGGCCAGTTCCTTTGGCGAAAGATCGTTGAGGCCAGAGGAAGTGATGAGCTCGTTGCGGAAGCGGTTGACAATAAACAGCGCGTAATCGATGCCGACGGCCAGGCCAATCATGGAGGCCAACGTCGGGGTCATATCGGAAACGGTATCCGTAAAGACCGTGGATACCTGTACGCCGAGGATGCCGATGCCCACGCCGATGATGGCGGAAATTAACGGCATGCCAGCGGCTACGAAGGAACCGAAGGTAATCAGCAGCACGATTGCGGCGACGATGAGGCCGATAATCTCGGCGCTGCCACCCATCTCTTGGCCCGCGGAGCTAAAGGCGTTGCCCTGGTACTTCACGGTGAGCTCGCCCTCGTCGTACTTGTTGAGGACGTCCGTGACCTTGGTCATGTCCTCTTCTGGGATGTCCATGACTTCGTTGGCGTTGAAGGTAATAGTGACGGTACCGGTAGTTTTGTCCTCGCTGAGAGGGGAGAGCTGTTGCAGGTTCTTGTGAATCTGCTCCTCCGGCATGTGCTGGGCCTTCATCTTTTCGCCCATTTGCTTTTCCATGCCGGCTGCAGCCATCACCGGGCTGACCAGTTTGTCCTGGGCCTTGAGCGCGCCAGTGTCTTTGAGCTCGCTAAGGAGGTCATCTACCTTGCCGGCTACCTGTTTATCGGTGAGGTCTTTGCCCTCCGGTGCTTGGATGACCACCGTGCCTTCGGGAGCACTCATGGCATCGGTATCTTGGCCGAAGCGCTCCATCATTTTGTCTTGGGTGGTCGTGGAATCCATCTCCGGCATGGAGAAATTAGGGTTGGGGGACTTGGCAAAGCCGGCGGTAAGTCCCGCCATGGCCACCAAGACCATGAGCCAAAAGGCGAGGAATGGCCACACCTTGCGGTAGGACCAGCTACCTAGCCGGTAGAGGAATTTAGACATAAAAATGTGCTTTCTTGTGCAGTATGCGTGCAATGCTTTGCGCGCGGGTGACAGTGAATATGGAATCCGCGGGGAAAAATCTGCACCCCGTGCGAAACATTGCATAGTGTACGCAAAATTGCGGGATGTGGGCAAAGACGTGTGTGGTGGGCAATAGGAAGCTGCTCGTGAGATATACGGCTTGTGCCCTCGGGCGTATCGGCGATGGCGGTATGGGGCGGTAGACTGTCCGGCATGCTCCACGCCGTTAGTTTCGCCCTTCTGGATTCCGTCAATGCCTTACTTATTGGCATCCTTGTGGCCATCGGCATCATTTTGCCCCGCGGTAAGTATCGGCGCATTGCTGCATTGGTGGTAATAGGAGATTGGGTCGGGGTGCTCGTCGCAGCGGCAGTGGTGATGTTTTTGTTGCTAGGAGTCAAAGACCAAATTGAGGCCATTTTGAGCTCACCCATTGCTGGCTGGGTCCTTGTAGCAGTGGGCATTGCGGTGGCTTTCGGATCATGGCGATCTAAAGGGCAGCCCAATGCCTTAGTCAATCGGCTGCTAGAGCCGCTGCGGACGCCATCACCGATTACCGCACTCATCGGCTTCGTAATGGGTGTGGTGCAATCGCTGACCTCGGTGCCGTTTTATTACGGGCTCATGCACTTGGCTACCGAAGATATTGCTCCGGCCGCTCAGTACGGCGGCTTGGTGTGGTACGCCAGCCTTGCCCTGTCCCTGCCCACTGTCTGTGGCCTTTTTATTGCGGTGGTGCGCGCCCATCCCGAATCGGCTGCCGGCCGTCTTTTTGCCGCGGCGCGCGCCAATAGCACCCAGGTGGCGCTCTTTGGCGGCTACCTCGTGGCGGTCTTCCTCATCCTCATGGGCGTGCTTTCCCTTTAATCAAAGGTGACCTCATCCAGGCTCAAAGCCGCATCGGATTGGCTGCGCGCGCAGTCCACGTAGCGGGCAGCATGCGGAATGAAGGCTTGCGATTCCTCTGGGCTGAGCTCGCGGCGCACCTTGGCTGGCACGCCGGCGGCAAGGCTCCGCGGCGCAATGGTGGTTCCTTCCAGTACCACAGCGCCTGCCGCGATGAGCGAGCCGGTGCCAATAGTGCAGCGCGAGAGCAGCGAAGAGGACATACTCACCAGGGAACCGGCCTCCACATGCGCGGCATGGACCATCGCCATGTGTCCCACCGTGACATCATCTTCTAGTTCGCACGGCGTGTCCTCTTCTACGTGGAAGACGCAATTGTCCTGAATATTGCACCTAGCACCAATGCGAATCGCGCCCACGTCGCCGCGCAGGACACTGCCATAAAACACGGAGGAATCCGGGCCGATTTCTACATCGCCAATGATGGTGGCAGTGGGTGCAATCCACGCACTGCGGTGGATGCGCGGCTTCTTTCCAGCATAAGGCAAAAGCAGCATGTCAGTTCTTTCAGGAAACTATTCCACCACCACGGCTACGGCGGGGGAAAGCTCGTAGTCGCCGGGGTAGGGGAGGTTGTCTACGAGGGCGTCGGCAAGCGCGGGCGTCATCGGAATGACCCAGCCGTGCCGGGGATCTTTGATGGGCAAGGCTTCCTTTTTTACGGCGGGAAAATGCACCGTCGTGGTGGGAGAATCCAGCGTAGCTGACTCGCGGGCGCGGGCTACCTCGCGCAGTACCTCGGCGCCGGGCTGGTCAGTAACGACGATGATAAGCGGCCCTGCGGTGTGGATTTCCAGCCGGTCAATGTGGGCGGTGAGCGCCGCGGTATCTGGGCGGGCCAGGCGCGGGGACTGCGCGCCGGTCAGCCGGGTAAGTGCATCTTTTAATCCCATGGGAGCCCAGTCTAGTGAGCGCTCACGGTGATGGTGCGGCAGCGCTCCAAGTCGAAGTAGGCACGCTGCCCGGTGGCGGCAACGCGCTCGCGGGCCACAGATTCATCGTGGGTGACGGCCGTGGCGAGGAAGACGAGTGGACCATCGGGCTGGCGCCATGTGCCGAGATACCGCGCGCCGTGTTCCTTGGCTAAGGCCAAGGCTTTGCTCACCGCGGCTGGGGTAGGCTCCGTCACCCGCAGGAGCACCTTCCCGGTGGGGTTATAGGCGAACCCGGTGCGGGGCTGCTGGCCGGTTTCGATATCGAAGGTGCCTTCTTCGTCCGCGAGCAATTGCCGGAAAATGCGCTTCATTGGGCCCAGCGTAGTATGGGGCACCATGATTGACGCCAGTAACACCGCACTCGTTATTGAAGGCGGCGGCATGCGCAATTCCTATACGGCCGCCTGTATGGTCAAACTCATCGAAGAGGGCGTGGACTTTGGCTGGGTAGGCGGCGTCTCTGCCGGGGCATCGCACACCGTCAATTACTTGTCGCGCGATGCCCGCCGCGCCGAAGAGTCTTTTACGGACTTTGCTAAAAACCCTAGCTTCGGTGGCGTGGGTTCGCTGGTGCGTGGCACCGGGTATTTCAATGCCGAGTACATCTATGAGCGCGCAGCAGACAGGGATTTGCCCTTTGATTGGCAGTCCTACTGCGAGCATCCGGCCGATATGGTGCTTGCTGCAGCGCGCGCCGATACCGGCGAGTCTGTTTACTGGACTCGCCAGGACATCCACGCCCCGGAAGATCTCTTCGTGCGCGTGCGCGCTTCCTCCACGCTGCCGCTGATTATGCCGATGCGATTTATCGACGGCGCGCCGTACGTGGACGGTGCTTTGGGCTCTTCCGGTGGCATTACTATTGCGCAAGCAGAAGAGGCCGGATACGAGAAGTTTCTGTTTATTGGTACTAAGCCGCGCGGGTATGTGCGCCCGGAGGTCGCGCGCCCAGCCTTCGTCCGCCGCATCTTCCGCAGGTACCCCGCTATTGCCGACGCCCTCATAGCCCGCCCCGCCCTCTATAACGCAGCCAAAGATCGGCTTTTGGAGTTGGAGCGCCAAGGAAAGGCTTGTTTATTTTTCCCGGAAGATATGCAGGTGGCCTCCACCGAACGCAACGTACACAAGCTGCGGGCGAACTATCAGGCAGGGAAAGCCCAGACCTACACGGAGTGGCCACGGTGGAAGGAATTCCTCCTCGATTAGTTCACTATGAGCGTTAGCTGTGAGATGTGCCGCTGCTGGGGGTGGGTGGCCCCGGACGAAAAGGGTCTAAGCAGTAGCGATGCCATTGGTGGTCGTTAAAGAATGTGCCTTTCACGTGGAACTTTGCGGGAAAATGCCTAAAATATTCCAGCGTGTTAGCAATTTTTGATGGAAATATATGGCTGAGCATCTTTTTCATAGTGCTGCTCGGCACGCTATTTGGCATGATCCCCTTCGGTCCGCTGCGCTTTGGCGCGGCAGGCACGCTGTTTGTGGGCTTGGCCTTCGGCTCGTTTATTGACCTAGATAAAGACATCTTAAGCTCCCTGCAAGAGCTGGGCTTGGGACTCTTTATTTATATGCAAGGCCTGTCCGCCGGTGAGCGCTTCTTCAAGGGCTTTTCCAAGCAGATGAAGCACATGCTCACGGCGACCATTGCGATTGTGGTGGCCGCGGGCGCAGCCCTCCTCTTTGGTGGCATGCTGGGGCTGGATACCTTGGCTTCCGTTGGTGTATTTGCCGGCGCCACGACCTCGACGCCGTCGCTGGCAGTTGCCCAGCAACAAACCGGTGAAGAGCTACCCGCCGTGGGCTACTCGCTGGGCTATCCCGTGGGTGTGGCGGTGGCCATTTTGGTCGTGGCATTCCTGCTCAAGCAGAATTGGCCCGCCAAGCACGATAAGGACAATTCTGCCTCCAAGATCTTCCGCTCCCGCACCATTCGCGTTACCAAAGACGTGAACTACGATGATTTGGAAGAACAGTTCAAGGATCACTTTGTTATCGCTACCATTCGCCGCGGTAATAAGGTCCGGGTTGCCGGCGATCGCCCCGAACTGCGCAAAGGTGATATTCTGCGCGTGATGGTCACCAAGGCCAAGGCCCGTGAACTGACCCAAATGCTGGGCAAGCGCCAGCCGCAAACTCCGTTCGTGGATAAGCGCCTGGTCATCGAAACCGTGGCTATTTCTAACCAAGATATTGCCGGCCGCACCGTTGAGGAGCTCAATCTGTTCTCCCGCTATGGCGGTCGTATCGTGCGCGTGCAGCGCGGCGATGAGGAATTCTTGGCCAATAATGAAACTCACCTGGCTTCCGGCGATATCCTCGAGCTCATCGTGAAGTTTGACCGCTTGGGCGATATCCAGGATTACTTCGGCGACTCTATTAAGTCCTACTCCGAGCTGAACTGGGTAGCGTTGGGCGGTGGCCTCTTCTTGGGTTACCTGCTGGGCCAGGTCGTGGTTCCGATGCCAGGTGGTGCTTCTTTCGAGCTGGGCTTCGCGCTCGGCCCGCTGATTACCGGTCTTATCCTCGGTGCGCTGCACCGCACCCGCCGCATTCCATGGCAGGTGCCGGCCTCCATTAATACCGCCTTCCAGCAGTGGGGCCTCGTCATCTTCTTGGCGTCTGTGGGCCTCTCATCCGGCGAGGCATTCTTGTCCACCGCCTTCTCCTGGATGGGTCTGAAGTGCATGATCCTCGCCGCCATTGTCACCGTGGTGGTTTCGGTCCTATTCGCTGTAGCGAATCGCTTCATGGGTCAGTCCGAAACCCGTACCTCTGGCGGACTTTCTGGCATCTTTGCTCAGCCGGCCGTGGTCAATTACGCCACGGGGCTGAGCTCCGACTCGCGCATCATGACCGGTTATGCGGCCACCATTGTGGTGGGGCAGGTGGTCAAGATTGCCGTTGTCCCTGTGATGTTGATGGTTTGACACGCAACGGAAAAGGCCGCTTCCCAGAACGGGAAGCGGCCTTTTCCTCTGGTATGTGGACCTGTGTGGTTTCTAATCCGCCACGAGGGTTTCCATGGTGAGCTCTGGGTGTTCCTTCTCAATGAAGGCGAGCTTCCACTTATCGCCAAAGAGCGCGATGAGCTCGCCATCTTGGCGGGTGAAGATTTCTACGCCGCGCTGACGCCCGAGCTCTGGGGCGGATTCGGCATCGGTGCGGCGAGCCACGGAATAGGGAATAGGCTCGGTGACGGTTTCCACGTTGTATTCGAACTCCATGCGGGCCTGCATGACCTCGAACTGCATGGGGCCGACCGCCGCCATGACCGGGGAAGCATCGCCACGCGCCTCGTTCTTGAGAATCTGGACCACGCCCTCGGCCGCCAGCTGCTCCAGTCCCTTACGGAAGGCCTTGTACTTGCCAAGCGACTTCGCGCGCAGAATGCGGAAGGCCTCCGGCGCGAACTGCGGCATGGGCTTGAATTGCACCTTCTTGCCGGAATAGATGGTGTCACCAGGGGCGAGCGAGCCGGCGTTGACCAAGCCTACGATATCGCCCGGATAGGCGGTGTCCACGGTATCGCGCGTGCGACCAAAGACAGTCAGGGCGTACTTGGTGGAAAAGCTGCGGCCGGACTGGGCGTGGTTGACCTGCATGCCGCGCTCGAATTCACCGGATACCACGCGCATAAAGGCCAGATTATCGCGGTGCTTTTGGTCCATGCCTGCCTGGACCTTGAAGACGACGCCAGAGAAGTCATCGCTAACCTCGCGGACTTCATCAATGGCGCTGGTGGCAGCCTCAACTGCCTTCGGATCGGAGTCCCGCGAGTGCGGAGCCGGGGCAATGGCACACAGCGTATCCAGGATTTGGTGCACACCAAAGTTCAGCATCGCAGACGCAAAAATAAGCGGGGAGGTCACGCACTGCTCGAAAAGCTCCTGATCATGCAGGGCACCATCGGCGGCGAGGAGCTCGGCTTCCTCGACTGCGGTTTCCCATACATCTGCTTCCTTCTCCCCGGCGGCATCCGGAGCAAAGTGTTCCTCTGGGGCGATGGTAGAACCACCGGCGGTGCGGATGAAGTGGATATACTCATCGGCCTCGCCATCATCATTGATATGCGCCAGGCCGCGGAAGTCACCGGCGATGCCCACCGGCCAGTACAGCGGGGTGGGCTGCAGCTGGATTTCGTTGACGATTTCGTCGACAAGCTCTAGGGGCTCACGGCCCACGCGGTCCCACTTATTGATGACGGTAACGATAGGCAGGCCGCGGGCCTTGCACACGCGGAAGAGTTTGAGGGTCTGGGGCTCGAGGCCCTTGGCAGCGTCGATAAGCATGACTGCCGCATCCACCGCAGTGAGCACGCGGTAGGTATCCTCCGAGAAGTCCGCGTGGCCCGGGGTATCGACCAGATTGATCATGTAGGGCTCGCCCTCGTGGCCCTCCGGTGCATATTCGAACTGCAGCGCCGAGGAAGCCACGGAAATGCCGCGGTCCTTTTCCATATCCATCCAGTCAGACACGGTGGACTTGCGGTTGCCCTTGCCGTGGACCGCGCCGGCTTCATTAATAACGTGTGCATGCAGCGCCAGCGCCTCCGTCAGCGTGGACTTACCAGCATCCGGGTGGGCGATAACGGCAAACGTGCGGCGGCGCGAGGCCTCAGAAACGACAGAACTCATGCGGCATAGTCTAGTGGTTTCGCGCTACCACTCCACATTGAGGCGGCGCCCCAAATCATCAAAGACGCGGCGAGCTACCGACAGCTTCTTCGCAATGGGGCGCTGCAGGCCAGGTTTGCGCTTGTCGTTGTAGTATTCGCCGGATTCAAAGTGGATTCCCTCGGTGCCGGTCAAATAGTAGGCGAGGTTATCGCCGCCTTCTGCAGGCGTGCCAAAGGTCTTGCCAATCAGCCCGGAATACATCTTGGACATTAGGCCAGTAGAAGACTTGGAAAAGTCCGTGGCAAGCACGCCGGGGTGGAAGGAGGCCGCATTAAGCCCGTGGGCATCGATATAACGGGTGAGCAGGATATCGCCCAACTTGGCGTTGCCGTAGGCGCGCTCGGGGCTGAAGTGCTCTAGCGTAGTGGGATCGCTGAGATCGAATTTAGACATAAGGAAATTGGCTAGGGAAGCCGTTTGGACCACGTTCGCGTTATCCGCGCGCAGCTTATCCCGTAGCAGTGAGGTCAATAGAAAAGGCGCGACCACGTTGACCTGCCAGGTGCGCTCAAATCCATCGGCGGTGGTGGACGGGCCATCAAAAATGCCGCCGGCATTATTGCCCAGGGCGTGGATGTGCTCTAAGCCTTCCAAATCCTGTGCCAAGCGGCGTACCTGGCCCAGGGATTCGAAGTCCGCTAGGAAGTACTGGCCTTCGACTTCCTCGGCCATCGCGCGGGTCTTTTCCGGATTGCGGCCGATGATAACCAGGTTGTCTTGCGGCCGGGTGCGGTGCAGCTGACGAGCTGCCGCGGCCCCCAACCCGCCGGATGCGCCGGTAATCACAATGGTCTTGGCAGTGCTATTGGGCGAAGTCATAACACCAATGCTAACCGTCCACCGAGGGGTAGTGCCGGCCAGCAGTTTCCCTGCGTCGAAAGCAGGTCTATACTTCCGCTGGTGAAACACTTGCTTTCCATACGGCAGTGGGGCCCGGCGCGATTGACCGCGGCTGGCTTCCTTGTGCTGATTCTGGTGGGAACGGTTTTGCTCATGCTGCCGTTCGCCGAGGCCGGCACCGCCCGCGCTTCCTTCCTGTCTGCCTTGTTTACTGCTACGTCTGCGGTCTCGCTTACCGGCCTCATCGTGGTGGATACCGGCAGTTTTTGGAGCCCGGCCGGCCAGGTCATCATCGTGGCGCTTATACAACTGGGCGGACTGGGCATCATGTCGCTCGCTTCGCTATCTGGCCTGCTATTTACCGGCCGGATTAGCTTTAAGGCGCGCAAAACCGGCGCTTATGAGGGGCGCCCTATCGCCCCTGGTGGTATCCGCAAGACGCTGATTTTTACCTTCGCATTTACCGCGGTAGCTGAGAGCATCATCGCCGTCATTGTGGCTGCGCGCTTGATGATTGGCTATGGGCATTCCTTTCCGCGCGCAGTATGGGAGGGCATCTTCCATGCGGTTTCTGCGTTTAACAATGCGGGGTTTAGCACCAATAGCGATAACCTGGTGCCCTTTGTTTCTGATGCCTGGATTTTGCTGCCCTTGGCCGCCGCCTTGATTGGTGGCGGTTTAGGTTTTCCGGTGTGGGCGGAGTTGGCGCGGTTGGTACGCCGCGATCGCCATGTGGTCCACCGCATTTCCATTACCGCCCGCATGACCCTAACGGCCACAATCGTGCTCCTGCTCGCCGGCGGCGTCTTTTTCGCATGCATGGAGTGGACCGGACTTTTGTCCTCGATGCCGCTGGGGGATAAATTGCTCAACTCTTTCTTTGCCGGCGCTTCTCCGCGCACGGCGGGGTTTAATGCCATCGATTATGGCCAGGCACACCCCATTACACTGATGGGCACCGATATTTTGATGTTCATCGGTGGTGGCTCTGCCGGTACCGCCGGCGGCATTAAGGTCACCACCGCTTGTGTGCTCTTGGCAGCCATGGCAGCAGAATTTATGGGCCGGGAAACCACCACCATTGGGCACCGTAGCCTTCCGCGATCGGTGACCCGCCAGGCGCTGGCGCTGAGCTTTGCCGGGGTCATGGTGGTCACGCTGGCCGTGGCGGCGCTGCGCTTTTTCGATCCGGAGTTTAGCGGTGATCAAGTGTCCTTTGAAGTGCTCTCCGCTTTCGCTACGGTGGGCTTGTCCACCGGAATTACCGCAAGCCTGTCTGCGCCCTCGCAGATTGTGCTATGCCTCATCATGTACTTGGGTCGCATTGGCCCAACCACCTTGGTAGCAGCGCTGGCGGCGAAATCTGTCAGCCGGCGCTATAGCTTCCCCGAAGAAAGGCCGTTCCTTGGCTAATATTCTCAAGGCGCTGGGACGCTCCCGCGCCGGCATCGATATTCCACCCGTCGTCGTTATTGGGTTAGGCCGATTTGGTTCCTCGCTTGCTCATGAGCTGATGGCCAATGGCGTTGAGGTCCTCGGCATCGACTCCAGCGAAAAGCGCGTGCGCGAAGAAGCTCCTTACCTCACGGAGAGCATTGCGGCCGATACCACTGACCCAGAGGCCTTGCGCCAGCTGGGCGTGGAGGAGGTCGAGCGCGTCATTGTCGCCATCGGCTCCCATTTGGAAGATTCCATTCTTACCGCATCTAACCTGGTGGAGCTGGGGGTGAAAGATATCTGGGCCAAGGCTGATTCGGAGGCACATGCGCGTATTCTCAGCCAGATTGGTACCCACCATGTCATCCGGCCCGAGCGTGATACTGGCCGCCGCGTGGCTTACCTGTTGGGCGGGCGTTTCCGTGATTTTGCGGAGATTGCCACTGATTATGGCGTGACCCAGATGGCCGTTCCTAGTTCATTGGTGGGCCGGCCGCTCGACCTTTCTGCCATCTGGCGCACGCACCGCGTGCAATTGGTCTCTGTGCGCCGCGCGGAAGGGGAGTGGGCCCCGCTTGCCGACGCCACCGAGCTCACCCCCACCGATTTCATCGTCGCCGCCGGCAGCCCCCAGGCCCTAGAAAAATTTTCCCAGTGCTAGCGCGAGTGGATCTGGTTCTGGGCCTTGCCTAACCCGTCTGTCACGATGAGGCGGGCGGCCTCGGCCGCGGTGGCGATGGCGTCATCAAAGCCGGCGCCCGCATCCACGGGGCCCAATACGTAATCCGGAATGGACGATCCCTTGGGTGGTCGGGCAATACCAATGCGCACGCGCAGATAGTCGCGGGTGCCCAAGCGCTCCGTGAGCGACTTGAGTCCGTTGTGCCCATTTTCATTTCCGCCCTGCTTGATCCGGATCTTATTGGCCGGAAGGTCCAGCTCATCGTGGAGAACAATGATGTGATCTGGGGCGATGCCTAGCTGCTGGGCCAGCGGCGCTACTGGATCGCCAGAAAGATTCATAAAGGTTCCTGAACGCACGGCAAGTACTTTCTGCCCCGCCCAGCTAAGTGGCGCGACCTGCATATCCATCCCACGTACCGGCTCAAGCACGTCTCCGTCTGCGGCTAATAGATCATCGATGGCCATATAGCCCACATTGTGGCGGGTAGCGGCATACTTCGCGCCGGGATTGCCCAAGCCCACAATAAGCCACTCCGCCTCTAGCTCGTCCGGATTGAGGCCTGGTGTGGGTTTATTCTTCGAGCCAAAGAACCGCGCGAAAAAATCTCCTAAAGGTGCCACTGCACTAGCTTCCTCTCTCAGTAGGGTGGGGTGCTATGAGTCAGGTTATAAGCTCCCTTTCCCGTAGCGTAATCCCCGCGCCCATGGCCGGCGGTCCCACCACCCCGGAACTAGTGCGCGCCGCCCATGCCGCCGGCTCTTTTGGCACCTTAGGTGTGGGCTCTGCGAGCATAGACACTGCCCGCACACAGATTGACCAGTGTGCCGGCATTCCGTTTGGAGTAAACCTCTTTTGCCCACAACAGCCGCTTTCCGGGGCACAACGTACCGCCGCACGCGAGCTGGCGGAAGCAGAAAACCAGCCATTGCCCGATCCCGATTACTCCTTTGGCTTTGCAGAGAAGCTGGATCTAGCGCTGCGCGGTGGCGCCCGCGTGGTGTGGTCCATGTTTGGAACCTTCACACCCGAACAGATAGAGCGAATCCACGCCGCGGGCGCAGAGGCCTGGACCACCGTAACCACTTCTGCGGAGGCAACCGCGGCCGCACGTCGGGGCGCCGACGCGCTCTGCGTCCAAGGCCCGGCCGCCGGCGGCCATCGCGGAACCTGGGATTTAGCCGCGACTCCCGATTCCCGGGACTTGGAAGAGCTAGTGTCCGATGTGCATACCGCAGCCCCTGATCTTCCTCTCATCGCTGCTGGCGGCCTGCGCACTGCAGACGATATAGCCACCGCTATGTCCTGGGACGGCGTCGGCGCATGTTCCTGCGGTTCCGCATTTTTGCTCACCGAAGAGGCGGGAACGAGTGACTACAACCGGCAGCTACTGCGCCGTGGTGGGCAGACCGTGTCTACCCGTGCTTTCTCGGGCCGCTTTGCCCGTGGATTAGAAACTCAGTACACCCGCAGTCATCCCAACCTTTCACCGGTTTATCCGCTCTTGAATCCTGTGCTTAAGGAACGCCGTGCGCAGCACGATGATGCCGTAGCTTATTGCCTCGTAGGAACCGAAGTGGAGAAAATAAACGGGGGTACTGTGGCCAACATCCTGAACGAACTATGCCAAAACCCACAGTAGTAGGCGCTAATATTTATGTTTGAAGATTTAATGCCACCCCCGTGACAGAAAAGGAATGAATTACGTGACTGCGAACGCACATGTTGGCCATGATGATTGGAACGAGCGCCTCGAGCTGGCGCAGCAGATGATTCCGCTCATTCACCAGCTGCACCGCAACAATAACGTTGTCACCACCATCTTCGGCCGCCCACTGGTGGGCCAGACCGATATCGACATCATCAAGTCTCACCGCTATGGCCGCCGCATCGCGCAGCGCCACCTGTCCACGGCGGAGACCCTGCCTATCCTGGTGGAATTGGCAGACATGAACCTGGGTGCCGCAAGCGTCGACCTCGGCCGCTTGGTCCTCGGGTGGGAGGAGTCCAACGAGGAAAACCTCCGCATGTACTTGGAAGGCGAGCTGTGCGAGATCGTCGGTGCCGGCGTTGACCTAGAGACCACCGACGTCGTCCTCTACGGCTTCGGCCGCATCGGCCGCCTGTTGGCCCGCCTGCTCGTCGCCCGCGAGGCAGCATATGGTGGCGTTCGCCTGCGCGGCATCGTCCTGCGCAAGAAGGGCGACGGTGACATCCTCAAGCGCGCTTCCTTGCTGCGCCGCGATTCCGTCCACGGTGCTTTCAACGGCACCATCTCCGTGGATGAGGAAAACGAGGTCATTTGGGCCAATGGCACCAAGATCCAGATGATTTACGCAAACGATCCGTCCGAGATTGACTACACCTCTTATGGCATCAACAACGCCATCTTGGTAGATAACACCGGCGCATGGCGCGACCGCGAGGGCCTGTCTCAGCACCTTAAGGCCAAGGGTATCTCCCGCGTGCTGCTGACCGCGCCGGGCAAGGGCGATATCAAGAACATCGTCTACGGCATCAATAACGACAACATCGCCGATGAGGATCAGATTCTCTCCGCTGCATCCTGCACCACCAACGGCATTACCCCGGTTCTCAAGGTCATCAATGACCGCTACGGTGTAACCCACGGCCACGTGGAGACCGCGCACTCATTCACCAATGACCAGAACCTCATCGATAACTACCACAAGGGCGATCGCCGCGGTCGCGCCGCAGGCCTGAACATGGTGCTTACCGCTACCGGCGCAGCCAAGGCTGTGGCTAAGGCTCTACCGGAATTTGAGGGCAAGCTCACCGGCAATGCCATCCGCGTTCCTACCCCGGACGTGTCCATGGCCGTGCTCAACCTCGAGCTGTCCAAGGAAGTAGAGCGCGATGAGGTCAACGACTTCCTGCGCAATGTTTCTTTGCACTCCGACCTGCGCCAGCAGATTTCCTACATTGCCTCCCCAGAGGTTGTTTCCTCTGACTTCATCGGCAATACCCACGCCGGCATTGTCGACGGCGTTGCTACCATCGCCTCCGGCAAGCACCTGGTGCTGTACGTGTGGTACGACAACGAGTATGGCTACTCCAACCAGGTAGTACGCATCGTAGAAGAGCTGGCACACACCCGCCCGGTTGTTCTGCCGAAGCGCGTATCTCCTTCTGAGCTTTAAGCTCACCTAGCTCTGGCCCGCGGCTTAACCGCGGGCTTTAGTCGTTTTATCCTTATGCCCCGGCGCCGGGCCGATATTGCAGCCGCGTTGTTAACCCAAAACGGACCGAAGCGCCCGATATTGTGGCTGCTTTGTAGCGTATCTACCTTGTGGGTCGCAGAGCAGTAGTCCGTAGTAACCGTGCGGATGCCCATGAATCAGCGACAGCAATCAATAATGTCAGAAGCGCCGCGACGGTGTAGCGTCCAGGAGAATCGGCATTCATCGGCCACGTTGGAAAGGCAAGGAGCCACAAGAAGGTCTTGGCTAGTACATCACCGCCGAGGGTTACGGAGACTATCGTGCCTACGATAGTGAAGGCGAGCGCGCTCAAAATACCTAGAAGCAGCACGATAACTAGGGAAACTACCGTGATGGCAAAGCCCACCCCCACAGCCAGAGGCAGCTGTGCTGCTGCGGCCGTGGCAGAACCCCCAGAGCAGACCATCGCGAACGATGCGGCAGAACACACGATCACAACAGTGCCAAATAGCCACAAAAGAAGTGCGATTGGGCTATAGCGCGACTCAATATAACTGAGAGGCCACGAGGGCGCGAGAAGGGGCCACACCATCACGGGAAGGGTCCCCGCACCTACCGGTAGCAATAGGAAGAGGAAGAATCCTTCTACATAGCTGGGCGGGTAGATAGCGGAGAGGAAAACCAGAGCCAGTGCGGTTAAAGCTAGGCAGGCGATGAGTGCGGGGCTCAAAGCGGCACGGTGAAGTCCGCGCACTGCGCCCAAAAGCCGGGAGCGAGCGGCGGCACGAGGTATAACTGCGGGGGTCCAAGTTCCAGCAGCGGTAGTTGGTGCGGCAGTAGTAGCAGGTGTCTCTGCGCGGCGGAGCAGAGAAAGGGGTCGTGTACGGCGAGGAGTAAGGATTGCTGCGCAGGCACCGACTACCGCCAATAGGAGACATAGCACCGCAGCAGGCACAGGACTTTCTTGCAGCAGCGGATCTCCCGGATCGAGAGGAACGGAATTCTGATGAATGCGCAGTGCAGGAAGTAATAGCCGCAACGGCCATGCTGGAGGGAAAGCCCACCACGCATTGCCTTCGACAATGCTCGGTAAAACACTAACTACCTGCCAGACAATACCCGCACCGAGCGCGGCGGCGAGACCACAACGACGTGCACCCGCTGCAGCGAGACCGGCGATGCCGATGGCACCCAGGAAGGAATAGACTCCAGCTACTAGTAACAATTGATGGTTCGCTCGTCCTTGAAGTGCGACCACTGCCCAGGAAACTCCGAAATTCAGGAGGTGGAAGGCCGCTAGGCTGGTGAGAATGACAAGAAAGCGGGATGCCTGTTCATAGTGAGGATTGACTCGCCGCCACAGCGTTCCGCCGCTCCGGGTACGGGCCTCTCGGTGTTCGGGAACAGTGGCAAAAAGCGCAATGAGAGGTGCATACATGCCCGTGATGAACATGGACTGCCATCCTAAGACGCCAGTAGCGTCCTTCGCGGAGGACGCAAAGGAGGAAAATAGTACGGTCATCACCACGAGCGGTATGGCTAGGAGCGGGAGCCATTGCAGCGCGCTACCGCGGCTGCGCAGGAGCTCGGCGGAAAGGTAGCGCTTAAACATGGCGCTCACCATCCGGAGACGTCAGGCGAAAAAATTCTGCTTCAAGTTGACCACTGGGAGCCAAGTTCTCCAGTGCGCCGGAATAGCGAATGGAACCCTCAGCAAGGATGGTGATGTCTTGCGCTAGATGGACAACCTCGCCGAGCTGATGTGAGCTCACGATTACGGTGTGGCCGACAGAAGCAAGCTTTTGCAAGAGGTTCCGCAGTTCTACAATGCCTTGCGGATCAAGGCCATTTTGTGGTTCATCCAGCACCAGGATTTCTGGATCGCCTAGGAGAGCCTGGGCCAAGGCGAGGCGTGCCTTCATACCGGTAGAAAAAGACTTTGCCTTTTTGGAACCAACTTTGCTGAGACCGGCGATGGAGAGCACGCGGTCGACCTCAGCCTCCGGCAGCCCGAGCAATCTAGTATGTACGCGAAGATTGGCTGCAGCAGTGAGATGCCCGTAAAAGGCAGGGCCGTTGACGGAGGCACCAACGTGGTCGAGGACTTCACGAGACCAGGGAACGCCGTCTACTTTAACCATTCCGGAATCGGCGGAGAGCAGGCCTAAAAAGATCGAAAAGAGCGTAGATTTTCCGGCGCCATTGCGTCCCAATAAGGCGTGGACGCGACCAGGCGCGATGCGAAAATCTACGTCGCGCAAAACCGTGTGAGGCCCAAAAGACTTGGAGACGTGCTCAAAGGAGACTTCATAATTCATACTGCGTAGTTTCGCGCGCTGGGACGCGAATATCTTCCGCCCACAAGACGGACTTTGCAGCGAACATCTCCTACCGTAGTAGGAGACTAGGCAATTCCAGCGCGCTGAGCCAGCAAAACCAGCGCCACTCGGTCGCGCGCGGCAAGCTTGGAAAGTAGCGCCGAGACATGAGTCTTTACCGTCGTGTCAGCGATGACCATCTCGGCGGCGATTTCAGAATTCGTGGCCCCGCGGGCGATGAGCGAAAGTACCTCCATCTCGCGCCGGGTAACTAGGCTAAGCCCTTGGCGTTCCTGCGCGCTCAATTGTCCACGGGTAAGGGCGGTGCGGTAGGTCTCCAGGACCGGTCCAGTTACCTGAGCAGCCAGTACCGATGCGCCCTTGGCGACGTCCCGGACAGCCCGCGCCAGCACCTCCGGATCGGCATCTTTGAGCAGAAATCCATGTGCGCCAGCGGCGATAGATTGAGCCACCAAATCATCTTCATTAAACGTAGTGAGCATGATGACGCGGCAGTCAGGGACGCGGGAAAGGATTGCTTGGGCCGCAGCGATACCGTCCATTCCCGGCATTCGGATATCCAGGATGGCTACATCAATGCGGTGGCTCATCGCCGCGGTGACGGCTTCTGCGCCGGAGTTCGCGGTGGCAACGACCTCAATATCATCCTGTGCGTTGAGAATGGTGGACAAAGCGGCGACAAGCATCGCTTGGTCATCGGCGAGCAGGACACGAATCTTAGACACGGCTTTCCTTCTGCAACGGTAGTTCGGCGCGCACGATGAACTTTTTGGCATCGCCCTGGGTTTCCAGATTTCCACCCAAAGCGTGAGCGCGTTCTGCAATGCCGACAAGACCCACACCGCTGCCGGGCACTTGGCTGGCAGTTGGGGAGGGATTGGTAGATTTAAGGGCGATCTGGGCGACGTCGGCTAGCGCTAGCTCTACTTCCACCCGTGTACCGGCTCCTTGATGCCGCAACGCATTAGTTAGGCCTTCAGAAATGATGCGCACCAGTGCCAACTGCGTGAGCGCTGGAATTTCGCAATTTTGCGGCAGGCGGGCAGAAATGTCTAAGCCCGCCGCGCGGAAGCCATCGATGATTCCCTCGATGTGCTCTAGCTGCGTGGTTGGCTTCAGTGTGGTGGGACCAGTGCTGCGCAGCGCCGTGACGATGCCACGAACCTCTTCCAACGCAGAATCTGCACCATCGTGAATGCTGGCCAGCGCTTCCTCGGCAGCTTTAGCGTCTGATCGCCCGGCAATGATTCCAGCATTCGCCTGAACCTTTATCAAAGTTAGGGAATGGGCCAATACATCATGCAACTCTCGTGCGATGAGCAATCGCTCTTCCTCTTGGGCTTGGTGGAAACGCTTTTGGGCTAGGCGCTCGCGCTGGCGTGCCAAGTCGAAGTAGCGTGCGGCGGCGAAGTAGGCAGTGCCCAAAACAGCCCAGTGCACGACCAACATGGCGACGTAGCGGCGGTCCAGTTGGTAATGCAAAATGAAAGACTCCGGATCTATGCGCCACATGAATGGCGAAATGAAGGAGCCAAGAATCGTTAGAGCCAGCACCGTGCGGGGAATGGCGCGGCGCGTGACATAGCGGGAGGTAGCATATACCGCCATGGGTGCAGTCAGGGCCCAGGGGGTAAGCCCTAGATTGGTGGGCAGCTGGCTCATCCAAGCCACGGCCCATGCCGCGAGCAACACAATAAAGCCCGTGGCGCTGAGCACTGGACGGCTCCGCCAGGTCCACATAAATGGCAGGAAGAGCAACGATAGAACTGCCTGAATAATCTCAATTATGCTGGGATTCTTCGCGGCAGAAATGACATAAAATAGCGCAATGAGCACCGCCACCGCGGTGAGGATTTTATCTCCTAAACGCGCTTGCGCGACGGTGTCAGTGCTCATGAATGAAGATAGTAATACAGCCGGTGCTGCTACTTTTTCTTATCCTTCTTCTTGCCCTTCTTTGAGGTCTTCTTCGCCGTCTTGTGCTCGGACTTGCGTTCCAGCTTGGCGGCGACGTCTGGTACGTAGCGGAACTCTTCGCGGGCGGGGCGCTCGTAGGCCTCGCCATCAGAGTCAGGGCGCTGCGGGATTTCAGGCATCTCGCGCTCGATCTTCTCGTAGGGAATGGTGCTCAGCAAGTGCGAGATGACATTGATGCGCGAGCGCTTCTTATCTTCCGATTCCACGGTGTACCACGGCGCGGTTGGGGTATCGGTGTGGATGAACATCGCATCCTTGGCACGGGAATAGTCCTCCCAGCGGGTAATGGACTGCAGATCCATAGGGGAGAGCTTCCAACGGCGCAGCGGATCGTTGCGGCGGGATTCAAAGCGCTTAATCTGCTCCTCATCAGATACAGAGAACCAGTACTTGCGCAGCATGATGCCGTCTTCTACCAACATCTGCTCAAAGGTGGGTGCTTGGTGCAGGAAGCGGACGTATTCCTGATCGGTGCAAAAGCCCATGACGCGCTCGACACCGGCGCGGTTGTACCAGGAGCGGTCAAAGATGACGATTTCGCCCTTGGTAGGCAGCTTTTCCACGTAGCGCTGGAAGTACCACTGGCCCTGTTCGCGCGAGTTCGGTGCAGGCAGTGCCTCGACGCGGCAGGTGCGCGGGTTGAGGTACTGGGTGATGCGCTTAATCGCGGAGCCCTTGCCGGCGGCGTCGCGGCCCTCCATGATGATGACTACGCGGGCGCCGGTTTCAACGACCCACTGCTGCATGTCCACGAGCTCCGCTTGGAGGCGTTCGAGCTCCTTTTCGTAGGCCTTCTTGTTGAGTTTCTTAGGGGCTTTACTGCTTTTTGTGCTCATTAATCCAGCTTAACCGGCACAAGCGGCTGGGATGAAAACGCTACCGCCCACTTTGGAGTGAGAACCTGGGCACAGCTTAGGAACAAGTACATCCGGGGCCGCAGCCGGGCTCTCCATAGCGGGTGGTATTAGAAATATGCCCCAAGCCTTCGATGGAGATGGTGACGTTCTGGCCGTCCTCGATAAATTGTTGCGGGATGCGGGCAAAACCCACGCCCTCCGGCGTGCCGGTAACGATGACGTCGCCTGGATTGAGTGGATAGAGCTGCGAGCAGAACTCTATGAGCTCAGCTACGGAAAAGATGAGGTCATCGGTATTATCACGCTGCCTTTCCTCACCGCCTACGGTAGTGGTGAGAACAGCTCCGGACCCCGGTGACCACTCATCCGCGGTGGTAAGCCAAGGGCCGAAGCCGGCTGTGCGATAAAAGGATTTGCCGGCATGGAACTGGCTAGTTTGGCGTTGGAAGTCACGCAGCGTGTAGTCATTCATGATGGCGTAGCCGGCCACATAATCCAGTGCCTCGTCGCGGGTGACACGGTGGGCGCGCTCGCCGATGATGACCGCCAATTCTCCCTCATAATCTAGCTTCCGTGTGCCATATTCGGGAATGAAGACATCATCATAGGGGCCGGTGAGGGCATCGGCGAACTTGATGAACAAGGTGGGATGTTCGGGGAATTCGCGTCCCATCTCGCGGATATGCTTGGCGTAATTAAGCCCTACGCAGATGACTTTGCCGGGAGTTGGTATGACAGCCTCTAGGTCGGCGTGGTCGAAGACCACGGGCTCGCCGGAAAGCTGGGCGGCCTTGCGCCAATCTTCGCTGCGCAGCAGCTGGCCGACATCTTCATAATCCAATTCAACACCCACGTTATCGCCGTCGATGCGGATAGCGGAAGTTCCAAAGCCAGTGCGTAGGGTAGCCAATTTCATGGCGACTATCCTACGCGCAAGATTTCCTCGACTGCGTCGGCGCAAAGGATGGGGATTTCTGCCTTTTCCTGCTTTGCCCAAGGCTTGAGCACAAACGACGCAGGGTCCATGCGCCCCGGTGGGCGCCCGATTCCTATTGAAAGGCGTTGGTAGTCTTTGGTACCCAGGGACTTTGTGGTTGAACGCAACCCATTGTGGCCATGGTCGCCGCCGCCTTTGCGGAGCTTAATGGTGCCGAAATCGAGTTCTAGCTCATCGTGGATAACGATGATGTCGGCGGCGGAGAGATGAAAGTATTGGGCCAAAGCCTTGATCGGCCCGCCGGAGAGGTTCATATAGGACCGTGGCTTTGCGCAGATAATTTTGCGGTCGCCAGCTATGCCCTCAGCGACTTCGGTATTGGTCTTTTTGTGTACCGAAAAGCTGCTCATGAGCTCTCCTGCGAGTTCATCTGCCACATCGAAGCCGATATTGTGCCGGGTGCCTGCGTACTTGGGGCCGGGGTTGCCAAGGCCTACTACGAGAAGTGGAGTCACGCGCTCAATTGTCTCATAGGCAGAGAGAAAAACGGCAAGGCCGCCGCGAGAAGCGAATCTCACGGCGGCCTATGCGTGTGAAGGGGAGGGGATTACTCCTTGGAGTCGGAGGACTCTGCGCCTTCGTCGACGGACTCGGCGCCAGCGTCAGCGCCGCCTTCCTCAGCAGCCTCAGCTGCCTCCTCGAGCTCCTCATCAACCTCAGGCAGGGAGATGGAGACGATAACGGTGTCTTCCTCTGCCACCAGGGTGGTGTCTTCCGGCATGGTGACATCGGCGGCGGTGATAACTGCGCCGTCCTCGAGGCCCTCGATGGAAACCTCGATCTCCTCCGGAATGTTCAGTACGTCTGCCTCAACCAGCAGTACGTCAGCATCCTGGATGTGCATGGTGCCTGGGGCCGGCTCGCCGGTCAGGGTAACCGGAACCTCAACCTCAACCTTCTCGCCGCGCTTAATAGCCAGCAGGTCAACGTGGTCGATGTCGAAGGTCAGGACGTTCTGGTCAACGTGCTTAACCATGGTCAGGTACTGCTCGCCGTCAATCTCCAGCTCCAGAACGGCGTTGACGCCGTTGTTGCGGACGAGGGACTGGATGTCCAGCAGCGGAACTGCGAAGTGGACCGGCTCCTGGTGGGAACCGTAGATGACGCCTGGAACCTTCCACTCGCGACGCAGGCGGCGTGCGACACCCTTGCCAAATTCGGTACGTGCTTCAGCCTTAATTACTGGGCGCTGTGCCATGCTTCGTTCTCCTTAGTTAAAGTAGTGCGGCGCGGCCAACGCGATAAAACGACGAAAGCCTGCCGATGGACGTCTTGGACGAGTCATCGCAGGCGTATATAAAAGCAACATGCTCTAACTTCAATCGCGTCGATAACGGCTTCCTCATACTGAGGTCGCCCTCGCCGAGACTGAGTTAGATTAGCATGTCAGGCTTCCTACAACCAAACCCCGAACGGGGCCTTAGCGGTCATTATCCTTCTTAGGGACTTGGAAATGCTCTGTATCGGGATCTCGCAGCGTGTCTGCGGGAGGACGCGTTGCGTCTAGCTTCTGCCAGTCTTTCTCCAGTTGGTAGTCTTCCGCATGGAAAGGAGAGGATTCTTGGTGATCCAGCTCCGCAATGACGTCGTTTGCGACCTCATCGCGCAGGTGCGTGCCTGACAAATTGGAGTTATAAACTTCTCGAGAAAGCTGAGATTGGTCCGAGGCAGTGAACTTTTGCTTCGGATCAATCATGCGAAGAATTAGTGCGCGGATCTTGTCGCGGCGGCGAGACTCGGCATTGACAATGCCGCGGCCGCGGCGCAGCCACGTATAGATGAGCAAGCCGATGACGATGATTCCGATATAGCCCAAAATTGGGAAGACCATGCCGACGAGAGTGCCAAACGGAACAAACGACAAAACGAATGCGATGATGACGCTAGCTACCAAGATGGGCAAGTACCGATTGGGCCGGCGAGCGCTGAGGCGCCGCGCCATCCCGTAGAAGTTGGAAATCGCGGTGGAGAAAATCATCAGGTAGATTAAGACCGCTGCGGCGGTGCCCAACCAAGGATGAATCTCATTCAGCATTGCGAGAGTAGGAAGGTCTGCGTCCCAGACATCTTGCACGCTGAGCAGCAGTGCGATTACCAGTAACACCAGCATGCCGGAAAAGAGCAGGCCACCGAAGAAGCCACCGCGCCCCGCTTGTCGGGAATTGAGAGTGTCTGCGCCCATCACAATGCTCATTGCAGTGGAAGCCATGAGCGAAAGTCCAAGGTAGTTCAAAGTTGCCACCCACCAGAAGGGGAGCGGGGATTCCACGTGTGCGCTGGCGAATTCGTGTGCCTGTTGCAAGCCAGATGGCGGATCGATAAATGCCGCGCCCACTGCCAAAAGGAGCAAAATTAGTACGAAGGGGGTAATCGCTCCTAGGACGTTGGTCACCTTTGCCACATTCATGGAGCCTACGATGAGGACCAGGACGGCCATGAGTGCGGAACCAATCCATGGTTGCAATCCCCACTGCTGGTGTAGGTTGGCCCCGCCGCCGGAGAGCATGACGAAGGTGTGGCAGAACTGGGTAAAGATGATTGCGTAGTCCACGAAGCGTGCTACTGGCTTTGAAGCAATCGAGGAAAACACGCGCCCGTGTGATGTTGCCTGAAAGTAGGAGCCGTATTGCATCGCAATCATGATGGTCAGCGGGGCGAGGATGAGCCCTACGCCGGCTCCTACTATTCCCCAAATGCCAAAAGCAGTGAAGTATTGCAAGAGCTCCTGGCCGGAGGCGAATCCGGCACCGACAACGGAGCTGAAATACGCGAGAGCTAGTAGAAAAACCTTTTTCACTTAAAACCTCAAATGAGAGAAAACGAAATATAACGCAGTTAAGGCTAGGAGAATCTCCGCGATTTTGCAGCAAAACAAAAGGCGGTGAGCAAAAGCCATGCTCACCGCCTTTAGTTATTGGGTATTTAAGCGCGGTCGAAGAGGGTGGTCACAGAACCATTCTCAAAGATTTCGTGGATGGTCTGTGCCAACAGCGGTGCAATGGACAGCACCGTGAGGTTGGACCAGCCCTCGGTGGACTGCGGCAGGGTATCGGTGGTGATAACTTCCTCCGCGCCGCACTCGGAGAGGCGCTCGCGGGCAGGGTCAGAGAAGACACCGTGGGTGCAGGCGATGATGACCTTCTTGGCGCCCGCATCCTTGAGTACGCGTACGGCGCCGGCGATGGTGCCACCGGTGTCAATCATGTCGTCGAGAAGCACGCAGTCCTTGCCCTCAACATCGCCCACCACGCGGTTGGACACCGTCTTATTGGCCTCAGTGTTGGAGCGGGTCTTGTGCACGAAGGCCAGCGGGGCATCACCCAAGTCGTGGGCCCACTTTTCCGCGACCTTCACGCGGCCAGCATCCGGGGAGACCACGGTGATGTTATCGGTGGCGTACTTGGACTTGATGTAATCGGTCAAGATGGGCTGAGCGTGCATGTGATCGACCGGGCCATCGAAGAAGCCTTGGATCTGATCGGTGTGCAGGTCCACGGACACGATGCGGTCCGCACCAGCGGCCTGCAGGAGGTCTGCCACCAGGCGGGCGGAAATTGGCTCGCGGCCCAGGTGCTTCTTATCCTGGCGTGCATATGGATAGAAGGGCAGGATGGCGGTGATGCGCTTAGCGGAGCCGCGCTTGAGAGCATCGATCATGATGAGCTGCTCCATTAGCCACTTGTTGAGCGGCTGGGTGTGAGACTGCATTACGAAGCAGTCGGCGCCACGCACGGACTCTTCAAAGCGAATGAAGATTTCGCCGTTAGCGAAGTCGCGGGCGGTGGTAGGAACCAGATCGGTCTTGAGCTCCTTAGCCACAGCCTCCGCCAACTCTGGGTGTGCACGCCCAGAGAAGAGCTTCATGTTCTTGCTGCTACCAGTTACCTTGCCAGTCATGGGAGAATATGCCCCTTACTTTTCGTTGTCCTGCGCACGGGCTGCGGCATCAGCCGCGGGAGTACCCGGACGCTTCTTTTGAACCCAGCCCTCGATGTTGCGCTGTTTGCCACCGGAGACTGCGAGTGCTCCCGCAGGAACATCGTCTTTAATAACTGTACCCGCACCGGAGTATGCGCCATCACCGACATTGACCGGAGCGATAAACATTGTGTCAGAACCGGTGCGCACGTGACTGCCGATGGTGGTGTGGTGCTTGTTCACGCCGTCGTAGTTCACAAAGACGGAGGAGGCGCCGATATTGGACTGCTCGCCCACGGTGGCATCGCCGATATAGGTCAGGTGCGGAACCTTGGAGCCGCGGCCAATCTGGGCGTTCTTTGCCTCTACGAAGCCGCCGAGCTTTCCGTCCTCGCCCACCACGGTCTTCGGGCGGATATAGGTAAACGGGCCGACCTTAGCGTTGGTACCAATGACGGAATCGCTGCCATGGGTGCGCACGACAGAAGCGCCCTCGCCCACCTGCATATTGGTCAAGGTGGTGTCGGGGCCGATCTCGGCGTTATCTGCGATGCTGGTAGCGCCCCACAGCTGCGTGCCTGGGTGAATAATGACATCGGAGCCCACGGTGACGTTGACACCAATCCAGGTGGTCTCCGGATCCACGATGGTGGCCCCTCCGCGCATCGCTTTTTCTACCATGCGGCGGTTGAGCTCACGGCCGGCAGCGGCAAGCTGCACGCGGTCATTGACGCCCGCGAGTTCGGCCGGATCTGCTGCTACGTGCGCGCCGACGCCGTGCCCCGCGGTACGGGCAATTTCAAGCACATCGGTGATATACAGCTCGCCTTGGGCGTTATTGGAGTCGAGCTTCTGGAGGGCATCGGCAAGCACGCGCCCATCAAAGGCGAAAACGCCGGAATTGACCTCATTGACCTGGCGCTGTTCTTCGGTGGCATCCTTTTGCTCCACGATGGCAGACACACTGCCATCTTCAGCGCGAATGATGCGGCCGTAACCGGTCGGGTCATCGAGGCGCATCGAGAGCACAGTGACCGCGTTGCCCTGCTCGGTGTGGGTGGCGCGCAGGCCCTCGATGGTCTCTGGGGTAAGCAACGGGACGTCGCCGTTGGTGACAATGACGGTTCCCTCGAAGTCCGGAATCGGCTCCAAGCCGCAGGCCACGGCATGACCGGTGCCCAGCTGCTCCTCCTGCACCGCCTGCAGTACCTCGCAGTCCAGCTCCTGGGCGATGGCATCCACGGCGGGGGCGACCTGATCGCGCTGGTGGCCCACCACCGTGACGATGCGCTCCGGGTTGATCCCGGCCGCAGCATGCAGAGCGTGGCCGAGCAAGGTGCGACCGCCAATCTCATGCAAGGTCTTCTGCTTGGTGGACTTCATGCGGGTGCCGGCGCCAGCCGCAAGGACGACGACAGCACACGAGGTTGTTGCTACCACGGGTTATTGAACTCCTGGGGGTCGAGTCTGATTCTTATCCGGACTACATCCTATAGCCCAAGTGCGATTTATGTGTGAGAAACCTCTTTCAGGCCGCGGGCGCGCCACACCCCGAGGAAACCAATGAGTGCAAGGAAGAGCAGCGCTGCCTCAGGTCCGGCCAGTGCCACCACGGAGGAAATGCCACCGACGATGAGAAGGATAATGCCCATCATCGTATTGGCCGCACCCACATACTGCGTGCGCTTATCGCCGCCGGCCATATCCACCACGTAGGTCTTTCGCGCCACGCGAATGGCCGTGTGCGCTAGGTTCACGGCGAAGAAGCCAATCGGCATGACCCAGGCATTGACCGCATCCGGTGCCCAGTGCGAGCTGGCGACCAAAAGCACCAGCACGACGGAAGCCACGGCCGCGCCCACGGCCATGGTGTTCTTAGAAGACTTATCCGAATACACCCCGGAGATACGCCCGCCCACCAGGGAGGCTAGGCCGGAAGCAAGCACGAAGCCGTAGAGCCCGGAAAGGTTGCTGCTGAGCAGTACAATAAAAGAGGTAGATAGCGCCGAAACGAGCAAGAGCGCGCGGACGATGACAAAGTTGCGAAATTGGCCGTCGCTAGTAAAAAGCTGCCAGGTATCGCGCCACCACTGCTTATCGATGCCCCCTTCGGCTTCCTCTGGCACCGGCTCATCCACGTGCGAAAAGACCCACGCGGCAATGGCCCACGTGGCCGCACCAATGGCGAGGACCGTGCCCATCATGGGAATGCTGAGCTCGCCCAAAAAGTAGAGGATAATGCCGGTCAGCAAAGTAGCACCGCCACCGAGGGCTGCCGCGCTACCGGTCACCTGGCCGCGCGCGCCCTTGGAAATGGTGCGCGCCTGCACGTCCTTGCCCGCAATCGAGCACAGCGCGCGGAAAAGCGAGAGCGCGGCCAGCGCTAGCAGCACAATGATGCCTAGAATTGCCCCGCGGGTAAAAAATGCCGCGAGCGCGATGACCGCGGCGGATACCGCTTGGCCCAAAGAGCCGATAATCCACAGGCGCTTGCGGGCCCTATGCGTAGTCACCCACGGGGTCAGCGCCGCCTGCGGCAGCATCGAACCGGACTCGCGGATAGGGGTGAGCAGGCCGGTAAAGAACGCAGGCACTCCGGCCGCACTAAAGAGCGCGGGCAGCACCGTCTTGGCAGCAACAATCTGATCGCCCAAGTTTTGCAGGCCATTGGACCAGATGAAATACCGGGCATTGGATTTAGACATGAGAAATGCGATCTTTCAGAGAAACGAGTTGGTTAAATTAAAGCCATGCTGACACGCCGGAGAGTAAAACACGGCCGCAGTCACGCCGAAATTCTACCCGCGCGGCAGGAGGCCTAAGAATCATGCACGATGTCGATCCCCTCATCAATTCGCTTTACCAAGCCTTCGATCTTCTCGGCGTAGTTTTGAACGGCATCATTGGCGGCACCCTTGCCCGCCGCCGCGAATTCGACATTGTGGGCTTCGTGTTCCTCGCCCTCTTTTCAGGGCTGGCCGGCGGCATGATCCGTGACATGCTCATCGGGGATGGAGCAGCCGCAGCGATCTCAGACCCGTGGTACCTCGGCCTTGCTTGCTGTGGTGCACTCATTGCATTTCTCATCGATCTCAAGGGCAAGGCGTGGGAGCTATTCCGTGAACACGGCGATGCGATCATCCTCGGCGTGTGGTCCACCACCGGCTGTGTCAAGGCGCTCACCCACGGCATGCCACTTATTCCCTGTGTCTTCCTTGGCGTGCTCACCGCAGTGGGCGGCGGAATGGTCCGCGATATTGCCTCCGGGGAAATCCCGTCCATCTTTGGCGGCAGCCCCCTGTATGCCGTGCCCTCTATCCTCACCGGCATCGTCATGGTTACCTTTGCCGATTACGGACAGTTTGCACTCGGCATGGTGGTCGCGCCGATCGTCGGCAGTGGCATGGCGATTTTGTCCTATTGGCGCGGCTGGGTCCTGCCCCGCGCCGGTGTAGCCCCCGTTAACTACACCGCCGCCCAAGTGGCGGCGATTGCGAAGAAAGCCGAGCTCAAAGGCTTTCGCCGCGGTAGGAAGAAAAACTAAAAAGCTTCCCCACCAGGACTCGAACCTAGAATGACGGTACCAAAAACCGTAGTGTTGCCGATTACACCATGGGGAAACACAGCAAAAGCTGTAGGCATAGCCTACCTGACGCCCCCGGGTAAATCACAAATTGCGGGGCAAAGGATAGGGTAGAGGGCATGGCTCGACAAAGGATGACCGGCCGGGAACGCCGTGAACAACTCATTTCCATCGGACGCGCCGCATTCGCGGAACTGGGTTTTGAAGGAACCACCGTCGAAGAGATCGCGGCACGCGCCGGGGTATCCAAACCCGTGGTCTATGAGCACTTCGGGGGCAAGGAAGGCCTCTACGCGGTGGTCGTGGACCGCGAGATGCTAGCACTGGAAAAGGTTATTACTGATTCCTTGGAGACCGGAAGCTGGCGCGAGCGCATCGAGCAGGCCGTCATGGCCATTTTGACCTATGTCGAGGAAGAAACTGATGGCTTTCTCATCCTGGTGCGCGATGCCAAGCCCGGCGACGAACGCAGCTTTTCCACGCTGTTGAATTCCGCGGTGGGCCAGGTTTCCTATATCCTGCGAGAAGCATTCGAGCACCGTGGCATCGACCCAGATTTGGCGGATATTTACGGCCAAGCGTTGGTGGGGATGGTATCGACCACCGCGCAATGGTGGCTGGATGAGCGCAACCCGGACAAGGAAGTCGTCGCCACGCACATTGTCAATCTATGTTGGAATGGTTTGTCCGGTATGGAAGTAAAGCCCAAGCTAGGAGGCAAATAGATGGCTACCCCAATGCTGGCCGGCCTGCTCAAGGTAGCGGCCTCAGATCCCAAGCTCAAGGGCATGATTTCTCATGTGGGCGATGACCTCCACATCACAGGCTTGGATCAGTCCCGGCCGTGGGCCTTGGGCACCTTGGCCCATCATGCCCCAGTGCTCGTGGTAACCGCTACGAGTCGCGAGGCCGAGGATCTCACGGCGGAGCTTACGGCGATGCTGGGGGAGAAGGTGGCCATGTTCCCCGCCTGGGAGACCCTGCCGCACGAGCGCCTGAGCCCCGGCGTAGACATCATCGGCCGCCGCGCTGAAGTTCTGCACAATCTCGATAGCCTGCAGGTCATCGTCACGGCTGCCCGCGGCCTGTCTCAGCCCATCCTGCAGGAGGTGGAGGGCCGCGCTCCCGTCCACCTCGAAGAAGATCAAGAATATGACTTTGATGAGGTAGTCCGCGAGCTCGAGTTCCGCGCCTATAAGCACGTAGACATGGTGGCTAAGCGCGGCGAGTACGCTACGCGCGGCGGCATCATCGATATTTTCCCTACGACGCTGGATTATCCGGTCCGCGTGGAGTTTTGGGGCGATGAGATTACCGATATCCGCCAATTCTCCGTGGCTGACCAGCGCACCATTCCGGAAATCGAGGTGGGCCGCGTAGACATTTTCCCTGCCCGGGAGCTGCCTATTACGGACGCCATTGCCAAGCGTGCGGCCGATCTCGCCGTCAAGCACCCCGGCAATCCCGCCTTGGTGGAGCTATTGACCAAAGTAAGCGAGCACATCCCGGCCGAAGGTATGGAGGCGCTCCTGCCCGCGCTTTCCGACGCCCCCATGATCACCCTCCCCGAAATCCTGCGCCCCACCACCCACGTGGTGATGGTCGGTCCGGAAAAGATTCGCCGCCGCGTGGCAGATCTAGAAAAGACCGATGCGGAGTTCCTCGCCGCGGGCTGGGAGGCCGCAGCCATGGGTGCCGATGGCCCGCTGGCTACCGAAGGACTCGACACCGAGGCATCCAGCTACCGCTCCTATGAGTCGCTCGAGGTCTCCATTAGCGAGTCCGGCCTGCCTTTGTGGACTTTCTCCCCGCCGGGAATGCTCGCCGCGCCGGAAGAGGAGACCCTCCCGCTCGAATTCGAACCAGGGCCCACCCCGCGCGGCAATATCGAAGAAATCGACGCCATGATGGCCCAGCTTCTCGCGCACACCAACGCCGGCGGCCGGGCAGCCTTCATCGCGCCGGCGCAAGGTGCCATCAAACGCATGGTGGATCGCTTTGCAGAAAAGGGCATCCGCACCAAGGTGGCTACCCCCGGCTGGGAGCCCACCGCCGGCGAAGTCACGCTCTACCAAGCACTAAGCCACGCCGGCCTGGTATTTCCCAAGGTGAAAAAGCCCAAGGACGCCGAGGCCCTCCCACTGGTCGTCGTAACCGAGACGGATCTGACCGGTAACCGCGTAGGCGATATCGCCGAAGCGAAGCGCCGGCCCGCCAAGCGCCGCAACAAGGTTGACCCGCTCGCCCTCAAGCAGGGCGATTTTGTGGTGCACGAGACCCACGGCATCGGCAAGTTTCTAAAGATGGCCGAGCGCACCATCCAGTCCGGCGATGAAACCAGCCGCCGCGAATACATCGTGCTCGAGTACGCGCCCTCCAAGCGTGGTCAGCCCGGCGATCAGCTCTGGGTTCCCATGGACTCGCTGGATCTGCTCAGCAAGTACACCGGTGGCGAATCGCCGCACCTGTCCAAGATGGGCGGTTCCGACTGGAAGAACACCAAGAAGAAGGCGCGCGCCGCCGTGCGCGAAATCGCCGGCGAGCTAGTCGAGCTCTACGCCAAGCGCCAGGCCGCGCCGGGGCACCAGTTCTCCCCGGATAATCCGTGGCAGGCGGAGATGGAGGATAATTTCCCTTTCGTCGAAACCGAAGACCAGATGTTGGCTATCGACGCCGTCAAGCAGGACATGGAATCCACGGTGCCGATGGACCGCGTCGTCGTCGGCGATGTGGGCTACGGTAAAACCGAGGTGGCCATCCGCGCTGCCTTCAAGGCCGTGCAAGACGGCATGCAGGTGGCCGTCCTCGTGCCCACCACGCTGCTGGCGCAGCAGCACTTTGATACTTTCAGCGAGCGCATGACCGGCTTCCCGGTCAAGATTGAGGTGCTTTCGCGCTTTACCTCAAAGAAGGAAGCAAAGGACATCTTTAAGGGGCTGGCCGATGGCAGCGTCGATATCGTAGTCGGCACCCACCGCCTCCTCCAGACCGGCGTGCACTGGAAGAACCTCGGCCTCATCGTCGTGGACGAGGAGCAGCGCTTCGGCGTGGAGCACAAGGAACACATTAAGGCCCTTAAAGCCAGCGTGGATGTGCTCACCATGTCCGCAACACCTATCCCGCGCACCTTAGAGATGTCTATGGCTGGCATCCGCGAGATGTCCACCATTCTGACCCCACCGGAAGACCGCCACCCGGTGCTGACCTACGTCGGCGCTTACGAGGACAAGCAGGTAGCCGCGGCCATCCGCCGCGAGCTGCTGCGCGATGGTCAAACCTTTTTCATCCACAACAAAGTCTCTGATATCGAAAAGAAGGCCCGCGAGCTGCGTGACCTGGTACCGGAAGCTCGCGTCGTCGTCGCGCACGGCCAGATGAACGAGGACGTGCTCGAACAGACCGTCCAGGGCTTCTGGGACCGCGAGTATGACGTTTTGGTATGTACCACCATCGTGGAGACCGGCTTGGATATCGCCAATGCGAATACCCTCATTGTGGAAAACGCCCACCATATGGGCTTGTCCCAGCTGCACCAGCTGCGCGGGCGCGTGGGGCGTTCCCGCGAGCGCGGCTATGCCTACTTCTTGTACCCCAAGGGCGCTACGCTCACGGAAACCTCCTATGACCGCCTAGCCACCATCGCCCAAAATAATGACCTTGGTGCGGGCATGGCCGTAGCCATGAAGGACTTGGAGATGCGCGGTGCCGGCAACGTCCTTGGCGCCCAACAGTCCGGCCACATTGCTGGTGTGGGCTTCGATCTCTACGTGCGCCTCGTTGGCGAGGCAGTAGAAACTTTCAAATCCCTCGCCCGCGGCGAGGCTCCCACCGTTACCGATGAAGGCCCGAAGGAAATCCGCATCGATCTCCCCGTGGATGCGCATATTCCGGAAAGCTATATCGACTCTGAGCGCCTGCGCCTGGAGGTCTACCGCAAGCTTGCGGCCTCGCAAAACAATGATGATCTCAAGGCCGTCATCGAGGAAATGGAAGATCGCTTCGGCCCATTGCCGCAAGAGGTGCTGCGCCTGCTCTCCGTTGCCCGCCTGCGCCACCAGGCGCGCCGTGCCGGTATTTCCGATATCACTGTGCAGGGCACTCGCATCAAGTTCCACCCCGTCGAGCTGCCGGATTCCAAGCAGGTGCGCCTCAAGCGCCTATATCCGGGCTCTAGCTTCCGCGCGGCCGCGAAGGCCATCAACGTGCCGTTCCCCAAGGCGGGACGCAATGTCACCTCGCCGAAGCTGCGAGATACTGAGCTCATTCAGTGGGCGGCGGACTTCCTAAGCGCGCTTTTCGACGTCGAGCCCATCAACGTCAGCGGCGCCCAGCCCACCTCCTCCAACGTGGTCAGCGTAGGGGAGTAGCTAGAGGGTGAGCCTGCCGGTGCTCAAGCCCCAAATGGCGGCGGCGGCACCGGCCAAGACAATGGCCACCACGCACCACTCGAAGGTGTTGAAAATGCGTTCCTTCTTCCAAATCCGAGTGCCGACATAGGGGATTAGGCCTGGGACTACGGCAAGTGCGCCGAGCAGCACGTAGACGGGATCGGCCGCGTAAATTAGCCACAGCGAATAGATAAAAGCGAGCAAAGCGATGGCTAGGTGCTTGCGGTTTTCTTTACGGCTTACCTCTGGCCCTGAAAGATCGAACTTGATACCCGCCTGCGGGTGAGACAGCCCCTTACCCCGCAGCGCCAAGAGCAATAGGTACAGGGAAGAGAAGATATAGGGCAGCAGGTACATGATGGTGGCCAGCTGCACCATGGCGTTATAGGACGCCTCGTTGAGGTAGAAGACGATGATGAACAGCTGAATGGCCATCGTGGAAATCAACTGTGCTACCCACGGCGCACCGGCCACGTTAATGGTGCCAATGCGGCGGGGAATGAGGCCGTCGATGGCCATCATTACGATGGGCTCGGCGCACAACATCTGCCAGGAGACATAGGCGCCCAATACCGACAAACACAGTCCAATAGACACTAGCGCGCCGCCCCAGGGGCCGATGACCTCGGTGAGCACGGAGGCCATGGAATTATCTGGCAGTGCGGCCAGTTCTTCCTTGGTCATCACGCCAAAGCTAAGGGTAGATACGGAAACCAGCAGAGCCAGGACGGAGAAAAAGCCGATGACGGTCGCGCGGCCGACATCGGTGCGCTTGGCCGCTTGCTTGGAATACACGGATGCGCCCTCCACGCCAATGAAGACCCACACGGTAAAGAGCATAATTCCTTGAACCTGCTCGAAAACACTGGCCTCGGAGGCACGCCCCCAGAAGTCCAAGGTGAATTTATCCCAGCTGAACCCGAGGAAAGCAATGAGCACTACGAAGGCCAAGATGGGCACGATCTTGGCAATCGTGGTAATGAGGTTCATGAAGGCGGCCTGCTTGATGCCGCGAGCAAGCACCGCGAAAATACCCCACGACAAGAGGGAGACGGCGATGGCGGAGGACCAGTAATGGTCGGCGTCGAAAAGCGGCAGGTAATGGCCCAAGGTATTGAAAAAGAGGGTGGCATAACCCACCTGCGCCATAACGGAGCCCAGCCAGTAGCCCCAGCCGGAGGTAAAGCCAATAAAATCGCCGAGGCCGGCGCGCACATAGGAATAGACGCCAGAATCAAGGTGTGGTTTACGGCGAGCCAAAATCTGGAACACAAAAGCCACAGAGAGCATGCCGACGCCCGCGACCAGCCAGCCGATGAGC
Organism: Corynebacterium marquesiae; assembly: GCF_030229635.1. Lineage (NCBI taxonomy): Bacteria > Bacillati > Actinomycetota > Actinomycetes > Mycobacteriales > Corynebacteriaceae > Corynebacterium > Corynebacterium marquesiae. Next base: position 129,422 of record NZ_JASPII010000006.1, read on the forward strand.
ATCGCGCCTGGGCCGGCAACGGAGGCAATGTTTTGTGGCAGCGAGAAAATACCCGCGCCCACGGTGGAACCGATAATCAGCGCGACGAGGGTCCACAACGTCACGGAGTGGGATTTATTCTGGCTGGAGGTCATTGGCCTAAAATACCTTGAATAGCCCCATAATGGGAACTCGGGCTAGACTTTGTGCACATGACTGTGCTGTTGCTCGATGAACGCTGGCCCACTATGATCCCCATGCAGGCGCACGGGAAGCTGCGTGGCCCTGTCCACTTCACGGGTGAGGTACCCGTGTCCGTACGGTGGAATTTCTCCGATCTGCTGGTAGGCGAGGACGCCACCGGAACCTTGGTCAGCACCGACGAACACGATCCTGAAACCCGCGCTCGCCTAGCTACTGGAGAGCCAGTCATTCGTGCCGAATCCCTTGCGGATCCCATCATGCAGGCGCGCCAGACCATGGCCACGGCGCGGCGCATTGGGGAGTGGGAGCGCGAGCAAACCCATACCTCGCTCTTGCCCTATCTTGAGGAGGAGTCCGCCGAATTCGCCGCGGCCGTGCGCAACCGCGAACCGGAAAGCGAGATGCTCAAAGAGTTGGGCGATATCTTCCTCCAAGTACTCTTCCATGCGGAAATCTCCACCTTTTCGCTTGATGATGTGGCCCAGAGTTTCCTCACCAAAATGCGCGCCCGCGCCCCATACCTCTTTGATGGCACCACGGAGATTGTCGATGTTGACACGCAAGAGAAGCTATGGCGCGAAGGTAAGGGAATGTAGGATGGCTTCTCATGAAGAGGCTCCTGCAGATATTCGGGGGCTGCGGGGTGGCCGTAGCCGTGATCATCGCGTTGGTGGCATGGCTGTTGACGGGGCACGGCACTTCCCAGGAGCCCGTACCGGAGAACATTCCGCCCGTTGAAGGCAAAGAGGTCGCGCATATTGACGTCAATGCTCCCGGCCGCACTGCGGATAAGCTTACCTACTGGGCCTCTGACCTAGCTGAGCAGACGGGCATCCCGCCGGCCGCACTGCGCGCTTATGGCAACGCCGAACTCATCGCTCAGCAAAAATGGCCGAATTGCCATCTGCGATGGAATACCCTTGCCGGCCTGGGCTACGTGGAGACCCGCCACGGCACCTACAACGGCAATTGGTTTAAGCCCTCCAAGCTTGACGACGCCGGCTACCCCCAACCACCCATCAACGGCATCGCCCTCGATGGCCTGAACAATACGGCGCACACCCCAGATACTGATAACGGCGACATCGATGGGGATTCCGAATATGACCGTGCCGTCGGCCCGATGCAGTTTATCCCCACGACATGGGAATCGGTAGGCGCTGATGCTAACGGCGATGGGAAGGCGGATCCCAATCAAATTGACGACGCTGCAGTCGGCGCCGCCGGACTTTTATGCTTTGGTGATAGAGATCTCTCTGACCCAGAACAGTGGGAGGAAGCAGTCCTAAATTACAACCAGTCCAGCGAGTATTTGCATAAAGTTGCACACGCCGCCAATGCCTATTCGGTTCCGCAAAGTGCCAAGTAGCGTCACACAGTAAAGTTTTCTGCAACAATTGACTACGTAGCTGGGCCGGCTGGTCCAGAGCGAACTTATTTATGAGGAGTGAAAAACAGCATGGCTGATATCATCCACACTTTCGCCCGCGAAATTCTTGATTCCCGTGGCAACCCAACCGTCGAGGCCGAGGTCTTCCTTGACGACGGCGCCCGCGGTGTTGCCGGCGTTCCTTCCGGTGCTTCTACCGGTGTGCACGAGGCTCACGAGCTGCGCGACGGTGGCGAGCGCTACCAGGGTAAGGGCGTTCTAAAGGCCGTTGAGAACATCAACGAGAAGATTGCCGATGAAATTGCTGGCTTCGAAGCTGACGACCAGCGCCTCATTGACCAGGCACTGATTAAGTTGGACGGTACCGATAACAAGTCCGAGCTCGGCGCTAACGCTATCTTGGGCGTTTCCATCGCCGCAGCCAAGGCCGCCGCAGAGTCCGTTGCACTGCCTCTGTACCGCTACATTGGCGGCCCGAATGCACACGTACTGCCAGTGCCAATGATGAACATCCTCAACGGCGGCGCACACGCTGACTCCGGCGTAGACGTTCAGGAATTCATGATCGCTCCGATTGGTGCGGAGTCTTTCGCCGAGGCTCTTCGCATGGGCGCCGAGGTCTACCACGCACTGAAGGCAGTGCTAAAGGACAAGGGCTTGTCCACTGGTCTGGGCGACGAGGGTGGCTTTGCACCGTCCGTTGACTCCACCAAGGCTGCTCTCGACGTCATCGTGGACGCCATCAAGAAGGCCGGCTTCGAGCCTGGCAAGGACGTAGCCCTGGCACTCGACGTTGCTTCCTCTGAGTTCTTCAAGGACGGCAAGTATCACTTCGAGGGTGGCGAGCACACCGCTGAAGAAATGTGCAAGGTCTACGAGGGCCTCATTGACGAGTACCCGATCGTCTCCATCGAGGACCCACTGCAGGAAGACGACTGGGACGGCTACACCACCCTGACTGCCGCTATTGGTGAGAAGGTACAGATCGTCGGCGATGATTTCTTCGTCACCAACCCTGCTCGCCTGCAGGAAGGCATTGAGAAGAAGGCCGCTAACGCTCTGCTGGTAAAGGTTAACCAGATCGGCACCCTGACCGAGACCTTCGACGCAGTCGAGCTGGCTCACCGCAACGGCTACCGCACCATGATGTCCCACCGCTCCGGTGAGACCGAGGACACCACCATTGCAGACCTGGCTGTTGCTCTGAACTGCGGCCAGATCAAGACCGGTGCACCGGCTCGTTCCGAGCGCGTAGCTAAGTACAACCAGCTTCTGCGCATCGAGCAGGAACTTGGCGACGGCGCAGTCTACGCCGGCCGCTCCGCTTTCCCGCGCTTTAAGGCTTAATCGCCTCCTTTCGTAGCGCCCTTGCATTGCCGCGGGGGCGCTTTCGCATGTCTAGGTATTGTTGCCAGGTTTGCTTCCAATTCATGGTTCGCGGTGCTAAAGGTCCTTGAGCACGGTCAATCTCGAAAGTGCCGTCCGAAAAGAGCCAAGCGACGTCCCCAGTGATGGGATCCATGATGTAGCGGGCCCTACCATCGGTCTTCACATTGTGGTGGTGCTGACAAAGGGTGACAAGATTATCGATACTCGTCGGCCCGCCGTCGGCATACTCCACCCGATGATCAAGCTGGCAGTAATGCGCCGGCATAGAACACCCCGGCCAACGGCACGTGGCATCGCGACCGTGGACCCATGTCCTGATTTGCTCGGTGGGGACGTAGGAGGATGTTTCTTCTGGGCACAACTCGCGGGTCATCGAGTAAGTGCTCAAGCGTTCAGTAAGAACACACCATCCCGCCGACGGGATATATACCCGAGAAGCATCCTCACCCGCTGCATAGGTATTGATAACTACTTTTGTCTGGGTGCGATTAAAGATCAGCGCCTCCAAAGCCTCTGGCTTTGTGATGTTCTTCTTTCGCGCTGCTTTATCGATGTGCCGTGAAATAGCACTGGCGGTTGCTTTATCCGTTTTCAGGGTGATGGTGGCTTGGCCTTTGGAATAAGAAATGGAAACAGAGCGCTCGATTTCCTTCTCAATATCTGGCTTGAGAATGCCATCGATGTAATCGCGCAAGAATCTACGGATTTCAGATTCCGTGGGGACATGCTGAGCAGGTTCCTTCGGGGTGAGGAAGTCTGCAAGGGCGGCATCGACTAGTTGGATGCCCTCGGCGTCGTCGCCAAGCGGGGCAAGCTCGGCATCAATGACGTGCAGCCGCGGGAGGTCAAGAATCCAATGTTCGGTCTGTACCGCCGTGGTTAACGGCAACTCAAGCATGCGCAGGTGAGAGCGCAGTGCGGATAAAACGCGCCAGTAGCTCAAGCCCACCCGCTTAGCTAAAGCAGCAGTAGTGCATTCGACATCGTCTTCTAATCGCGGAAGTACGGATTGGTATAGCTGCCAAGATTGAATGCGTTGGAGCATACCCAAAATGCAAACCGTATCGTCGAGGTTATTGGTAGAAAAATAAGCTTTCTTTGGTGGTGCGTCGCTGGCCGTCACGGAAAGTTCCCCCTCTGGAATAAATCGCACACCCAATCGAATTTCCACCCTCAGTATAAGCCGCCTTGCTGGCTTGCGCAAGGCTTGAAGCGAAAAATTGTGCGAACTTTAGGAGGGATCTAGTAGCTGAAAATTTTGTCAGCCACTGCCTCGAGTTCCTTATCGTCATATTTGTCACCGCAGGTGGCGAGGGAACCCACTCCAGCCATGTACATGGTAAATAGCTTGTCTGGGAGGGGAGAGGCCGCTGACATTTCAAGCTTTTCGAAGACGGGAGCGTATTTCCTGTCAAACTCTTCTAAATCGGGAACGAGCTCCTCAAATCCGCTGTCGCCATGGGCTAGCAAATACTTGGCATCGTCTAGAATCTGATCATTCTCGCAGGCAACAGCTCCAGCCTTCTTCAGGGTCGTGGCGTTGACTTCGTAGCTGGTGGGGCCGTCATCGGTATCGGAAGTGCCCGCGCCGAACACGTCCAGGTAAAAGTCCGGGATCGTGCCGTGTTCTTTTATGTGATAAATGAAGCCGCTTTTGGTGTTGAGATCATGGTTTCTGCTGGTGGTAGTGGTAGGAGCTTCGCTGCTGGTAGTGCTTTCGCTAGTGGGGGACTCCGCTTCGGTGGCGACTTCTTCTTTGTGGTCGGTCGAGCTGCACCCAGCAAGTAGGGCGCCTACGGCGGCTAGGAGGAGGAGACGCTTGAGTGGCATTACTATTCCTTAGGCAGGGAATTTGGTTCGAAGCTCTAGCTGGAATGGATCGACTCAGCGACCTTTTCCAGTTCTTCATCGCTGAATTCATCACCGCAAGACATCACGGCGCCGAGTGAGCTCATCGCTGCAGCCATGATCTTGTCAGTGTCCGGTGCGTCATCGGGGATGTCTAGCGCTTCAAAAACATCACGATATTTGTCATCAGAGCCGTCGACCGATGACATAACTGCTTCCCCAAACTTGTCGGTGTTTCCTCGGAAATATTCCTTCGAAATGTCGAGCAATTCATCATTCTTGCAGGCAGCTTCGCCGGCCTTCTTGACGGAGTCCGCGTTGGTTTCAAAGCTTTCGGGCTGATCGTCTCCCTCGAGCTGGTCAGCATCATGGTTGATGTAATCATCCGGCAGGGTCTTATACTCCTTGAGGTAGTCGGCCATGCCGTCTTTAGTGTTTAGGTCGTAGCCGTCACCGTAGACGGGGTATTCGCCGTCTTGGGCGGAGGGGCTGCAGCTGGCGAGGAATAAGGTTGCGGTGAGAACGGGCAGGAGGCGTTTGAGGGACATGAAACTTCCTTCCTGGGCGGGAGAATTTCTTTTAGTGTATCCAAATTGCGCGTGCCACGTCCCTGTTACAGAAGTGACGGCGCTAGGATTAGAGGCCTATGGCACGCGAAAAGAAGACGCAGCGAAACCGGATCCGTACTAGGGTTCCGGTAGCCTCGCGTGCTGCGGATATCCGCAAGGCGCAGCGTGCACAACTGAAGCAGAAACAGAAGCCGGATCGGATGAGTATTGCCGGAGTAGGCGTAATCGTAGCTATAGTGCTCGTTGTTTTGTTTGCTATCGCCATTCCGCTGCGCAATTACTACCACGGCCGATCCGAAATTGCCCGCCTCAATGAGTCAATCGCCGCCAAGCAGGATGAGAAAGCTGCTTTGCTGGAGAAGATTGATAGATATAAGTCCGATGAGTACATCAAGCAGGAGGCGCGGCGCCGATTCGGGGTTGTCGATGAGGGTGAGACCGCCTACCGCATCATTGACCCGCAGATTAAGCCGGATGACCAGCTCACTACAGATGGTCAGAAGGAAGAAGATTCCCGCGAATGGTACGAAGTTCTGTGGGATTCTGTAGCCGAGCCGCCTGAGGAAGAAGCTCCGTCCGAGCAGGTAAATCATCTTCCGATTGAGCCGGCGCCGGAAGAGAATCCAGATGTGCGATAATTGTCCGCATGACCGTCACTGATGCAGATATCGCTGTAGTAACTGAGCAATTGGGCCGCACCCCACGCGGGGTCCTAGAGGTTTCATATCGCACGCCGGATGGGCAGCCCGCGGTAATTAAGACGGCGCCTAAGCTTGCCGACGGCACCCCATTCCCCACCCTCTACTACCTCACCGACCCACGACTTACGGCAGAAGCCTCACGCTTGGAGGTTGCTCACGTTATGAAGTGGATGGAAGCCCGCTTAGGTGAAGACGAGGAATTGGCTGCCGACTATCAGCGTGCCCACGAATACTTTTTGGCCAAGCGCAATGACATCGAAGACCTTGGCACCGATTTCTCCGGTGGCGGCATGCCCGATCGGGTGAAGTGTCTGCATGTGCTCATCGCGTACGCGCTTGCTGAAGGCCCACAGCATTTCCGTTTGGGAACTGAGGCGGTGGCCATGGCCGCCGACCACGGCAAGCTTCGAGGCTCTGCTATCCCGCAGGATTGGCCCAGCGTAGAGGATCTGGGGATTGACTTGGCCCAGTTCGATTTCTCTAACGCGGAATAGGAGGGCTGCTATGACTCGCGTTGCTGCGATTGATTGCGGTACCAATTCGATTCGCTTGCTCATCTCTGAAATTCAGGATGACGGCAAGGTCCGCGATATTACCCGCACCATGGAAATCATCCGCCTGGGAGAGGGAGTCGATGCCACTGGCGAAATTGCCCCTGCAGCTCTAGACCGCGCCCGCGTGGCCTTGGAAGGCTACGTACGCCAGATGAAGTTTGAGAAGGTCACCCGCGTGCGCATGGTTGCTACCTCCGCTACTCGCGATGCCAAGAACCAACAGGAATTCTTCGACATGACCGCTGAGCTGCTTGGCCAAATTCAGCCTGGTGCACAGGCCGAGGTCGTCTCGGGCGAGGAAGAGGCTCTGTTGTCCTTTAATGGCGCCGTGGCCGATGTGGAGCCAGACCGCGGGCCATTCTGTGTTATCGATTTGGGTGGCGGTTCGACCGAGTTCGTCGTAGGCACCGCAGATGGCGATATCTTGGGCACCCACTCGGCCCGCATGGGGTGCGTCAGGCTAACCGAGCGCATTATGCGTACCGATCCGCCAACCGAGTCGGAGATTGAGATCGCTTCCGAGTACGTCGGCGAGCGCACGGCGGAAGTAGAGAAGATAGTACCTATTTCTAAGGCCCGTACCATCGTCGGCTGCGCAGGAACTTTTACCACTCTTTCTGCATTGGCTCAGGGCCTTGAGCGCTACGACGCCGATGCCATTCACGGGTCTGAACTCCGCTTCGATGCCCTGCGCGTGCTTTTGCAGCAGCTTATTAGCCTGCCTTCCGACGTCCGCGCCCTCAACCCCGTCATTCACCCCGGCCGTGCCGATGTCATCGGCGGTGGGGCCGTAGCCGTCGAAGGCATCATGCAGCTCATCGAGCGCAATTGCGATGCGCGCAGCTTTTTCATCAGTGAAAAGGACATTCTCGATGGCATTATCGCTGGTCTGGCTGCGGAGGGTACCCCTCGTTAACTCCCGCAGGGTGAGGTGTCCTAAAATATTCTTTGCCCTTGCCCCCATAGCCCAATCGGCAGAGGCAGTCGACTTAAAATCGATTCAGTGTGGGTTCGAGTCCCACTGGGGGCACCATTGTGAAGTCTCGAGACATCGTTCCTATTTCGATGTTTCGAGACTTTCTTCGTTTTGGGGGTTCGTTTTCTAGATTTC
>NZ_JASPII010000007.1:0-135987 GCF_030229635.1 Corynebacterium marquesiae
TGCAATATCGAAATCAGACCCTTGAAGCCCTAACCGCCTAGAATTAAACCAGTCCAACTTTCGGGGGCCAGTTCACAATGAACGCTGCGGGGCGGCTTTGGTGTATCTGCGTACTTAGAAGCTTTCGAGCCAGGCGGCGTGCACGCGAGCGTCGCCATTTTCTTCTGGGTGGAAGCTCAGCGCCGTCACGCGGCCTTGGCGCACGCCGACCACCGCGTCGCCGTTCTCGCCCGGCACCGTCGCGATGATTTCGACGCCGTCGCCCACGCGAGTAACCAGTGGCGCGCGGATGAAGCTCGCCTCAATGTCGAGCTTGTCCTCCCCCATCGCGACTGGCACGATGCGTTCTTCGGAGAAGCGCTGGTTGCCAAAAGCATTGCGGCGTACAGTCACGTCCAGCAGCCCCAGGGTTTGCTGCCCCGGCGCGGGGTTATCGAGCTCGCGGGCGCAGTAGATGAGCCCCGCGCAGGTCGCGAGCACCGGCAATCCTGCGGCCACGGCATCGCGCAGCGGCTCGGCCAGCCCGAAGCTACGCGCCAGCTTGTCGATGACGCTCGACTCGCCGCCCGGAATCACCAGCCCGTCGAGCCCGTCCACGTCGCGCGGCACCCGCACCCGGCGCGTAGCCACACCGAGCCCGTCCAAAATGCGCAGGTGCTCCTCGACGCCGCCTTGCAGCGCCAGCACCCCGACGGTAGCTACCATCCGCGCTCAGCCAGGCGGTGCGGTGCAGGAACGTCGTTGACGTTGATGCCCACCATGGCCTCGCCCAGGCCGCGGGAAAGCTTGGCGAGCTCAGCGGGGTCGTCGTAAAGCGTGGCGGCCTTCACGATGGCTTCCGCGCGCGCCGCCGGGTTGCCCGACTTAAAGATGCCGGAGCCAACGAAGACGCCTTCGGCGCCCATCTGGCGGACAAGGGCGGCGTCGGCAGGCGTGGCCACGCCACCGGCAACAAAGAGCACGACCGGGAGCTTGCCGGTCTCCGCAACCTCGGCGACCAGGTCGTACGGGGCCTGCAGCTCCTTGGCTGCGACATAAAGCTCGTCTCGATCCAGGTGGCGCAGGCGGGCAATCTCGGCCTTAATGGTGCGCAGGTGCTTCACGGCCTCGGAGACATCGCCCGTGCCGGCCTCGCCCTTGGAGCGAATCATGGCCGCGCCCTCGGTGATGCGGCGCAGCGCCTCGCCCAGGTTGGTGGCGCCGCACACGAACGGCACGTCGAAGTCCCACTTATTGATGTGGTTGACGTAATCGGCCGGGCTGAGCACCTCGGACTCGTCGATAAAGTCCACACCCAGCTCGCCCAGGATCTGCGCCTCTACAAAGTGGCCGATACGGGCCTTGGCCATGACGGGGATGTCGACGGCCTCGACGATGCCCTCGATAAGCTCCGGGTCAGACATGCGGGCCACGCCGCCCTGCGCACGGATATCGGCCGGCACGCGCTCCAGCGCCATCACGGCCGATGCGCCCGCGTCCTCCGCGATGCGCGCCTGTTCCGGCGTGACGACGTCCATGATGACGCCGCCCTTCAACATATCGGCCAGTCCTCGCTTCACGCGCGTGGTAGCGCGTCCTTGTTCATTTACCTGTTCAGTCATAGGTGCCATAGTGGCCCACACAAGTGGTACAAGACAAGAGCCATTTTTAGCGTGTTGGATTAGACCACCTATGATGGGCCCGTGCCTCTTCGCCTCGATCCCTCTGATACGCGGCCGCTGCCCGTGCAAATCGCCGCCGCCCTCCGCACCCAGGTTGCCGCCGGCGTCCTCCTGCCCGGCGAGCGCGTTCCCTCGACCCGCCACTTGGCTTCGCAGCTCGCCGTTTCCCGAGGCAGCGTGGTCACCGCCTACGAGCAACTCACGGCCGAGGGCTACCTCACCGCGGAGGTCGGGTCGGGCACCGTCATCAACCCGCGCCTCCCCCACGCGCGTGCCCCACGGCCGGAGCCGGCCCCCGCACCGGCCACTGAGCCCGAGCTGGTGTCACTGACCCCCGGCCTGCCCGACACCGCCGGAATCCTCACCCCTGAATGGAGGGCCGCGTGGCGCGCCGCGGCTGTCGACCCCTCCGGCGATCTGCCCCGCGAGGTCGCCGCGCACCTGCGCCACATGCGCGGGCTTAACGTCGACCCAGCCTGCATCCTCATCACGGCCGGCGCCCGCGACGGCCTCTCCGTACTCCTGCGCGCTCTCGGCCGCCAGCTGCGCGTGGGCGCAGAATCCCCCGGCTACCCCAGCCTGCGCCGTGTGCCCCGCGCGCTCGGCCATACGTTGGTGGAAATCCCCACCGACCCCGATGGCGTCACCGTCCCCACGGCCGATCTCGACGCCCTCATCGTCACCCCCAGCCACCAATACCCCTACGGCGGCTCGCTTCCTGCAGCCCGGCGCGCCGAACTCGTCGAATGGGCCCGCGCACACGACGCCCTCCTCATCGAGGATGACTTTGATTCCGAACTGCGCTACGTCGGTCAGCCACTGCCCGCCCTGGCCGCGCTCGCCCCGGAACACACCGTGCTGCTGGGCACCTTCTCCTCGGTCATCTCCCCCTCCATTGCCTGCGGCTACCTCGTCGTCCCGCCGCGCCTGCGCTCGGCCGTTGACCGCGTGCGCGAGGTCTTCGGCCAACCCGTCGGCGCCATCCCCCAGGCGGCGCTCGCCCACTACCTTGCCAGCGGCGCTTTACGACGCCACACCGGCCGCATGCGCCGCACCTATAAACGCCGCCGCAACCTAGTGGCCGAAACGCTGGGCTCCGTCGATGGCGCCCAGCTCCTGCCCATCCACGGTGGTCTCCACGCGGTTCTGCTGTGCGATCCAGCCGTGGTCCCCCGCGCCGCCGCCCACGGCATCAAACTCACCCCACTGCGCGATTATTGGGGCGGCGCCGATGCTGAAGACGGCGTCGTCCTCGGCTTCGGCCACCTTAGCGACACCGAGCTACGCACGAGCCTCTCCGCAGTCGCGGCCGCCTTACGCGAGTGATACCGTAATGCCAACGTTCATAAACGAAAGGTAATACATGTCCCTCGGCCCGCTTGAATTCCTACTCATACTCATTCCGTTTCTTATCCTCGCCGGAATCATCGCCATCGTGGTCAAGCTCGTACGCAATAGCAACGAAACTCGCACTAACACCCGCCGCATTGCTGATCAGCTCGAGAAACAAGACCGCCACCGCTAAGCAAGGCACCCCACCAGACCAAGCACACACCGACCGCTTGGTCTATTTTTATTCTCGGTTCTGCCAGCGAGTTTTCCAAGATCCATTCGCCATACATACCGCTTGGTCTAGTCTTGCCAAGCATGACGACGAAATACGATAACTCCAATTCCAACTGGTCCTTCGCTACCCGCTCCGTACACGCGGGCCAAAACCTCGACGGGCACCACAACGCCCGCAACGTGCCGATTTACCAGACCACTTCCTACGTTTTTAACGACGCCGAACACGCGGCCAACCGCTTCAACCTTTCCGACGCCGGCCCCATCTACACCCGCCTGACCAACCCCACCCAGGACGCGCTGGAAGAGCGCCTCGCCTCCCTCGAGGGCGGCGTCGCGGCCGTTGCCTTCGCCTCCGGCCAGGCCGCCGAAACCGCGGCCATTTTGAACCTCGCCTCGGCCGGCGACCACATCGTTACTTCCCCGCGCCTCTACGGCGGCACCTCAACACTCTTCACCGTCACGCTCAAGCGCCTAGGCATCGACGTCACCCTCGTCGAGAACCCGGATGACCCGCAGTCCTGGCAGGACGCCGTCCGGCCGAATACGAAGGCCTTCTACGGCGAGACCTTCGGCAACCCCGTAGCCGATGTCCTCGATATCCCGGCCATCGCCGAGGTCGCCCACAATAACCAAGTCCCGCTCATCGTGGATAACACCATCGCCACCGCCGCCCTCGCCCGACCGTTGGACCTCGGCGCGGACATCGTCGTGGTTTCGACCACCAAGTTCTACACCGGCAATGGCTCGGCCATCGGCGGCGCGATTATCGACGGCGGCTCCTTCGACTGGACCGTCACCCGCAACGGCGAGCCCGTCTTCCCCTACTTCGTCACTCCAGATGAGGCCTACCACGGCCTGAAGTACGCTGATCTCGGCACCCCAGCCTTTGCACTCAAGGCCCGCGCCGGCCTGCTACGCGATACCGGCGCCGCCATATCCCCCTTCAACGCCTGGCTGACGCTGAATGGAATTGAGACGGTGGGGCTGCGTGTCGAAAAGCACAATGCCAACGCCCAGGCCGTTGCCGAGTACTTGGAAGGCCACGCCAAGGTCACCAAGGTCAACTACGCCGGCCTGGATTCTTCGCCGTACAAGGCCACCAAGGAAAAGCTCGGCTACGCCTACACCGGCTCCGTGCTTTCCTTCGACATCGACGGCGGCCGCGAGGAAGCCTGGGCGTTTATCGACGCCCTCAAGCTCCACTCCAACCTCGCTAATATCGGTGACACCCGCTCCCTGGCCGTACACCCAGCAACCACCACGCACTCGCAGTCCGACGAGCCTGCGCTTGCTGCTGCCGGCATCACCCAGTCCACCATCCGTCTGTCCGTGGGCATCGAGCACATCGATGACATCATCGCGGACCTCGAGCTGGGCTTTAACGCGCTGGCATGAAGCTAGTTAGCATCGGCGACTTCCACACCGAAGCCGGCGCCACGCTTGCCGACGCCCACATTGCCTACCACCGCTTCGGCCACCTCCTCGGCGATCCCCACGGCCGCAATAACGTCATTGTGGTTGAACACGCCCTGACCGGTGATTCGAATGTGGCCGAGTGGTGGGCCGATCTAGTCGGCCCTGGCAAGGCGCTAGATACGACGAAGTGGTGCGTTATCGCCACCAACGCACTGGGCGGATGCGGCGGCTCCACCGGTCCCGCCTCCCCGCACCCAGACGACGGCCGCGCCTGGGGCTCGCGCTTCCCCGCGCTTTCGGTGCGCGACCTTGTCTCGGCCGAGCGCGCCGCGCTCCGCGAGCTCGGCATCACCCACGTCCACGCCATCATTGGCGGTTCGATGGGCGGCGCGCGCACGCTGGAGTGGACGCTGATGCACCCCGAGGCCGTTGATGCGGCCTGCGTCATTGCCGTATCGGCCCGCGCTTCCGCCTGGCAGATTGGCATCCAGTCGGCGCAAATCGCGGCCATCGAGCAGGATTCCTTCTGGCATGGCGGCGACTACTACGCCTCCGCGCAGCGCCCACGCGAGGGGCTGGCGGCCGCGCGTCGCATTGCACACCTGACGTATCGCGGCGAGCAGGAAATCGACGAGCGCTTCGGTGTCCAGGCCCAGACCGGCGAGAACCCGCTCGGGCCCTACCGCCGCCGCAATGAGCGCTTTGCCGTCAATTCCTACCTGGACTACCAGGGCACCAAGCTGGCCGATCGCTTCGATGCCGGTTCCTATGTCACCCTCACCGAGGCGCTCAACCGCCACGATATCGGCCGCGGCCGCGGCGGCCTCAACCGCGCGCTGGGCTCGTCCAAGGTGCCAACGATGGTCGTCGGCGTGGACACGGATATCTTGTATCCGTACCATCAGCAAGAACACATCTCGCGCAATCTGGGAAATCTGTTGGCGATGGCGAAGGTTGTCTCCCCAGTGGGCCACGATGCCTTTCTTACCGAGTCACGCCAGATGGATCGCATCTTGCGAAACTTTCTCACCCTTTCCCAACCGGACCCGCGCATCGATTCTGCGGCCGGCGATCCGACTGAGTACACGATTTAAGAACCCGCCAAGTCTGGGATCGCCAAAGCCGCGCAGCGCGCACTAGCGATAAGCGGTGCGGCACACTGCGCTGGGACTATGGATTGACGGGGCGAGCAGAGGCGGGACGCGGCTCAGCGATCTTCGGGCGGTGTAGCCCAGGGCGGGCGCCAGACGATACCTTCGCCGGGGCGGCGCTCGAGCCGGCCGCGGCGCGGCGGCGCATTGGGGTCATCATCATTGACCCCGTTGTGATACTTGCAGGCCATGGTGAGGTTTTCGGAATTGGTGTCCCCACCGAGCAGCCACGGGGTGAGGTGGTGAACTTGGCATTCATCCGCTGGCGTGTGGCAGTCGGGCCACGGGCACACTGGATTTTCCGCCATCGCCATCTGCCGTTGCTTCCACGTAGCCCGGCGCCGCGATTGGTAAAGGTTTACGGGTCCGGTGACGGGATGGATGAGGGTGATAAGGCCGACGTCGGCAAGCGCACGGCGGGCAAGGTCCGCACCGGAAATCTGCGCGCCATTGGTCAGCTGCAGCGTCACGTCCTCGCCGTGGGTGACCTTGACCATCTCATTGAGGGTGAGGACCACGTTGGTGGTGATTGTGGAAGCGGCGGCACCCTGGGAAAAGACGCGGCGAGCATCGGCGACGGTGGAGACATGGTTATTAATCTCTGCCACCAGTTCGGACTCGGCGGTAATGGTCAGCGTCCACAGGTCATCGCGGCGGCGGGTTAGGCGCACTCCCTCAGAGCGCTTGGTGGTGCGCTCCTCGCGCACAAGGCGGCGGGCGCGCTTTTCAATCTCACTGGTAGCAACGCGCAGAGCGCAGAGTTCTTCGCGCAGCGCCCAGGCCGCACGCTGGGTTTTCATCTTCTGGGCGTAGTGCTCGATGATTTTTAGCGCATCGAGCGGCAGCGTCGTGCGGCGGGCGGTGCGCTGCTTGGCGCGAAAGGAGGTGCGGCCGAAGTAGGTATCGGCAAGGCGGGCGAACTCGACGGCTTCGCGGTCGCTAAAGCCCTTATCGACGAGCTCTTCTACCGACAGCCCAGCACACTCCTCGATGAGCACCATCGGGGAGTTCACGGCTGTCAGGTAGGTCGAAATCATGGCCCCGAGCCTAAGTGGGCCGCGCATGCCGGCGCGCGGAGGCGGGCGGTGACCTGTGGATAACCGCCCGAACTACACCATTTAGGGCCGAGATGGGTGATGGCTCTACAAAAACCTGTGGATAACTAGCTGCCGAGCGAGTCCACGGAAAAGGCCAGAAAGGCCATCGTGGCGCCGAGCAGGCCGGTGAAACAGGCGTCGAAGCGGCGCGAGCGCACGGCTAGCACGCCGACGCGACTAGAATCACACGTCAGTCGGACCACGGTGAGCCACAGCAAGGCCAATCCGAGGAGGAATGTGGCTCGCCGCCAGTACTCGAAGACAGCATAGCCACCGGAGACAATCACGCCGGCCACGAAGAGGCCGATTGCTGCCCACTGCGCGGCGGGCGGCAGCGAGGAGGGCGCGAGGCCGGCGTCGTGCGGGTTATCTAGATTCACGCCAACTTTTCCGCGCGCTCGACGATATTGCGCACCAAGAAGGCACGAGTCAGCGGGCCGACGCCGCCCGGGTTCGGCGAGACGAATCCGGCCTTGTCCCAGCAGTCTGGGTGGATGTCGCCGGTGAGCTTGCCGTCGACGCGGGAAACTCCGACGTCGAGAAGCGCGGCGCCTTCCTTAATCATGTCCGCGGTGAGCATGTGGGGCTGGCCGGCGGCGGCGATGACGATATCGGCCTCGCGGGTCTCGGCGGCCAGGTCTTTGGTTCCGGTGTGGCACAGGGTGACGGTGGAGTTCTCGCTGCGGCGAGTAAGCATCAGGCCAATAGGGCGGCCCACGGTAACGCCGCGGCCGATGACCACGGTCTTGGCGCCGTTGAGCTCAACGCCGAAGCGGCGCAAAAGGTGCAGACAGCCGTTCGGGGTGCACGGCAGGGGCGCCTCCTCGTTGAGCACGAGCTTGCCCAGGTTAACCGGGTGCAGACCATCGGCATCCTTGGCGGGGTCGATGCGCTCGAGGATGGCGTTTTCATCCAGGTGCTTGGGCAGTGGCAGCTGGACGATGTAGCCGGTGCAGGCGTCATCGGCGTTGAGCTCATCGATGACGGCCTCGAGCTCTTCCTGCGTGATGTCGGCCGGCAGGTCCTTGCGGATGGAGTTGATACCGAGCTTTTCGCAGTCGCGGTGCTTCATCTTCACATAGGACTGGGAGCCGGGGTCTTCGCCGACCAGGACGGTGGCGAGGCCGGGGGTAATCCCCTTGTCCTTCAGCGCGGCCACGCGCTGGGCGAGGTCGGCGAAAATCTCGTCGCGGTACAGTGTGCCATCTAGTTTGGTAGCGCTCATAGCCACCATCCTAGACTGAAGGCATGAGCCAGCTGCACATTGTCTTTGATAACCCGGTCATTCCTACTAATACAGGCAACGCCATCCGCACGGCCGCGGTGACGGGCGCGAGCCTGCACCTAATTGAGCCGCTGGGTTTCAATTTCGACGATAAGCACTTAAAGCGCGCCGGGCTGGATTATCACGATCTGGCCGATGTGCAGATTCACAAGGATTTTCAGGCCTGCATGGATGCGCTGCCGGGCGCGCGCGTATTCGCGTTTACCACGCATACGGATAAGTGGTTTACGGATATCGAATACCAGGAAGGCGATGTCTTACTCTTTGGCACGGAGCCGACCGGCCTGCCGGAGGAGCATATTAACCATTCGCGCGTGACGGACCACGTGCGCATTCCTATGGTGCCGGCTAGGCGCTCGATGAACCTGTCGAATTCGGCGTCGACGGCCGTATTCGAGGCGTGGCGCCAGCTGGGCTTTAACGGGGCGGTTTAAAATCCGGCAGTTGGCGGGAGCGCAGGCGGGCAAGGAGTGCGGCGGCGTCGGCAAGCGTGAGGTTGCGCGCATCCATGCGCACGGGCCCTTGGACGAGGTCGAGGCCGACGGTGGCTAGGCCGAGCGCTTGGGAAATCGGCCCGCGGCGGTAGGTTAGCTCCTGGATATGGGAGGTGTGGATGGCCTTGACGCGGCGGTTGAGCCGGCCGTTGCGCACGATGACGTAGTCGCCGGTGAGCGCGACGGTTTGCTGGCGGTAATCCAGCGGGGAGACCCATTTGGCGCGGGCCGGCGAGGCGTAGGTGGGGGCGGCGTCGGCCGGGAGGAATTGCCGGGCTTGGGCGAGGGTGCCCACCGGAAGGATGCGAGTGGAGCCAGAAGCCTTGCCGCTTGCCGACGCCCCATACCCCGCCACCGAAACCCTCACCTCGTACCAGCCCAAGGGCCGCCAGAGGAAGGGCTGGGTTATCTGCACGGCGTGGATGCGGTCGAGGCGAATGCTTTGGCGGCGGCGATCGGCCAGGCCGTAGGTGATATTGAGCACCTCGCCGTCGGTGCGGGCGGTATAGCGCCAGGAAGAATCGAGCACGTTCCAAGCGTTGGGAAGCGCGCCGACGAGAATGGGCAGCGCGGTCGAGGGCGGCAACCGCGTAACCACCACGAGGATGAGGAAACCGACGAGGAAAAGCGTGGACGTACGCAACGCGGCCGCAATCAGGGAGCGGGCGATGGGGATTTCAGGCACGAGAGCTGGTTCTTCGGCCGGCGGGGCGGGTGTTTGGGCGCTAATCGCGTCGGCGGCGGTTGCGTCGATGTCAGTGTCGGTAGCGGCCGGTGTGGGTGCGCCGTGGACGCGGGCGAGGATGTCATCGCGTAGGGCCTCGGCGTCGGCCTTCTTCAGGTAGGCGATTTCGATGACAGAAGATTGGCCGCCTGCGGTTTCCACGCGCACGGCTGCGAGGCGAAGGAGTCGGGCGATGACGGGCTCGACGACGTCAACGGCCTGCGTGCGGTCATAGCGTGCGGTGCGCAGCTGGACAGATAATAGTCCGCGGCGCAAAGAAAGCTCTTCTGCGCCGAGCCGATAGCCCATGCGGCGCCACCATAGGCCGGAGACGAGCCACACCACCGCGCAGACCGCGATGAAGCCGGCGAGGGCGAGGGCGGTATCGCGCAAGGCCTCGCCGCGGTGTTCGCCGGTAATAAAAGCGAAGATATCGCGCAGGGCTGCCAGGTTGACGTTGAGGGCGAAGGCCGCGATGAGGGCTAGGATTACGGACCACAGGCGCAGCAGCGGGGTGAGGCGGTGGACGCGCCGGAAGCTGAGCTGATCGCTCATAGGCCGCTCATCCGTTCGCGGGCTTGATGGGCAAGGCGGGTACGGAGGGCGTCGGCAAGCGGGGCTTCCAAGCCTTTGATGGTGGCATCCGTGCTGGCCGAGGCCGTATGGAGCTGCAGCTTTTTCAAGCCTAGGGCGCGGTCGATGGGCCCGGAGGTCACGTCGACGAACTGGATGCGGCCATAGGGCACCACGGTGAAGGTATACCAGAGCTTGCCGCGGGTGATAAGTAGCTCGTCGTCGGTTTCGAGCCAGCCCATGTTGCGCACTTGGGCGGGGATGAGCCAGAGCAGCCAGAAGAAAAGTGCGACGAAAATTCCGGCCGCCCAATAGAACCACGGGGTCCACCAAAAGCCTGCAGCAGCGGCGGCCGCGGCGAGCAGAAACATCCAGCTCAGGTGGTGGATATAGCGCGAGGTCACCAGTCGCTGTGAGACGGGATTCATTTCTTCGCTCATAGCTATTGACAGTATCAATCGGGTTCACCCCTTGCGCAACTTATCGTTACTCGATATTATCGAATTACGACAACATCGAAAGTCGATAAATTATCGACGGAAAGGATTGTCATGACCACCCCACAACCCACCCCTAAGGCCGAGCGCCGCGAAATTAATGCAGCAGCCGGTCTCGCCCTCCTCACCATCATCATCCTCGGCCCCTCCTACCTGCGCGACCTTGCCACCGGCCACTTTTCCACCGCACTGAGCGCGGCCATTCCGGAAGGCCTAGGCAAACACAACCTCGACGGCGGGCCATTCTGGATGCTCGCCGCAGCGCTCGCCGTCAAGATTGCGGCCATCTTAATTATCGCGTTCTTTGCCTATAGCCTGGTTAAGCCGATGCTTCGCGGACAGGTTTTTAATACGAAAAATATCCGCCTCCTGAACGGAATGACCGCCGGCATCCTCGTCTGGTTTATCGGACGGTTCGTACTCGAAGGCCTGGGCAACAACTGGGCCTCCTCACAGCTTGGAATCGACTGGTGGGCCAGCCAGGACGGAACGTCCCTTGGCGAGCTCGCCCTGCCCTACCTCTTCGTCTGCACCTTGCAGCTCTTCTCGGCCGCCATCAAGCGCGGATGCAAACTGGAAGAGGAGGTCGAAGGCCTTGTCTGAGATACATGAACCCCAAGTAATCTGCCACCTCGACCGGATTATGCAAGAGCGCGACATTACCGGCGCGGCGCTCGCTAGAGAAGTAGGAATCACCCCAGTTAACCTCTCCGTCCTGAAGAATAATCGCGCCAAGGCCGTACGCTTTAGCACCCTGGCAGCACTGTGCACGGCACTGGACTGCCAGCCGGGAGATATCTTCGGCGTCGAGTAACAAGCCTTGCCAGCGTGTTGGGTTTATGCAATACTTTGATTTATGTCCCCAAAGAAGAAGCCCTCCGCACCCATTTATAACCGGGTTCGTGTGCTGCGCGCCGAGCGGGACATGTCGCGCGCGCAGTTGGCTGAGGCCATCGACGTCAATCCCCAGACCGTCGGTGCACTTGAACGCGGCGACCACTCCCCCAGCCTGGACTTAGCCTTCCGCGTCTGCGAGGTCTTTGACCTCCCCGTGGAGGCTATTTTTTCCCGCCAGGAATTTTCCCCCATGTCCACTGAAATCTACAGGAAGAATTCCTAATGGCTAACACGATTCCCGCCTCCGTTTCTCGCCGCAAGCGCCTGGTCCTGGCCGGCGATATTTTTCTCGGCCTGGCCATCGTGGCGGCGGCCCTACACTTCTTCGCTCTCGGCTTGTCTAACTTGCTATGGCCAATTGCCGGCATTGCGGCGACTATCTGCACCACGTGGCTGCGCCAATCCATACGTCGCCTCGATGTGCCCACCACGGATATGGACGGGTACGAACTGCGCCTGCATACCGGCGCCCGTGACCAAGGCCTTAAAACTGCCTTGGCCACGGCCATAGTGCTCTTCCTCGTCGCCGGCGCCACCGCATTTGGGCTGCGCTTCCTCGGGGCGGATGAAGTCGCAGTGGAGGAGGCGACCTCGGGGGCGAATATCGCCATCTTCTTTGCCGAGCTCATCTATATCCAGCTGCTGTGGATCCCATTTGCGGTAGCCAAGGAATTGGCCAATAAACTTAACGCGGACGAGCTGCGCAGCGGCGGCAACTAGCGGAAGTCGCGGGAGCCGCGGGAGAGGAATTCCCCAAAGTCCAGCGGCTCGAGCTTATCCGCAACCACGCTGACCACGCCGGTGGCATTTTGCACGATGCCGCGGATGATCATCGCACGGGCGGTGCGAGCCAGCACCTTATGCCGCGACCACAATCCGGGTGAAACCATCACATTCATCAGGCCGGTCTCATCCTCCACACCCAAAAAGGTCAGGCCAGACGCTGTACGCGGGCGCTGGCGGTGAGTGATAATGCCGGCGATGCGCACGCGGGTGCCATCGGGGACATGGGGGAGCTGGGAGGCAGGGAGGACGTCGGCAAGCGAGGCACGCACCAGCTCCATCGGCTGCTGGTTATGGGTCACGCCGGTGGCGGCGACGTCGGTAGCCATAAGCTCAAAAGCAGACATGCCGGGCAGGTGCGGCGAGGCCAGGGCGGAGGTGCCGGGCAGCATGCCCTCGCGCTCGGTGGCGGCAACGCCGGCCTGCCACAACGCTTGGCGACGGTCCAGCCCAAGGCACTCCAACGCCCCGGCCGTGGCCAGCGCCTCCACCTGCTCCACACTGAGGTCCGCCCGGCGCGAAAGATCGGACACGCTAGCAAAAGGCGCGGCCGCCTCTACACGCTCGGCGGCGGACTCCCCCAGCCCTTTGATGAGGTTAAGGCCCAAGCGAATCTCGGCTGGTCCCGTCGCGCGGGCCTGGGCGCCGGAGTCATTAATACTTACCGGCAGCACCCGCACGCCGTGGCGCCGGGCATCCTGGATGAGTGACTGCGGGGAATAGAAACCCATCGGCTGTGCGCGCAGCAGGCCCACACAAAATTCCGCCGGGTAGTGATATTTAAACCACGCGGAAAAATACACCAGCGAGGCAAAGGACTGCGAGTGCGACTCCGGGAAGCCATAGGCAGCAAAGGCCACAATCTTGGTCCAGAGCTTATCGGCCACCTCGCCCTCGATACCGTTGGTCTCGCGCAGGCCGGCAAAGAAGCGGCTGCGCAGCGCGGCCATCTTTTCCGGGGAGCGCTTCGAGCCCATGGCGCGGCGCAGGTCATCGGCCTCGGCGCCGGAAAAACCGGCGGCGTCGACCGCGATCTGCATCAACTGCTCCTGGAAGAGCGGGATGCCTAACGTCTTGCCCAGGGATTTTTCCAGCACCGGATGGTCATAGGTCACCTCCTCAAGGCCATCGCGGCGGCGCAGGTAGGGGTGCACGGACCCGCCTTGGATAGGGCCGGGGCGAATGAGCGCGACCTCGACCACCAGGTCAAAGAAGCGGCGCGGCTTCAGGCGCGGCAGCGTGGCTAGCTGCGCACGGGATTCCACCTGGAAGACGCCCACCGCATCGGCGCGGCAGAGCATGTCATAAACTTCCGGCTCGGCAAGGTCGAGCTCCCACAGGTGCACCTCGCGGCCGGTGGTGGCGCGCACGGCATCAATCATGTGGTGCAGCGCCTCCAGCATGCCGAGGCCCAAGAGGTCGAATTTCACCAGGCCGGCGGCCGCGCAGTCGTCCTTATCCCACTGGAGTACGGAACGATTGTCCATGCGCGCCCATTCCATGGGCACGACGTCCGCAATGGGCCGATCGCACAGCACCATGCCGCCGGAGTGGATGCCCAGGTGGCGGGGCTGGCCGAGGAATTGCTCGGCTAAAGAGGAGACGTCGGCAGGCGGCTCAGAGGTACCTTTCGACCACGCATCGGCCGAGCCCTGCGGGTAGCCCAACGCGCGGGCTGCATCGCGCGTAGCTCCCTTGCGGCGATAGGTAATGACATTGGCCACCTGTGCGGCGCGATCGCGGCCGTGGGTGCGGTAGACATACTGGATGACTTCCTCGCGGCGGCCGGACTCGATGTCGATATCAATATCGGGCGGGCCATCGCGGTCCGGGGAGAGAAAGCGCTCGAAGAGCAACTGCGCGGAGATGGGCTCTGCATTGGTAATGCCCAGCGCGAAGCACACCGCAGAGTTGGCGGCCGAGCCACGCCCCTGGCACAGAATATTCTCGCGCCGGCAAAAATCCACCAGATCGCACACGATCAGGAAGTAGCCGGGGAAGCCCAGCTGCTTGATGACGCCCAGCTCATGCCGAATCTGCTTCCGCGCCGCCTGCCTGATCGCGGCCGGGCGCGAAGCATAGCGGTCCTTGGCGCGGCGCCAGACCTCGTGCTCCAGCCAGCTCATTTCGGTGTACCCCTCCGGCACCGGAAAATGCGGCAGGTTGGGCGCGAGGGCGTCCCAGGTAAAAGAGCACTCGCGGACGAGCGCCACGGTTTCGGCGATGAGCTCCGGCCGATCCGGCAAGAGTTGCGCCATCTGCTCGCCGGATCGCAGCCAGCCAGCTCCCATGGGGTGGGCGTGCGGAGCGGCGGCCGCAAGAGATTCGCGCCGGGCTAGGGCACGCTTGGCGGCGGCGAGCCGAGTTTGGTCGCGGGTCGCGGCCGCGGGCCGTGCGGTTGCGATGGCCCGCAGGTTATTGTATTTATCGAGGAAACGGTGCTGATCCGCATCCTCGGGGGACATGCTGCACGAATATTCGAGAACTATGCTGTCTATTTTTATTCTTTCGAGCAAGTTATCGATTTCTGCTAGCGCCTCCGGCCCCACCAGAAAGAAGCACTCCCCTTCCAGTTCGCGCGCCACTTCATCCAAGGACGGATAAGCCACGCGATCCTTCTCCCCGGCTTCCATCCGGGCGCGCGCGATGAGGCGCGACAGGCGGCGATAGCCCTCCGGGGTGCGTGCCAGCACGGTCACCGGAGCCTCCGCGAGCGATAGCTCCGCGCCATATACAGCCGGAAGGCCCGCTTTAGCTGCGGCTTCAGCAAATTTCATCAGGCCATAAAAACCATCGCGGTCCACTATGGCCAGCCCCTCAAGCCCCAGCTCCACAGCCCGGGCCACCAGTTCCTCCGGCTCGGCGGCGCCGTCGAGAAAACTATAGGAACTTACCGCATGCAGCTCCGCAAAGGGCACGGTGGAGTGGCCGCGCTGGGCGGGAACCGTTGGTCCGTGAAGGTGATCCACCGGCACGGGCGCAGCAGATTCGCGGCCAGAGAGGATGCGCTCCACCCGCGACCACGACAGCGCCCTTCCACCATTAAATTCCACCCCACACAGCGTAATATCGAATTATTGTTCTAGACAAGCCGGTGGGACGTGATGCCCACAATAGACAAAGCGGTTCGCTGATTGCTAAGTTGCTAAACAAGCAAATTATTTCAACTCCTACAAGAAGGGGATTCCCCATGCAGATCCGTCGCGTAGTGGCTGCTACCGCCGCCGTAACCATCGCCGCCACCAGCCTGGTGGCATGCTCTTCCGACTCCGATGACTCCAAGACCATCACAGTCGGCACCACCGATGACGCAAAGAAGGCTTGGGTAGCGTTCGAGCAGGAAGCAAAGAACGCAGGCTATGACATCGATATCCAGCCTTTCGCGGATTACAACACCCCGAACCAGGCTCTGGACCAGGGCGAGCTGGATACCAATAACTTCCAGCACCTGAAGTTCTTGGCGGAGTATAACCACGGCAACGGCACCAACCTGGTGCCTATCGTGGCTACCGAGATCGTGCCGCTAGCACTGTTCTGGAAGGACCACGACTCCCTCGACGGCATCGAGGGCGAAGAGGTCGCCATCCCGAATGACTCCACCAACCAGGCTCGCGCCATCAACGTGCTGGTTCAGGCCGGCCTTCTCACTCTGAAGGACAAGGACAACCTGGAGCCCACCCCGCTGGATATTGACGAGGCGAAGTCCAAGGTCAAGGTCACCCCGGTAGATGCGGCACAGACCACGTCCGCACACGGAGAGGGCACCCCGGCGATTATCAATAACTCCTTCCTGGAGCGCGCCGGCATCGACCCAGCCACCGCCATCTTCCAGGACGACCCGAACTCTGAAGAGGCAGAGCCGTACATCAATGTCTTCGCCGTCCGCGAGGAAGACGCCGATAACGAGGACATCAAGAAGCTCGCCGAGCTATGGCACAGCGACGCCGTCCAGGAGGGCGTCGACGAAGACTCCGCCGGTACCTCCGTCGAGGTGGAGCGCAGCCAGGAGGATCTGCAGAAGATCCTAGATAAGCTCGAAGCAGATCTGGACTAATCACCCTTGCTTTTACCCCGCCGGAGTCCCCGGCGGGGTTTGGCACTTTCCTAGCTAAGGACGCAAACACGTGGCAGATTCCACTCAACGCGGCACCCGCATCGAGTTCCGCGAGATCACCAAGGTCTTTAAACAGAAAAAGGCACGAGTCAAAGCCCTCGACAATGTCTCCATGACCATCGAGCCCGGCGAAATCGTCGGCATCATTGGCTATTCCGGCGCCGGCAAGTCCACCCTCGTGCGCATGATCAACGGTTTGGACACCCCGTCTGCGGGCGAGCTACTGCTTGATGACACCAATATCGTCGGCATGTCCGAGAAAAAGCTGCGCGGCATTCGCCGCAATATCGGCATGATTTTCCAGCAGTTCAACCTGATGAACTCGCGCACCGCAGCCGGCAATATTGAATACCCGCTGCAGCTACAGGGCGTCGGCAAGCAGGAGCGCGCCAAGCGCGTGCAAGAGCTGCTGGACTTCGTCGGCCTGGGAGACAAAGGAAAGAGCTACCCGGAGCAACTCTCCGGCGGCCAGAAGCAGCGCGTCGGCATTGCCCGTGCGCTGGCCACCAACCCTTCGCTGCTGCTTGCCGACGAAGCCACTTCCGCCCTCGACCCCACCACCACGCAGGAAGTCCTCGACCTACTGCGGCGGGTGAACAAGGAATTCGGCATCACCATCGTGGTTATTACCCACGAGATGGAAGTCGTACGCTCCATCGCCGATAAGGTCGCCGTGATGGAAAGCGGCCGCGTAGTGGAACAAGGCAGCGTCTACGAGGTCTTCTCCAACCCGCAGACCTCCGTGGCCGCCAAGTTCGTGGCCACCTCGCTGCGCAACGAACCCGACGTTGTCGAAACCGACGACCTGCTTGCGCACGAAGGCCGCCTGTTTACCATCAACCTCACCGAGGAATCCGGCTTCTTCACCGCCGCCGCCCGCCTCAAGGAAGCCGGCGTATCCATCGCCGTTGTCCACGGCGGTATCACCACGCTGCAGCAGCATTCCTTTGGCAAGCTGACCGTGCGACTCAGCGGCGATAATAACGCCATCGAAGGGTTTTACCGCACGCTTTCTACCACCACCCAGATTGAGGAGATTGCACGATGACCGTCACCACCCTCGCCCAAGCCAACTGGGACCGCCTCGGCCCTTCACTAGCCGAGGCCATCGTCGATACCCTCATCATGGTCTCGACCACCCTCATCATCTCCGGCATCCTCGGCCTTGGCCTGGGCATGCTGCTCTATACCACCCGCACGGGCGGCATCCTGCAAAACCGGTTTGTCTATTTCATAGTCAACCTGCTGGTGAACTTCGTCCGCCCCATCCCGTTCATCATCTTGCTGGCTTTTGCTCAGCCACTGACCGTCATGGTGATGGGCGGTTCCATCGGCCGCGGCCCGGCGACCTTCGTCATGGTGATCGCCGCAACCTTCTCCGTAGCCCGCGTGGTGGAACAAAACCTCGTATCCATCGACCCCGGTGTTATCGAGGCCGCCCGCTCCATGGGCGCCTCGCCGTGGAAGATCATTACCTCCGTTATCGTCCCAGAGGCCCTCGGCCCACTGATTCTGGGCTACACCTTCCTGTTCATCGCCATTGTGGATATGTCCGCTATGGCCGGCTACGTCGGCGGCGGCGGCTTGGGTGACTTTGCCATCGTCTACGGCTACCGCGCCTTCGAGTGGGAAGTCACCGTCGTGGCCACGCTCATCATCATTGTGCTGGTGCAGGCCGCCCAGTTCTTTGGCAACTGGCTCTCCTCCAAGGTCATGCGCCGCTAGCCCCTGCTTGCCGACGCCGCCTTCGCGCAGCCTACCCCGCGACCGGCTCCACGCCGGTCGCTACGATGGCTTGGCCTTTCTTCGGCGCATCGCCGCACGAGGAGACCACACCTTCTACCTCGCGCTCCTCGAGCGCCACGCGCCAGCGCCGGCCGTCAGCGTGGCTGACCTCGCCGCTGTCGGTGGCGGTGAGCTGGCCATAGGAGAGGTCCTCGCCGGCGTCGATAAGCGAGCGGGCCACCGCCAACTCCGCCACCTGGCCGCGCGGGCTGAAAATACCGCGCCCGCGATTTACCGGGTAGAAATACTTCCCCTTCGCCGCCGCCGCAATCATCTGCGCGGCGGCTTCTTTATTCATACGGCCAAAGGAATAGCCCCACGGCATGAGCATGACCGACGGCGCGAACCGGTGCCCCTTCGTGTGCGAGGTCTCCCACACTATATCTGGGTAATCCGCCACCAGCTCCGCGGCCAGCGGCCGGCCCTTGACCGCACAGCACGTATCGCGCTTCGCATGCGTACACACCAGCACTAGCGGCGTGTCCAAAGCGCCGCCCCCATTGCGGCCAGGCCCGGTCAGGTCCAGATCGAGGATCTTCTCCGGGCCCGTCAGCAGCACGAGTTCCATCACGCCCTGCTCGGCCCACACCAGGTAACAGCGGTGCATCTTGCCTACCTGGCGGCCGTCGCGGCCCGGCCGGCGGATAAGCTGCAGCCCCGCCACGCCCTTCAGCTTGGTCTTGAGCTGCGCCGTGAACTCCGGCCCAAAGGTATCGCCGTCGAGCACGTCTCGCGACCATCCGCCCGGCCACTCGAAAAGCACATAGACGGATTCCTTCTTCGCCGTGCCTGGCAGCGGCTCTACCTGGATATCTGAACAGAACTCGGTCATATACCTAAGCCTAACCTTTCTGCATTTCAGCTCACACCCTTGGCAACAATTCGGCCACGAAGTACCCCCTCAGCTATACAGTTCACGGCCGAAAATATAACCTAGGGGACATGTTGAAAGTCCGTCTCGCCGCAACGCTTCTCGTCGCTGCTTCTCTCAGCGGCTGCGCCGCCCACGAGACGGACCGCACCACCATGGCCGCGTCTGTGGATAGCTCCCAGCTCAATCCGCTGGGCCAGGCCAATATGGAGATGAAAACCCTCCGGCCGCAGGCCCCCTCCGAGCTCACGGTGACCGACGTGCGCATCGGCCAGCACGAAGGCTTCGAGCGCGTCGTCTTCGAACTCGACGGCGGCGGCACTCCTGGCTGGTTCGTGGACTATGCCGATACGCCTACGCAGCAAGGCTCCGGCAAGACCATTGATTACTCCGGCGAGACCGCGCTCAATGTCAATATCGACGGCGTGGTCTACCCCTTCGAGGCCGGCAAGGAAGACCCCCGCATCGGCGTGGTGGATGCCCCTACGGAAGGAATTGTCACCCAAGTGGTCAACGGCGGCACCTACGAGGGCCGCTGCCAATTTGTCATCGGCATGACCTCTCGCAAGCCTTATTCCGTGCAGGTGCTCGATAACCCCACCCGCCTCGTGGTCGATATTCGCAATTAGTAAGTCGCCTCAACCCGCCAGCGGCCGCCGGACCATACCAACAGCCACGCCCGCTGATGCTCTTCGTGGTCGGCTTGGCCCACCACCTGCAGGCGCGCTACGTGCTGTGGAGTATCGGTCCACCACTGCGTATCCACCGGCCAGGGGCCGGCCCAGCCCAGTACGCGGAAGCGATGTGCACCCCAGCTCACGGCCACCGGCACCCCGGACAGGAGGGCCTCAGCGGTGACGAAGACGGGGTGCTCGGCGGCGTCGACAAGCCGAATGCGCGCGGCCGGGTGGTTCGGCCCACCACCCAACCGCGCGGGCAGGGGCGCGGGAATGCGGCCGGGCCACTCGCCCTGCGGCGGGGCGTCGCGCTGCTCACCATAGGGCATATACTCGATGCGCTCGGCCACCCCACGGCCGCCCACTGCCCGCGGCTGCAGCACACGATCCACCCCCAGCTGTGATTGCACGCGGGCGATCACGCGCTTGACCTGCTCCTGCGAGCCTTCCCCACCCCACAAACCGGTGGCGGACGGGGCGGCAACCTCCACCGGCTCCAGCGCTAGGCGGCGAATGGCCGCGCCCTCACCAGTAGCGCGCGTGAGCCAGCCATCGAGCTGCCAGCGCACGCGGTCCGCGGTGGCCTGCTCCGTCAGCGCTTCCTGCGTGCGCCATACCCGCGCCAGCTCCTCGCCGGTGCCAAACTCCGCCACCACGCGCAGCCGCAGGCATACCTTGCCGGCCTCCTCCAAGCGGGCATGCAGCCGGGCCGCGAGTTGGCGGGCCGCGAAGGCCGCCGCGTCGACACGCTCGATGCGCTCTTCCATTTCTACGGCCAGGTCTGGGCGCGCCAGCTCTGGTGCCACGCGCCTATCCGCACGGGCCTGGGCCAGCTCGTGCGCGCGCCGGCCCGGCTCGCCAAACCGGGTGGCTACCTGCTTAAACGGCAGCGCAGCCAAGTCACCCAGGCGCCGCACACCCAGCTTATCCAGTTGTGCGATAAACCCAGCCTCAAAGCCCAAGGCCTCATCGGCCGCCAGTACCTCTATGGGCTGGGTGGCCAAAAACTCCCGCGAGCCGCCCTCTGGCACCACCGCGCCCACACCACGATGCCGGGCCGCGATGACGGCCGTGGCAATCTCGTCGGCGACGCCGAGGGTGGAGTCGAAGCCGGCGTACGAAGCGGCGTCGACAAGCATCTCTAGTGCTTTCTCCCCGTGGTAGCGCAACGCCGCGCCCGCATCCACAATCGCCAGGCCCGGGCGTAGCACCTCCACCGAGGACGCCACCGCGTCCAAACCAGCCGCAACCTCCGCAAACGCCGCGCCATCCCGGTCCGGATTGGCCTCCACCACCGCGGCCTCGGGGCACAGCGCTTGGGCCTGGCGCAGGCGCATCCCGCGCCGCACCCCCGCCCGGCGCGCCTCTCTATCGCACACCGCCACCGCGTGGTTGCGCGCAATAACCATAGGGCTCTGTCCGCCGGCGGCCTGGATGGGCCAATCCGGAAACCAGACGGCCGCTACCCTCATACGGCCTCCAACCGGCGGCGCTCACCCACCGTGAGCACCCCGCGCGAGGCACCCTGCTTCGAGGTCACCTCCACGTCCATGTCCACACCGCGAATGCGCCCACTGCCCTTGCCGACGCCCCGGTAAGCACTCACCCGCGCCCCTATCCCCACCGCCGTGCCTGGCAGCCGGGTGCCGACTGTAAGCACCGCCGCGCGCCCACCGCGCACCTTCGCCAGCACCGGCCGAGCCTTGGTGGGGCTCACCTCGCCGGGCGGCCCACGGTGGATGACAAGGTCCAATCCTTCCGCCAATACTCCCGTCACCATCCAAGATTCCAGGCCCGGATCCGGCACGGTTACCACGCGTTCGATATCACCTTTATCGGCCACTTGTGCGAGCAGTAAATCCGGCCACCCCACCACTCCCACATATCCGCCACGGGCGGTGAGGTGACAGATAAGCTCCACCACCAGCGCCGGACAGTTCGCGCAGTGCACCACCTGCCGGCGCGCCAACCCACCTGCAGGAAGCAAACGCGCCAGCCCAGGGAGCGTATCTACCAGCTCTTCTTCCGGACTACGCTCCATAGCGCGCATGCGGGTACGCAGCATCGCCACACGGTCTGACCTGCTTAGCCCGGCCACCGCTTTTTCTAGACGAACGCTCGTTTGACTCACCCAAATAGTATGAACCCTCACCCGGACACATGCAAGTGTATGTTCGAATGGTAGCCTTAACGGCATGAACTTCAACGCTGCCTACAGCGCCATGCGCGAGCACACCACCCCCATCCCCACTCCGCCATGGGTGCGCTTGGGCTCGTCCATCCTCATCGGTGCGGCCGTGGCACTCTTGGCTAGCCGCGCGCATATCTTTGCCGCACTGGTTGGGGCACTCGTATGCCTTGTGGCGGCCTTCGTTCTCGTCTTTGCCCACCCCTACCGCCGCGCGATGCGCGCTTATGCCGACAAGCGCAATGTCGCTCTGGTTCCCACCGTCGCACAGCTCGTGCCGCTGATGATCCTGTGGCTTATGGTGATGATCGCACCCATCGTGGTCCTGCCCGCCTGGGGCGCCGGTCTGGTGTGGCTAGTGGTCTTTGGGCTGAGCTTTTTCGTCTTCCCCCACGTGGATGGCACGCGCCGGCTCGCGTTTGCCTAATCTATACGACACTTTTCGGGGTTATCCACAGCTTTTCCGGCCCTAGTGCCGGGGTGGGGCGGGTTATCCACAGAATTCGCTGTAGCGGTTGCGCCGGCCGTGCACCGGTGTAGGTGCGCGCCGTAGCGTTGCAGGCATGAACGCACTCGAGACCTACCTCACCGCCTTGGGCCCCGGCATGGACATCATCGCCGGGTGCCAGGGCATGTCTGGGTCCGAGCTTATGGACCGCGGCGCGCCCGATGCCATCGCCGCCGATCTGCTTCTTTTGTGCGAAAGCTACTTCGGCCGCACCAAATTTACGCGCCTGCAGCGCCGCGCTATTGCCGACGCCCGCCGCAACACCCATTCCATCGCCACGCTTACCGCCCTAGAGCGCATTGTTAACCGCGCACCCAGCAAGAAGCAGGCCTGGCAGCTGCGCGCGGAATGTTGCGCGATGACCGGCTCGATGAGCCATATCCTTAAACACGCCCGACGGCGCCTGCGCGAGATGAAAGACAACACCGTAACCCCAGGCGTGCGCACTTACCGACGCCCCAATGACTACTGGACGCTGGCCATCACCGGAACCTCTAGTTTCATCGCAGATCTCAACGCCGCGCTGGCCGCGACCGGAAAGCAATCGCTCGAGGCGGTGGAAAAGATATTCTTTGACCAAGCTGCAGCCGCGCGGGCAGAAGTGGTCACTAATGCCATCGTGCCCTTGGACAAATTCATCCGCATCCGCGATGGCCGCGGCGATGATATCGAGCTCGATCTGACTAACGGCGCCACCATCACCGGCACCGAATATCTGCGCCGCGTGCTCAACGACGTCGGCTTTTCTGGCGATAAAGAAACCGGCTACGTCACGCTCGTGCACCCCGAAGAAGGCCCAGTCAACTTGTACCGGACCGCACGTGTGGCCAATGACAAGCAACGCATTATGGCCGCTGCAGAAAATCCACGCTGTGCCTGGCCGGGCTGCAACCAACCGGCCGACCTCTCCCAAGTCCACCACCTTAAAGCGTGGAGCAACGGTGGGGAGACGAATATGAAAAACCTGGTCATGTGCTGCGCCTACCATAATGGCGTCAACGACGATGACCCCAACGCCCCACCTCGGCGCGGCCGCCTCGAGCGGGTGGGCGGGCGCATTGTGTGGCGCCCACCGTTTATCCCGCACGAGTAAGCGCCGCCGCTAAAACGAGCGAAAAGGCGCTCAGCACTAGACTGAGCGCCTTTTACGCCTGCCGTTTTACTCCCACTCGATGGTTCCCGGTGGCTTGGAGGTGCAATCCAAGACCACACGGTTGACGTCCTTTACCTCGTTGGTGATGCGGGTAGAAATCTTCTCCAGCACTTCGTAAGGCAAACGGGTCCAGTCCGCGGTCATAGCGTCCTCCGAGGACACCGGGCGCAGCACAATCGGGTGACCATAGGTGCGGCCGTCGCCCTGCACGCCGACGGAGCGGACATCGGCCAGCAGCACGACCGGGCACTGCCAAATCTGGTCATCCAGGCCGGCATTGGTCAGCTCGGTGCGGGCAATGAGGTCTGCCTCGCGCAGCGTCTCCAAGCGCTCCTCGGTCACCTCACCGATAATGCGGATACCCAAGCCTGGGCCGGGGAATGGCTGACGGCTAACGATCTCTTCTGGCAAGCCCAGCTCACGGCCGACGGCGCGAACCTCGTCCTTAAACAGGAGGCGTAACGGCTCGACCAGTTCGAACTCCACGTCATCCGGCAAACCGCCGACATTGTGGTGAGACTTAATATTCGCCGTACCATCGCCGCCGCCAGACTCGACGACGTCTGGGTACAGCGTGCCCTGGACGAGGTAGTCGACGGTGGAGCCAGCAGGGGCGTCGTCAAGCACGCCTGCAACCGCCCGCTCAAAGGAACGGATAAACTCCGCGCCGATAGCCTTGCGCTTGGCTTCTGGGTCGCTAACTCCTGCCAGCTTATCCAGGAAGGCGGCGCGCTCATCGGCAGTCACCAGCTTCGCGCCGGTGGAGGCGACAAAGTCCTTTTCTACCTGCTCACGCTCGCCAGCACGCAGCAGGCCGTGGTCAACGAAGACACAAGTGAGACGATCACCGATAGCACGCTGCACCAGAGCGGCCGCTACAGCGGAGTCCACACCGCCGGACAGGCCGCAAATAGCGCGGCCTTCCTCGCCCACCTGGGCGCGGACGTCGGCAATGAGCTGCTCGGCGATATTATCGGCCGTCCAGTTCTGCTCTAGGCCAGCAACCTCAGTAAGGAAGCGGGTAAGCACCTCCTGGCCATGCGGCGAGTGCTGTACCTCAGGGTGGTACTGCACGCCGGCCATCTTCTTGTCTAGGCACTCCATTGCTGCAACCGGAGCACCGGCCGACGTGGCCGTAACCTCAAAGCCTTCGGGAGCGGCAGATACGGCATCGCCGTGAGACATCCACACCTTGTGGGTAGCCTCCAGGCCTTCATGAAGTACGCCGCCCTTGACATTTATATCGGTACGGCCGTATTCACGCTCGCCAGTCGACGACACGGTGCCACCAAGCGCATGGTTCATGGCCTGGAAGCCATAGCAGATGCCGAAGACTGGGATGCCGAGCTCAAGCAGCTCCGGCTTCAGAGCCGGGGCGCCGTCAGCATAGACAGAGGACGGACCGCCCGTCAGAATAAGCGCGGCGGGGTCTTTAGCTTTGATTTCCTCCACAGACGCGGAGTGAGGGACAACCTCGGAGTAAATCTTGGCCTCGCGCACGCGGCGGGCAATAAGCTGCGCGTACTGAGCGCCAAAGTCCACAACGAGGACGGGGCGCGGGGTAGTATTTGGCTTAGTCACGTCCCATAGTCTAACCCACTAAACTGATAGCTTATGAAGCGCTTGGCTATTGTGCTCGCCGCGAGCCTGTTGTTGTGCGGTTGTGACGCCACCCCAACTACGGCGGAGGTGGCGTCTACGCTGGATGAACAAGGCCCGCAACAGGTGACACTTCCGGCCGCGGAAGTCTTTGGAAGCGAGTGGGATGAGTGGGTTCCATTGTGCGGCACGCAGCAGGCAGAGCGCGCGGGGCATCCAGAAGTAGCGCAAAATTCGGTGGTTCTACGCGCGAGCGGCGAAGAGAAGGTTGTAGAGCTCAATCCCTCGGGAGTACGCGTGTGCCCAATCCACAACGCAGGGCAATGGCGGCCAGCGACGGGCAAGACCACGTGGAGGCGCGAAGGCGGCTGGCAATTGATTTCCTAATCACTCTCCTACCTCGCCACCTGGCATCTGTTCAGCGGCGAAGGAAGTAATAGGGCAAAGAAACGCGGCTGCGCCAAGAAGGCACAGCCGCGTCGGAAACTCTCGCACGGATTAGTAGCGAACGGCGAGTTCGACCTTCTGGAAGGACTTCAGGTCGGTGTAGCCACACTTGGCCATGGAACGGCGCAGCGCGCCGACCAAGTTGGTGCGGCCGAAAGGCTCGCTGGAGGGGCCATGCAGCACGGTTTC
The DNA here is from genome assembly GCF_030229635.1 of Corynebacterium marquesiae. Lineage (NCBI taxonomy): Bacteria > Bacillati > Actinomycetota > Actinomycetes > Mycobacteriales > Corynebacteriaceae > Corynebacterium > Corynebacterium marquesiae. Next base: position 25,679 of record NZ_JASPII010000007.1, read on the forward strand.
CAGCGACGGGGTGGCCGACTCTTCTGTGGCTTCGGCCGGGGTACCGGTGGTGAGGAAGTCGATGTCCAAGTCGGTATCGGCCCCGGAGAACTGAACGAAACCGCGTGGGAAACGCGGGTGGCCGGCCGTGGCAGGCCAGTACCAGCCCTTGCCGCCGGCCTCGCGGGCCTGAGCCAGCAGTGGGCCGAGAACAACGCCGTCAGCGCCGCAGGCAAAGGCCTTGGCAATATTGCCGGAGTTTTCAAACTCGGTATCGGCGATGATGTGTACGTAGCGGCCGCCGGTCTCGTCGAGGTAGTCGCGGCGGGCTGCGGCGGCGTCGGCAATCGCGGTGCCCATGGCTGAGTCGATGCCTACGGTCTCGGCGTTAGTGGTCACGCCTGCGCCAACGATGACGCCGGCCGCACCGGTGCGCATCAGGTGTAGCGCAGTGGTGTAGTCGGTGACTCCGCCGGCGATAACCGGAACGTCAAGGGAGCCAATGAACTCCTTGAGGTTCAGCGGCTCACCGCCGGTAGCCACGTGCTCCGCCGACACCAAGGTGCCCTGGATAAATAGCAATTCGGCACCGGCCGCGATAACCTTTGGGGCCATCTCTCGCGCATTCTGCGGAGAAACACGCACAGCGACGGTAACTCCGGAGTCGCGGACTTGGGAGATGCGTTCGGTAAGGAGGGCGTCGTCAAGCGGTGCAGCGTGCAACTCTTGGATGATGGAGTTATCACCCGGCTGCGAGTAAATGCGGGCTAAAGCTCCCTCGAGGTCCTTGTGGCGGCCCCACAGGCCCTCGGCATTGATGACGCCGAGGCCACCTTGCTTGCCCATCTCGATGATGAACTCAGGGGTGGCGAGCGCATCGGTGGGATGGGATACGAAGGGGATGCCGAAGGTATAGGCGTCGATGTGCCAGGTGGTGTCCACGTCCTTGGAGGAACGGGTGCGGCGCTGCGGCACGATGGATAGTTGCTCTAGATCGAAGGTGCGGCGGGCCTCGCGGCCGATGCCAATTTCGGCGTATTCACGCATGATATTCCTAGCGGTAGTTTGGTGCTTCTGCGATTTGCTGCAGGTGGTGCGGGTGGGATTCCTTCAGGCCCGCGGCGGTGATTTGAACGAAGCGCTTGGTCTTTAGCTCGGCCAGGGTGGCGGATCCGGTATAGCCCATGGAGGCGCGCAGACCGCCGATAATCTGGTGCACGATGGCATCGATATCGCCACGGAAGGGCACGCGACCCTCGACGCCTTCCGGAACCAGCTTGTCTTCGCTGCGGACATCGGCCTGGAAGTAGCGGTCCTTGGAATAGGAGCGCTTCTCACCAGAGAGGCCACGGCCCTGCATGGCGCCCATGGAACCCATGCCGCGGTAGCGCTTGTACTGCTTGCCCTGGTAGACCACGATGTCACCGGGGGCTTCGGTGGTGCCGGCAAACATGGAGCCCAGCATGACGGTATCGGCGCCGGCCGCCAGGGCCTTGGCGACGTCGCCGGAGTACTGCATGCCACCATCACCGATAACCGGCACACCGGCCGGGCCAGCTATTGCGGCGGCCTCCATCAGGGCCGTAATCTGCGGCGCGCCCACGCCGGCGACGACGCGGGTGGTGCAAATGGAGCCTGGGCCGATGCCGACCTTAATGGCGTCGGCGCCGGCATCGATCATCGCCTGGGCGGCCTCGCGGGTGGCGAGGTTACCGCCGATGACATCAACCTTGGAACCGAAATCCTTTTGCACGCGGGAGACCATTTCCAGCACGCGGTTGTTGTGGGCGTGGGCGGAGTCGACGACGAGGGCGTCCACGCCGGCGTCGACAAGCGCGGCGGCGCGTTGATAGGACTCTTCGCCGGTACCAATGCCGGCTGCAACCAACAGTCGGCCGGCCGAGTCCTTGGACGCGTTAGGGTACTGCTCGGTCTTGACAAAGTCCTTGACGGTAATCAGGCCGGTGAGCTTATTATCCGCATCGACGATGGGCAGCTTTTCCACCTTATTGGCCGAGAGCAGTTCGAGGGCTTCCTTCTTAGATACGCCCTCGCGCGCAACGACGAGCGGCATGGCCGTCATGACCTCGCTGACCTTGCGGTCAAAGTCAGGTTCGAAGCGCATATCGCGGTTGGTGCAAATGCCCACCAGGGTGCCGTCCTCGTCTACCACCGGCAGGCCGGAGATGCGGAAACGGGCGCACAACGCGTCTACTTCCCCGATGGTCATATCCGGGCGGGCAGTGATGGGGTCGGTGACCATGCCGGACTCGGAGCGCTTCACAATCTCTACCTGCTCGGCCTGGTCCTCGGTGGACAGGTTGCGGTGCAGCACGCCGATACCACCCTGGCGGGCCATGGCAATGGCCATGCGGGCCTCGGTCACGGTATCCATGGCGGCCGAGGCAAGCGGAACGCCGAGGCGGATATTGCGGGTAAATTGCGCGCCAGTATCGACCTCGGAGGGCACGATATTGGATTCGGCGGGCAAAAGGAGCACATCATCAAAGGTCAGGCCGCGCAGGGCTACCTTGTTCGGGTCATCTCCACCAGTATGAATACGGTTCTCGCTCATCGAGGTCTCTCCTTAACAGGTTTAGCGGCTAACCTAACTGTAGTGCGTTGCCGGCCGAAGACACCATTTGGGCAGGGGGTAAATTGCCTCGGGAGGGTAAGTTCAATAGGCTCGCAGGCGTGAACTTCTTCGCCAATATGCCCCGCGATCCTTTCGCCGATGATCCGAATGACCCCGCCTCCTTCTTGGAGGAAGACGAGCAGGTCATGCCGCTTACCGACGACGACCGGATCGCCATCATTCACGACCTCGCGCTGGTGCAGAAATTTGCGTCCATCCTCGGCCCGCGCGGCATCGATGGCATCTTCTTCTTGTGCGAGGATTGCCAGGAAAACCACTTTTATGAGTGGGACATTATGGCCGCCAATATGCGCGCCACCCTTGAAGGCGAGCTAGCACCGGTGCACGAGCCAAGCGCCGAGCCAGATCCCTCCCGCTACGTGCCTTGGGACTACGCCTTGGGTTACTTGGATGGCCTAGAGGGCCGCTAGCTTCTACTGCTGCTGGCCCAACTCGATGGTGGTCGTCGGCCCATCCTCAACGTTGGGGTTGGGCTGCGGGTTTGGCTGCCCTTGTTCCGTGACCACCACGGTTTCGGTAGCGTATTGAGTTTCGGTCACGGTGACCTGCTCCGGCTGCTGTTCCGGTTGCGAAGCCTCTTCCGCCACGGTTTCGGTGGCGGTCTCCGTCACGGTGTGCGGGGTAGGCTTCGGGTGCGCAGAGCGCTTTTGTTCCGCCTCGCGGTTGGCAGCGATGGCCTTTTCTTCTTTGCCTTCGGCCTCGTCCAGCTTGGCGCGGGCGTCCTTCATCAGTTCGCGAGCGCCTTCAATATCGCCTTCGGCCGCGCGAGATTCCATCTCTTCCAGCGTCCCGGCCAGCTCCACGTTGCGGGTCTTATCACCCTTGTCAAAGGTTCCGGCGTGCAGCATCGCACCACCAGCGCCAGCGATGACTAGGGTTGCGGCGGCAGCGCCGATGAGCCCATGTACGAACGGGCCGCCGCGGCGGCGCTTGCGGGCCTGGCCTAGGTCGATGACCTCAGGCTCAGCGTCGGCGCCTTCTACCAGCGGAGCTGGAGGCATCTGCTTATCGACGTCCCCCTTTAACTCCAGCAGCAGCTCCGCCAGGTCATCCTGACGGTCGGAAGGGGCGTTCCCCTTCGAAAGCTCAGTGAGGAATGCATCATCATCGACCAAGGGCTGGAGCTGTTCCGCTAGGTCGTCGTTATCGCCGTGGTGCTTCGGTGCCATGATGGTGTCTCTCCCCCTTCCTTTCTGTTATGAAATATCTGCTGTAAGAGTCGGCCGCTAGGCCCTTAGCGCGCAGTTTCCTGGGCGGCCTGGAGGGTCTTTCGCAATTGAGCGAGTGCTCGGTGTTGTGCGACACGAACCGCGCCTGGGGTGGAACCCACAATTTCCGCGGTCTCTTCTGCCGACAAACCGTTGAACACGCGCAGAATAACGATGTTTTTCGCCTTGTCACTTAACGTATCGAGCAAGGCGCGCATTCTGTTACTACCGTCGGTCTCCAGCGCCCACTCTTCAGGGGTGGCGTCACGCGCGGAGTCTTCTGGAATTTCTTCGGTAGGGGTGGACTTATCGCGCCCCATGGCGCGGTGGGCATCGGTGACCTTATTGAAAGCGATGCCATAGACATAGGCCATAAACGGGCGGCCTTTGTCCTCGTAGGAGCCAATAGAGGTGGCCACTGCAAGACAGATCTCTTGGGCTACATCCTCCGCGGTGGGTTGACGGCCGCCACCGATGCGGGCGCGGCAGTAGCGCAGCACCTGCGGGTGAATGATCCGCAGGACTTTTTGCAGCGCTCGACGGCTGCCGTCGACGGCATGCGGGACGAGATCCGCTAGCTCCTGTTCTTTATCACTCACGTATGCACCCTCTGAGATGTTTTCGACCGGTAACTAACCATATTGGCACACAGGAAGTTTATGCAAAGACAACGCGCAGCCCCATTACCTATGCAATCTGAGAGACAGAAAATTCACAAACCGTTAACCTTCGACGTTTGCGCTGGTAAACCATGGTGTAGGAAGAGGAATGGCGAGAACAATACTTAAAAGTCAAAAATCGGTAACCCACCGTTTACCCACGCGCGAAACACTACGTGAGGTTGCTTTCCGCGACACTGCGGAAGCCGCACAAGAATTCTCGCCCTTACAAAGGAGCTTATTAACGTGTCTCAGCCTCATTTGCTTCCCGGTCCCACCGCTGACTTGTGGGATTGGCAGCTACAAGGCGCCTGCCGCGGAGAAAACTCAGATGTGTTTTATCACCCAGATGGCGAGCGCGGCCGCGCCCGCGCCCAGCGCGAGAATCGCGCCAAAGCCATCTGCAATTCTTGCCCGGTCATTGATTTGTGCCGCGAGCATGCCTTGCAATCCGCCGAGCCCTATGGTGTATGGGGCGGAATGAGCGAATCCGAACGCGTCGTAGAGCTTCGCCAGCGCCGCCGCGCCACTGCCCCTGTCAACGCTTAGGACGGGAAACTAGGGGGAGACGAGGGCGTCGGCAAGAAAGCGCCCTGTCACCGAATCACGCTGCTGTGCCAAGTCAGCTGGTGAGCTACCATAGACCAGCTGGCCACCGGCTGAACCGGCGCCAGGGCCCAAGCCGATGGCGTGCTCCGCATGCGCGATTACGGCCAAGTTGTGATCGATGCAGATGACGGAGTGGCCGGAGTCCACCCGCTCATCACGCCCTGCTCCACGTAGACCACACCCGCACCGCTGCGCTTGGGGCAGGCACTCTCGGAATACGCGGAAAAGAGTGCAGGTTTAACGCCATTGGCCTTGGCGAGGGCCTTGCGAATGGGGTCGGTATCAGCGGTGACCTTGATGTATTCCACGACCCTAGCCAGGTACAACAAAACCCGCCACGCGGGAAGCGGGGCGGGTGATGTTGGTAGCCGTTTAGTGCTGGTGGCCGTGACCGGCGTCAGCAGGCTGCTCTTCCTGTGGCTTTTCCACCACGGAGGCCTCGGTGGTAAGAACCATGCGGGCCACGGAGGTAGCGTTGACCACGGCGGAGTGGGTGACCTTCACCGGATCGATAATGCCGTTATCGATGAGGTTGCCGTACTCGAGGGTATTGGCGTTGAAGCCTTCACCGTTGGACATCTCGGCAACGCGGGAGACGACGACGGCGCCGTCGAGGCCAGCGTTTTCGGCGATCCAGTAGGCCGGGCGGGTCAGGGCGCGGGCGACGGCGAGGACGCCGACCTTAGCCTCACCCTCGAAGCCCTCGGCGAAGGACTCGAGTTCCTTGGAAATCTGGACCAGCACGGAGCCACCGCCGGCGATGACACCCTCTTCGACGGCCGCGCGGGCCGCGTTGATGGCGTCTTCGACGCGCAGCTTGCGCTCGTTGACCTCGGTCTCGGTAGCCGCACCAACGCGGATGACGGCCACGCCGCCGGAGAGCTTAGCTAGGCGCTCCTCGAGCTTTTCCTTATCCCAGGTGGAATCGGTGCGCTCGATCTCGCGACGGATCTGCTCGCGGCGTTCCTCTACTGCCTCAGCGGTGCCGCCACCATCGACGATGACGGTGTTATCCTTGGTGATGGTCACGCGGCGGGCAGAACCGAGCACGTCGAGGCCAGCCTCGTTAAGGTTGACGCCGACCTCTGGGTCGATGACGGTGGCGCCGGTAACGACGGCCAGGTCATCCATGAATCCCTTGCGGCGCTCACCAAAGTACGGAGCCTTAACGGCCGCGACCTTGAGCACCTTGCGGATGGAGTTGACGACGAGCGCCTGCAGCGGCTCGCCCTCGATGTCCTCCGCGATGATGAGGGTCGGGCGATTGGTCTCGGCGATCTTCTCCAGCAGCGGCAGGAAGTCCGGCAGGGAGGAGATCTTGTTGCGGACGAGCAATACTGCGGCGTCGTCCAGCACGGCGTGGTAGGTCTCTTCCTCCGTAGCGAAGTACGGGGAAAGGTAGCCCTTATCAAAGGAAATGCCCTCGGTGACATCGACGGCGGAGTCGATGGTCTGGGATTCCTCGACGGTGACCACACCATCCTTGCCCACCTTGTCCATGGCACCGGCAACCATCTCGCCAACCTCCGGGTCGCGGGAAGAGACGGTAGCTACCTGCGCGATTTCAGAGGAGGAGTTGACCGCGGTGGCGCGGGCCTTGAGCTCCTCGACGGCCTTTTCGGCCGCCGCCGCGATGCCGCGGTTGAGCTCAATGGGGTTGGCGCCGGCCGCTACGTTGCGCAGGCCCTCGAAGATGAGCGCTTGGGCCAACAAGGTAGCGGTGGTGGTGCCGTCACCTGCGGTGTCATTGGTCTTGACCGCAACGGACTTGACCAGCTGCGCGCCGAGGTTTTCGAAGGGCTCCTCGATGTCGATATCGCGGGCGATGGTCACGCCGTCGTTGGTGACGGTGGGGCCACCGAAGGCCTTGGACAGCACGACGTTGCGGCCGCGCGGGCCGAGGGTGACCTTGACGGCATCAGCCAGCGTATCGACGCCGCGCTGGATTCCCTCGCGGGCTTCTTGGTCGAATGCAATCAGCTTTGCCATAAGTGGGCCTACTTCTCGATGACGGCGAGCAGGTCACGGGAGGACAGCAGCAAGTACTCCTCACCGTTGTACTTCAGCTCGGTGCCGCCGTACTTGGAAAAGACCACGGTATCGCCTTCATTGACACCTACCGGGGTGACCTCACCCTTGTCGTTGGTGCGGCCTGGGCCTACGGCAACGACGGTAGCTTCCTGCGGCTTTTCCTTGGCGGAATCCGGAATAACCAGGCCGGAAGCGGTGGTGGTTTCAGCTTCTACGATCTGTACGAGGACGCGGTCCTCGAGAGGCTTAATGTTTGCCATGATGTTTCCTCCGTAGTGTTCGTATGCGCGCCGGTATGGCGCGCGCGTGCCGGTTGTGGATGTCCAGCACAGCCGTCGTCGCGGGTGAACAACTGTGGGTCAAACAACCTGATTAGCACTCTACCCTCGTGACTGCTAACCCTCAACAATGACCCGGCCCACATTCCTACGCCCTCAACGATCCCTTTTAGCGTCCTCGTTGCCCGGCGCGTACACAGCCGGCCAGCGCCAGCTTGACGACGTCCAGGGCAATAAACATGGCACCAAAAATCACGGCGAAGGCCGACCACCACAGGTCCTCCACCAGCGTTCGACCGAAGGAAGCCTGTGGGGTGAGCAGGTGGTGGAGTGGGAGGAGCGTCGCCAAGCACAGCGCCCAGACCACGCCGGCCGCAGTCAGGGTGAGGCACGCCGCCTCCCCCACTTGCACGCGGGCCCAGGCCGAGCGGGTGGCGCCGGCCAGGGTGAGGCCGCGGATATCGGAGGCGATGCGCCCGCGCATGAGCAGCGAGGTAAGCACAGCGCCTACGATGCTGGGTGCAAAGACCGGCCCTAAAAGGGCGACGAAGACCTGCCACGAGGACAAGGTGCCGCCGGCGCCTGCGTCGTTTCCAAAGCGCAGGCCCGAGCCGACGGCGACGATAAAGCCGCCGAGGAGCACCCACGGCACGATGTGTGGGGTGGAAAAGTGCCGGCGCACGCGCACGTTGGCCCCAGCGATGCCGGCCATGCGGGTCCATTGGTCGATGCCGGGCATGAGCCAAGGTAAGAAGAGGGCGACGAGGATGACAAGCCCCATCTCTGCCGAGAGGAGGTCGCCGGGGTCCTCGATGTGCAGGCACCCATAGACCGTGCCGCCGATGGCCGCGGCCGCAAGCAGGAACTTCACCAGAAGCCAGGCCGGGTGTGCGGTAGTACGCGGCCGGAATACGCGGCGCAGTGGAGGCAGTGCACCAACCAGGGCCGCGGACATGCAGACGGCTACCGCAATGGCGGTGACCTGGCCGGTAATGACGATATCCGGCATGGGGATGCCATCGCTGCGCAGCGCGCGCACGCACGGGGCAAGCAGCGGGCGGGCAGGCAGCACGCCAAGAACCCCTGCGGCCGCGCTGACCACGGCGACCTGGCCCAGAATGAAGGCGATAATCATCCACCCAGGCATGCCCACCATGCGCCAGGAGCGGTAGACCGGCTCGCGCTCGGAGATGATAAGGCGTATCTCCGATAGCGTCACCAGCACCACCACGCACAGGGCCATGCCCAGCACCGTGCCACCCAGCGGGCCGGCGGGGTCTCCTTCGGTCCCGGAGGAAGCCACCAGCATGGCTAGCGCCAGGGTGCACGAGGTGGAAGACACCACCAGTGTCAGCGCCACGGCCAGCCACGATAACCAATTGGACTGTAAGTCCTTAAGCCACACCAGCATGGGCCACCTCCTCTAAGGAAATGATCCGGTCGGCCGCCTCAGCGGCGAGGTGCGAGTGAGTCACCATGACCACGCTGGCGCCATCGCGGGCGGCGGCGCGCAGGTGGAAAAGGACGGTGGATGCGGTGGCGTCGTCAAGCGCGCCTGTAGGCTCGTCCGCGAATATATAGGGCGCCTGGGCCAGCAGTGCCCGGGCGACGGCCACGCGTTGCTGCTGCCCGCCGGAAAGCTGCCCGGGCAGGCGGCGCTCTAAGCCAGCAAGGCCAAGCGAGTCAAAGACCTCCGCCACCCTGCCGCGTGTAGGGCGCCGGCCGGAAAAGCGCGCGGTCAAGGTGGCATTGCGCTGCGCGGTGAGGGCTTCCAGCAGGTTATAGTCCTGGAATACAAATGCCCGCTGCGTGCGCCCCGGCGCATTGACTCGGCCGGAAGTGGGCTTATCTAGCCCGGATAGCAGGTTCAGCAGCGTGGTTTTACCGCTGCCGGAAGGCCCCATGATGGCGACGAATTCGCCCGGGGCGATGGACACAGTGACGCGATTGAGCACGGTGTGGCGGCCGTAGCGCTTGCTGAGGTTGTCTGCTTTTAACATGCCTTTGATTCCACTCGGCCGCGTAGCAGAAAGACATGGGGCGGGCTGCCGGGAAAATGGTAGAGCTAGCTCTACTGCCCCACCCTGGCTAAGGCGGCTAGGCTCATGGGTTATGCGAACCCTCAAAGCCTGCGCGTGGAGCCTTGTCCTCGGCGCGCTATTTATCCCGGCGTTGGTGGTTTCGGTGCTGATGCTGCCGTGGATTCCGCTGGTGGGACGCGCCGCGGAATTTATCGGCCGGTTGGGTGCGCAGTGGATGGGCGTGGAGATCCCACCCCGGCGTGCGGGCCGCTGGTTTGATTGGCAGCAGTTTTATCACCTTATTGTGCAGCTATTGCTTTCGGCTGCCTGCTTTGCCGCGTGGACTGCCTTGGGGTTTACGGCGGGCGTGCTGGTAATTGCGCCATTCGTGCCAAAGACCGAATTCTCCTTTGGCGAGTGGTCTACCTCCAACCGGCCGCTCATTTTCTTCACCTGCTGGCTCACCGCGCCGCTACTGGTGGCTCTATTGGTGGGGCTTAACCGCCTGTTGGTCTTGGCATCGACCTCGCTGACTCGGCTGGCATTGAGCCCCTCGGCCGAGGAGTTGGCGGCCTCGCGTGCCACGCTTATCGATGCCTTCTCCGGCGAGCGCCGCCGCATCGAGCGCGAACTGCACGATGGCCCACAGCAGTATCTCACCGCGCTCAAGCTCAATTTGGCCGCGGCGAAATTGCAGGCCCCTCCCGAGGCGCAACCTGCCTTGGCCGATGCGGAACATAATGCCTCATTGGCCTTGGCCTCCCTACGGGCGACGGTGCGTGGCATTGCCCCGCAGGTGCTTTTCGACGCCGGATTAATCCCCGCCCTCGACGAACTCCTCGCCCACTCCGGATTGGAGACCGAACTACACGTGGAAGGCGCCGAGCGCTCAGTGGATGAAACCACTGCCCTGCTGGCTTACCACGCGGTGGCCGAGGCGCTTACCAATGCGTCCAAGCATGGTGCGGCCACCCAGGCGACGGTAATAGTTGCTTTTGGGGACACGCTGCGCCTAGACATCGTTGATAATGGAACCGGACCTAACCCCAGCCCCGGCTCCGACCCCGGAGCTGACCTCGGTCCCACGGCCAAGGAGCCGGCTGAGACCGGCACCGGTATCGCCGGTTTGCGCGAGCGCGCCGCTGCACTGGGCGGCACGGTGAGCTTTGCCGCCGCACATGACGCGGCTGCGGGTGAACGCGGTGGCCGGCTGCAGGTCGAATTGCCGCTGAAGGAGGCGGAATGAAACTACTACTGGCGGAAGATTCCGCGCTGCTGCGCGCGGGGCTCGAGCAGCTACTTAGCGCTCTGGGGCATAGCGTTACGGCGGCCACGGATGCCGAAAAACTGCGCGCTATTGCCGGACAGGAAGATTTTGACCTGATTATCACCGATGTGCGCATGCCACCGACCATGACCGACGACGGCCTGCGCGCCGTGCATGACCTGCGAGCGGCCAATCCCACCCAGCCGGTGGTGGTGCTCAGCCAATACGTAGCGGCAAGCTACCTCGACCGGCTCTTGGAGCACGGCGGATTCGGATACCTGCTTAAAGAGCGCGTTTCTAATGTGGAAGAATTCGTGCGCACGCTAGACGAGGTCGCGCGCGGCGGCACCGTGGTGGACCCCGAGGTGGTCACTGCACTGCTGTCAGCGCGGCGTACTGGTTTAGCCCAGCTCACCGCCCGCGAGCGGGAGGTACTGGGGCTTATGGCCCAAGGATTGAGCAATAAAGAAATTGAAGACACGCTCGTTCTTACCGCCGGAGCGGTAAGCAAGCATGTCTCCAATGTGTTTATGAAGCTCGGCTTTCGGCCCGAGGACTCCAACCGGCGGGTCAAGGCCGTATTGACGTGGCTGCGCCACACCGAGCGCTAGCCAGTGGGCCGACGCTAGTTACTTCTTCGAGCTGAGCCCACCGAAAATATCGCTGGAGCTCAGGGAGCTGCTACCTTCCGGATCTTTGGGCGCCTCTGGGGTATCCGGATCGGTGGAATCGGCGGGGTCGGTGGCGTCGTCGGCGGGCGCAGCGCCGCGGTCCTTCTTCTTGAGGGAAACCTTGTCCACCAGCGTGTTATCGCCTTCGTTGAAGGTGGTAAAGGTGAGCTTGTCATCGGAGACGTCCACTCGCATGTAGTCCTCGGTGTAGTCCTGGCGCCACATGGCGGTGGATTCGTGGGCAAGCTTTGGATCGATGGTCTCCATACGCGCGCCCTTGTGCTTTTTGTTATTCACGTCGGTGAAGTCGTAGTACTTGCCGCCACCTGCGGTGGTGGTGGTCAGGTACAACGCCTCGCCGTCCTTGGGCTCGAGAACATCGCCGCGCTGCGGCTTTTCTTCCGGCAGCACCGGCTTATTGTTCTTCATCAGGTGGCTGCGGGTGTAGATGTGGTCGTGGCCGGAGAGCACGGCATCGACGTTGAGCTCAGAGAGTACCGGGGTGAGCTTCTCGCGCAGGTTGGTGACGTCCTTATCAAAATAATGGGTGCCCTGGGAGTATGGGCCGTGGTGCATGCCGACGACGATCCAGTCATTATCCGTGCCACGGGATTCGATGGCCTCGCGCAAGAACTGCTCGTGGCGGGCGATATCGGCGTCGGAAGAAGCATTGGAGTCCAAACCGATGAAGAGCACGTTATTGCGCTCGAAGTAGTGGTCGCGGATATCGTCCGCCTGGTGCGGGTTGGAGAAGTGCTCATCATGGTGCTTCATGGTGAGGTTATAGGTCTCGTGGTTGCCCGGGACCGTATTGGTAGGGATGTGGCGAATCTCCGGGGCGGAGAAGTACGCATCGTACTGCGGTACCTGCGCGCCCCACCCCTCCACCTGGTCACCCAGCGACCAGATCATGCTGGCATTCGGCACGTGGGAAGCCGCGTGACCGATGGTCTTGCGCCACTGTTCGGCTTGGTCATCCACCTTGAGGTCCACGCCGATCTGCGGGTCAGCGAAGGTAAGGAAGGACCAGTCATCGCCGTTGGAGCCGGTGTTAAAAGTCTCTGGTTCGGACCAGCCGCCTTCCTCGGAACCAACGCGGTAGGAATATTCGGTATCCGGCTGCAGGTTGGTAGCGGTGGCGAACTGGGACTTGTACAGCAAGGCGCCAAAGTCGCGCTCGTCGGCGCGGAAGGTCGTGGTGCCTTCTGGGCCGGTGACCTCGAGGACCTCGTCCGCCTTGGACTTCGTGCGCCAAGTGACCATGACCTGGGATTCATCTTCGCCCGGCTGCAGGATGGTGCGGTAGATGGGCGAGTCAGCAGCCAGCGCCGGGGTGGCAGGCACGAGGGCGGCGGCGCCACCCGCGGCGAGGGCGGTGGCGAAGGAGGCGACGAAGCGCGATGAACGAAGCATACAGTTTTCACCTTTGGAGTCTTAGAAGAAGCGGTACGGCTCCCTAGAACACCATAAGAATGTGAACACCGTATTACGGGCGCGCGAAAAGCGCTTGAACCCTACCTGTGAGGGGCTGGGGTTTAGAGGCTCTTATCGGAGTTGATAACGGCCGCGCGCCAGAGGGTGTATTCCTCCGGGTTATCTTCGCGGTAGTTCTTCACTGCGCGAATACCCTGCTCCACAGACTCGATAACGGCATCGATGGTGGTGTCTTCGCCCTCGGCGTCAACGAAAATGACGGGACCGCAGATGGAGCGGATGGGGTCCTGCAGGAAAGCGGCGTTGCCGGTGGCAGCCGCGTTGCGCGCCAGGGAGGCTACCGGGTTCGGCTCGGCGCCTTCGGCCTTGGCTTCGGGGTTGTAGAGCGCGGCATAGGTGGTGCCGTCTTCCTGGAAGACAACGGAGACGCGGTCCTCGGTGGTGCCGCCCAGGAACTGGTTGGCGTGCTCCAGCTCGAACTCGAGCTTACGGCGGGTGAGATCAGGGTTGACAAGGAAACCGACGGTCATGAGAGAAAGCTCCTTCAGAAAGCCAAGAGGGCATGAACGCCTTTAGAGTACCGGCCCCGCGCCCCACCTGCAGCGCGAGCGAGAAGAACTTTAGGTTAACTGCGTCTCTTCCACGTCCATCTGGGTATCGGTGCCTACGCCGAGACCAGAGGGCTGGGCACCTTCGTGGATGAGCTGCGCACCGATGGCCGCGATCATCACGCCGTTATCGGTGCACAGGGAAAAGCGCGGCACGCGCAGCTCCACCCCGGCCGCGGCGCAGCGCTCGGTGGCCAGCTCGCGCAGGCGGGAATTAGCGGCCACGCCGCCTCCCAGCAGCAACACGCGGGCACCGGTGTCCTCGCAGGCACGCACGGCCTTGGCGGTCAGGACATCGGCCACGGCTTCCTGGAAGCTGGCACAGACATCTTCCACGCTGATGGTCTCCCCTGCCTTTTCGGCGCGCTCCACGTAGCGGGCCACGGAGGTCTTGAGCCCAGAGAAGGAAAAGTCGTGGCGGTGTGGGCCGCGCAGATCCTCGGCACGGGACATGCCACGCGGGAAATCGATGGTAGCTTCGCCGCGGGCGGCGAGCTTATCAATCACCGGGCCGCCCGGGTAGCCCAGCCCGAGGAGGCGGGAGACTTTGTCGTAGGCTTCACCTGCGGCGTCGTCAAGCGTAGAGCCCAACTCGCGCATGGGCTTGCCGACGGCCTCAACCTCCAACAGTTGCGTATGCCCGCCCGAGACCAAGAGGGCCACCGAGTGCGGCAGCTCTTCGCCTTCCAGGTTGGCCACGGCAACGTGGCCGCCGAGGTGGTTAACGCCGTAGAAAGGCACGCCCCAAGCCGCGGCATAGGCCTTGGCGGACGAGGCACCCACCAGCAAAGCACCGGCCAGGCCGGGCCCTACGGTGGCGGCGATGGCATCTGGCTTAGCGATGCCCGCCTCATCCAGCGCCGCCTGCATCACCTGCGGCATGGCCTCAAGGTGGGCGCGGGAGGCGATTTCCGGGACGACGCCACCGAAGCGCGCATGCTGCTCCATGGAGGAAGCAACGGCATTGGCGATGATTTCCATGTGGCCGTCCTCGCGCAGCTCGACGATGCCCACGCCGGTTTCATCGCAGGAGGACTCGATGCCCATGATCTTCATGACTGCTCCTTAATCTTCTTGGCTATCTTCTGGGCGCTCGGACTGGCGCGGGCGCACCATCACGTGCGCATCCGCCCCGGAGGGTTGGTAATAGTTCTTGCGAATCCCCTGCTTGGCAAAGCCGTAGCGCTCATACAGGCCAATGGCGGGATCGTTGCCCACACGAACCTCGAGGAAGACCGGGGCATCCTTGAGATCCGCAATATGGCAGATATTGTCCATCATCATCCGCGCGATGCCGCGGCGCTGCGCGGCGGGATCGACGCCGATGGTGTGGATTTCAAACTCCGGGTCCGCGGCCGGCCCCATCATGCCGATGCCCGCATAGCCTAGGAGTTCCAAGGGTTCCGGTTCCTCGATCGCACCTTCCACCCCGAAATAGAAGTTGAAGGGCTGGGCCATTTCTTCCCGGAAAATCCGGCTGGACCACGGGGTTTCGCCTGGAAAAAGGACCTCTTCCAGTTCGGCGCACCGAGGTGCATCGGCCGGGGTTAGCTCGCGTAGCTTCACAGCTCGACCTTCGGGATGGCGGCAGAAAGCTGTTGCTGCTTCGGCGGGACCGCATCCGGGCGGCGCAGGTACAGCGGCACGACGGGAGCCGGTTCCGCCTCGAGGTCGGCCGCGGCAACGAGGGCCGTCGCACTCGGATGGGCCGCGCGGTGCGGCAGGGCGGCGAGCTTCTCGGGGAGTTGCTCAGCAAGGCGGTCCGGGATGATGACTTCCGCGGTGGAGGCAAGTTCCACTTCGAGTTCGGCCGGTTTCGCCACCGCGGGGTCAGAAATGCGCTGCACACCGGAGTCGGTAGCGCGGTAAGTGGCCCAATAGATCTCTTTGCGGCGGGCGTCAGTAGCTACCAAGGCGGTCGCTTCCTCGGCCGCGGCGACAGGATCTACGTCGAGCTCGGCTGCGGCCGCGATGGCATCGTGGGTGCAGATGCCGTGGAGGGGGATAGAAAGGGCGTCGGCAAGCGCGGAGGCCGTCGCCATACCCACGCGCAACCCGGTAAATGGACCCGGGCCCACGCCGGTGACCACCGCTTCGAGGTCGGAATACTCCATGCCCGCCTCTGCGAGGACCTCGGTGATGGTAGGAATGAGCAGCTCATTATGCGCGCGGGTATCCTCCAACACGCGCTCGGTGCTCTGCCCAGTGGCGGTATCCACTACCCCGGTAACCAGGGCGGTGGTAGCCGTATCGATCGCGAGGACGCGCATTAGGCGACCATCTTCCAGGTGCCATCCTCGCGCTGGAAGCCCAGCGGCTGGGTGCCCTGGATCATGGGCACGCCGCCATCAAGGCTCTGGCCCTGCTGCTCCATGGCCTTGACCTGCATGTCAATCATCTCGCACACCTCGACCTTTTCCGGATCCAGCTCTTCGATGAAGGGCTTAGCGCTCTGGGAAATAGCTACCGCGTAGCTCTTGCCTTCAGGCACCGCACCATCTTCAAAGGTGATGTTCTCGGTGTCGATCTGTGCTTCCTTGACCTTGTCCTCGCGCATGCCCGGGCAGATGAAACCGATGGCGGGGTATTCCTCACCATAAACATCGGTGGGCATGAGGGTCATAAATTCCAAGTTATTTGGTGTCTTGTCCAGCGTGGAGGTGAGGTTTCCCTCCAAGTGGTCATCCTCGCGCAGCGTGGAGGAGGCAAGAAGAACCATCATGACAACGATAAAGATGGCGATGATGGCGGCGGTGAGGTTGCGAGCGAATTTAGTCATGGGGTGAGTATGGCTCCTTGAAAAGATGTTTAAGTTTCAGGCGGGCGGCGGTAATTCTGGCAATCGATGCTACCTGGTTAACCGCAACACAAAACCCACAGGGTAGTGCCTGCCAGTGTAGGCGGGCGACCCTGTGGGTGAGTAATTAACGCGAGATATTGCGCTATAGCAACAGCAGGAGCAGCACCTGCGAGGCAATGATCTTGCCGATAATTGTGGTGGGATAGACCGTGGCCCATCCGCGGCCGGCCAGCTCGGTGCCGGTTTGATCACGAATATAGGCAAAGACTGCAGGGTTGGTGGTCATGCCGGCCGCACAGCCCATGGCCTCGTCCCACTTCAGCTTCAGGACCAGCATGCCGATGACGCCGATCAGGATGGCGGAGGTCAAGGTGATAATAAGGCCCACACCCATGATGGTCAGGGAGGACGGATCCGTCAGGGCATCGCGGAAGGAGGCGCCGGCCGAGGTGCCCACGCCGGCCAGGAACAAGGTAAGGCCCATATTAGAAATGGTTTCGCGCGTGTGAAATGGCATCTGCCAGTTCAACGGGCCGGTACGGTTGAGGTAGCCCAGCAGCAGACCGACAACCACGGGGCCGCCACCAAAGCCCAGCTGCAAGGTGGAACCGCCCGGCATCGGAATCGGAATGAGGCCGAGCAACATACCCAGCGACAGGCCGATAGACATGGACAGCAGGTCCGCGTTGCCCAAAGCGGCCTCAGAGTCACCGAGGTACTTGCGCACGTACGGCAGGCGGCTCGGGCTGGTTACTACGCGAACACGGTCCGAGTAGTTAAGCACCGTATCCGGGTGCGGAACAATGTCATTATCACCCTTGCGGACTCGAGCGATGATAAAGCCGTGATCAAGAGCCTTGATCTCGCGGACCGACTTGCCAGCAATATCCGGGTTGGACACGGTAATGCGGGCGTACTTCAAACCAGCTTCCTCGGTCAGCTCCACCGGATATTCTTCACCCAAAATCTCAATGGCCTTATCGACGGCCTCTTCTGAGCCATTGAGCAGATAAGCCTCGCCCTCGCACAACGGCATTTCCGGAACAGCCAGGCGGTGGCGCTCCTCGTCCGAGACGATACGGGTAGCAACGACAGTCTGGCCGGTAACGCGGTAGATGTGGCCAGCGGTGTCATTAAAGTTCTTGGTCAAACGCACGCCCTTGGCCACAAGCTCGGCGGGAATCATGCCCTCTTCGCGGGCATCTTCCTCATGGTTGGCTTTGACAACCTTGGCGCCGATGGCGGCGACGAGGATCGCGCCGATCACTGCGCCCGGGTAAGCCAAGGAGTAACCGACGACCGGGGTGGAATCGCCCACCATTTCCACCACGGCGGCCATGCCCGGCGTGGAGGAAAGCGAACCGGCAAACATACCGGTAGCTTCTGGCGCGCTCAGGTCAAAGGCGCGGATAAGGCCATAGCCGACCGCGACCAAAATAACCAGCATGCCCAGCATGAAGACGGTGAGCTTCCAACCGCGGGTTTTAAACTCGCGGACAAAGGAAGGCCCGAAGCTAAGGCCAATGGCATAAACGAAGATCGCCAGGCCAAATTGATAGACCAGCGGCGGAATTTGGATATCCGGATTGGCAGTAGATAGACCCAGTGCCACGAACATCGCAGCCGCGGCACCAAGGGAGATGCCGAAGATCTTAATCTTGCCAATCGCTAGCCCCACCGCCATGATGACGAAGAGAGATAGCAAAGGACTTGAGGCGAGAAAATTCAACACCTCAATAGAATTACGTACTGGTTATACCCGGGGCAAGTTCTCCGCGTAGGAGATTCATCACTTATCTGCACTTTAGGCGGACATTTGTACTAGTGGCCGCCCCGCCACGACCATGTAAAGCGGCGAACGTCTTCGTCTGCATCCGCGTATTCCGCCGGCTCACGGTCGATGTTGATAAACAAGTAGCGCTCCGCAATCTGCTCTACTAGTCCCCCGCCCCATTCGGCAATGACCACGGCGTCCTCTAGCTCCGTGTCTAGGTCGAGAGCGTCAAGCTCCCCTAACGGATCCCCAGAATTAGCGCCGCCTTCATCGAGCAGGCGGTAGGCATCCACATGCACCAGGTCTGGCCCACTCACAGTGGAGCGGTGCACGCGGGCGATCACAAAGGTCGGCGAGGTAACGCGACCTTTAACCTGCATGCCCTTGGCGACGCCCTGCGTGAGCGTCGTCTTTCCAGCCCCCAACGGCCCATCTAGGATCACTACATCGCTGGCTTCAAGCGCTGCACCCAGTTCTTCCCCGAATGCGTAGGTTTCTTCCACCGTGGATAGGTCGCGGCTACCAGATTCCGGAAAGCTACTGCGCATCATCTTCTCCTATATATTCGCGTTCGGTGCGGCCATCGGGCAGGCACACTACCTCATAGTTAATGGTTCCTGCCGCCGCGGCGAGATCCGTGGCCGATACTCCCCCGTTGCCAAAGATCACGGCTTCTTGCCCTGTGTCCACACCATGGGGGTTTTCGCCCAAGTCCACCACAATCTGATCCATGCAGATACGGCCTACCTGTGGGTAGAGGTGCTCACCAATGCCTACATGCAGGTCGCCCTGGTAGCCACGCGGCAGGCCATCGGCATAACCACAATCCACTGTGGCCAAAAATCCCGGCTTATCCGCTTTCCAGGTCAATCCGTAGCACGTGCCCTCCCCTGGTTGAATGGGCTTGACATTGAAAATCTGCCCGGACCAGGTCATGGCTGGGCGCAGGCCGTGCTCACGCCCTTCGATGGGCTCCAAGCCATAGCAGGCGGCGCCTACGCGCACTTGCTCAAAATAGGAGGAAGGGCGCGTCAGCACGGCAGGTGAATTGGCCAGGTGATTGACTGGGCACTCCAGCCCAATCTCGCGCGCGAGCCGCAGGGCCGCGCGAAACGCCTCCTCCTGGGCATCATTGTGCGGATTATCCGGCTCATCGGCACACGCAAAATGGGACATGAGGCCGAGTACCTTGATACGTGGAGCATCGCGCAGCACCTTAAAGGTCTCTGCCCAATCGTCCTCATCCACGCCGGCGCGATGCATACCGGTTTCCACCTTGACGTATACCTCAGCAGGAAAATCGGCCTTGACCAGCTTATGCGCCTGCTCAAGGGAGTTGACCGCTACCTCGATTCCATTGGCCAAGGCTTCTTCGAGGATTTCATCTGTTTGCCAAATCCACGCCACGATGGGCGCATCCACGCCCACACGGCGCAGCTTCACGGCCTCCCGCAGGGTGGCCACGCCAAAGCAATCTGCGCCGGCGCGCGCCATCACCGGCACAACCTTGGCCGCGCCATGCCCATAGGCGTCGGCCTTGACCACGCACATCAGCTTGACCTCAGGCCCCACCTTTTCCTTGATGAGGCGGACGTTGTGCGCAATAGCGGAGAGATCAATCGTGGTTTTCAGCATGCCCACCATTGTGCCACTGCTCACCCTTGTGCTGAATTCGGGCAGGGTATGGCCCGTGCACCAGCATCGTGCCCGGGAAGATCTGTGCGCAACAGAAAAGCCTCCTTTCCTGCCGCGCAAGCTACGCGGCGGGAAAGGAGGGTTAGCTAGTACCGTTCGGCGTGGATTACTCCACGGTCACGGACTTGGCTAGGTTACGCGGCTGGTCAACGTCGTAGCCCTTGGACTTAGCTACATGGGCAGCAAAAATTTGCAGCGGCACGGTGGCCAGCAGCGGCTGCATGAGGGTCGGCGCCTTCGGGATGCGGATGACGTGGTTAGCGTAATCCTCCACGGCGGTATCGCCCTCTTCCGCAATCACGATGGTAATGGCACCACGGGCGCGGATCTCCTGGATATTGGAGACGACCTTGGAGTGCAGGGAGTCGCGGCCGCGCGGGGACGGCACGATGACGAAGACCGGCTGGCCTTCTTCAATCAGCGCAATCGGGCCATGCTTGAGCTCGCCGGCGGCAAAGCCCTCGGCGTGCAGGTAGGCGATCTCCTTGAGCTTAAGCGCGCCCTCAAGAGCTACAGGGAAGCCGACGTGGCGGCCCAAGAAGAGCACGGATTCCGCATCCTTCATGGAGTTGGCCAGGCTGGCCACCTGGTCCTCTTCGTCGATGACGTTTTGGACCTTGTCCGGCATGTGACGCAGCTCAGCGAGAACGCTCTGGATTTCATCGGCGAACATGTTGCCGCGCAGCTGGGCCAGGTAGAGGCCGAGCAGGTAGGTAGCGGTAATCTGCGCCAGGAAGGCCTTGGTGGAGGCCACGGCGATTTCCGGACCGGCGTGGGTGTAGAGCGCGGCATCGGATTCGCGCGGGATGGACGAACCCTGGGTATTGCAGATGGCAATGACCTTGGCGCCCTGCTGGCGAGCGTGGCGCACGGCCATCAAGGTATCCATGGTCTCGCCGGACTGGGAAAGTGCAACAACGAGGGTCTTCTCGTTCACAATCGGATCGCGGTAGCGGAACTCGTGGGCGAGCTCAACCTCGGTAGGAATGCGACACCAGTGCTCGATGGCATAGCGTGCCACGTGGCCGGCGTAGGCGGCGGTACCGCAGGCAATGACGATAATCTTGTCGATGGACTTCAAAACGGTCTCATCGATGCGCAGATCATCGAGAGCCAGCTGGCCCTGTTCATCAAAGCGGCCGAGGAGGGTATCGCGCACGGCGGCGGGCTGGTCGTGGATTTCCTTTTCCATGAAGGAATCGAAGCCACCCTTTTCGGCAGCGGCGGCATCCCACTTGATTTCAAAAGGCTTGCCCTGTGCAGGGTTGCCCTCATAATCGGTGATTTCCACCTCGTCGGCGGTGATTGTCACGACCTGGTCGTTGTCCATCTCCACGGCGGACTTGGTGTAATCGATGAAGCCGGATACGTCGGAGCCGAGGAAGTTTTCGCCCTCGCCCAGGCCGATAACCAGCGGCGAGTCACGGCGAGCGGCAACGATGCGATCGGCCTGCTCGGCGTGGATGGCCAGCAGGGTGAATGCGCCCTCCAGGCGGGAACAGGTCAGCTGCATTGCCTTGGTGAGGTCACCAGCGGCCTCGTTGTGGAAGACATCGCCCAGCAACGTAGCGGCAACCTCAGTGTCGGTCTCGGAAACGAAGTTATAGCCCTTGTTCAAAAGCTCGGACTTAAGCTCGGCAAAGTTCTCGATGATGCCGTTGTGCACCACGGCGAGCTTTCCGCCATCGACCACGTGCGGGTGCGCATTCAGGTCGGTAGGGCCACCATGGGTAGCCCAGCGGGTATGGCCAATGCCCAGCACGGAGTCTGGCAACGGGCGGGCCTCAATCTCAGCATCCAGCGCAGCGACCTTACCGGCCTTCTTGCGCCAGCTGATGTCCCCGTCGGCGTACATTGCTACGCCAGCGGAGTCATAGCCGCGGTATTCCAAACGGCGCAGCCCTTCCAGAACTACGTCGAGGGCGAAGTAATCACGGTCACCACCAGCGTGACCAACATATCCAACAATTCCACACATGGTTGCTGATTTTACAGCACGAGAGGCAGACCTCTAGGCGGGCGGGGCGTCGGCAAGCGGGGCCTAGCCCCCACCCGCTAGTGCGCTGGGAAAACTAGCGCGTCGCCTGCTCCAAAAGCTCCAGAATGTGGTGATAATCCTCGCCGGTAGCACGGGTCAGGCCGAGCTCGCAGGTGCGGTTGGTCGAGGCGTGATACTGCGCCCCGATTTCCTTGACTTGCGCTGCCTCGGCGCGGGTAGCGGCTTCTGTAAGCTCTGGGTGGAGCATGCCGCGGTCGCCAGCATAACCACAGCAATTCCAGTCAGTAGGAATGTGGACCTCGGTCGCTGCGGCACGGGCTACCTTTTCTACGTCCTCCATCATGCCCAGCTGGAAAGCAGAGCAGGTGGGGTGCACGGTCACGGAGGCCGCGGGGTTCTTGACCGCAAGCTGCGGCAGGAGGGTATCGGCCGTAAAGCTAATGGCGTCGATGACGGTAATGCCTACCGACTCCAGCATGTCCTTAAATCCGGCGGTGCAGCTGCTGGCGTCCACGATGACCGGCAGGCGCGCACCATCGGTGGCCTCCATGACGACATCGCGCACGCGCTGTTCCATTGCATCGTGGCCGGCTTGCATGCCCTTAGACGCCCATGGGGTGCCACAGCAGAGCTTGTCGATGCCCGCCGGAACCTCCAGCGCTACCCCGGCGCGCTCCAAGAGAGCCACGAAGGAATCGGTAGTGCCCTTGCCGCCGCCCTGCGGGCCAAACATGGTGTTCACGCATGCTGGCAGGTAGATGCCGGTGGTCTGCGCGTAGCGGTCGCCCACGCGCCCGGCCAAGCGGCCGCGGGACTTGCCGCCCTTGCCCAGCTCCGGCTGGTACTGCGGCAGGTTATCGGTGCCGATGAGGCTACGGCCCACGTCGGTAACCTTCTTGACCAGCTCGGTGGGAAGCAAGTGCGCGCCGGTCAGCGCCAGCCCGGCGCCTTGGCTGACTACCTGCCAGTTCTTAGCGGCCGCGCCCCATAGCTTCTGCTGCGCTGGTTGCGCCTCCTCGCGGCGCAGGCGCTTGATGAACTTGCCGGTATCGATGCCTACTGGGCAGGCGGTGCGGCACATGGAATCCACCGCGCAGGTCTCGATGCCCATGTATTCATAGGCCTCATCCAGCTCGGCTACGAGCTGGCTATCGCCGGCTTCTTCCGCGCGCTTGCGGGCACGGCGCACCACAATGCGTTGGCGTGGGGTAAGCGTGAGATCGCGCGACGGGCAAACCGGCTCGCAATAGCCGCACTCCACGCAGCGGTCCACTTCCTCTTCCACCGTGGGGTTGAGCTTGATGTTTTTGATGTGCGCATCCGGATCATCATCCAAGATGACGCCCGGGTTCATCGTGTTGGTGGGATCGCAGGCCCACTTGAGTTCCTGCATGACCGCATAGAGTTCGTCGCCGTATTGGCGGCGCACATACGGCGCCATGGCGCGGCCGGTGCCGTGTTCTGCCTTGAGGTTGCCCTCGGCGGAGAGGACCAAGTCCACCATGCCCTCATTGAAGTCGTTATACCGACCGATGGCGGCATCGCCTTCAAAGCGGTCCGTAAGCAAGAAGTGGATATTGCCGTCCTTGGCGTGGCCGAAAATGACAGCATCGTCATAGCCATAGCGGGTAAAGAGTTCCTGCAGCGAAGAACACGTATCCGCCAGATCGCCGACGGGTACCACGATGTCTTCCAAAAGGGCCGTCGTACCGGACGGGCGTGCCTCTGCTACTTGGGCGTAGAGGCCCTTGCGGAAGTTCCACGCAGCATTGCGAGCGGCGGTGTCTGCAGAGAAAGCGGCCGGAGACTGCAATGGCAGCTCGCGCAAGAGCTGCGAGCCCTTGCCCTCCTTATCGCGCAACTCCTCTTCTGCATCCGCATGGTATTCGATGAGCAGTGCGGCCTGCTTGTCCACATCGAAACCGGTGATGGCCTGCGGAACCTTGTCAAAGCCTTGGCCCACGCGAATAGAAGCGGAGTCCATTAGCTCCAAGGTGGCCGCCCCGGTATCCAGCAGAGCCGGCAGGGACTTGGTGGCAGCGGTGAGATCATCAAATACCGCCACCGTGGTGGTAGTCAGCTTAGAAATCGGCACAGTGCGGAAAACCGCTTCCGCAATAAAGGCCAGGGTTCCTTCCGACCCGATAAGCAAGTGCTCAAAAAGTTTGACCGGGCTATCAAAGTCCAGGAAGGAATTGAGGCCATAGCCCATCGTGTTTTTCAGCTGGAAGTGGCGGCGGATAATATCCACGGACTCTTGATTACCGCGCACGCGGCGCTGCAGGCGGATAAGCGTGTCCACCAGCTCCGGCTCCTGCTCCTGAAACTGTCGGTCGGCGTCCGGATCGGCGGTGTTAATCACGGTGCCGGTGGGCAGCACGAAGATCAGCGATTCCAGGGTGTTATAAGTATTGAGCTCAGTGCCGCAGGCCATGCCGGAAGAGTTATTGGCTACCACGCCGCCAATGGTGCAGGCAGACTCGCTCGCCGGATCCGGGCCGAGCTTGCGGTTGCGCAGGCCCAACCGAGCATTAACCTGGCGCACCGTCGCACCAGGCTGGACGCGCACGCGCTTGCCCTCATCCAATACCTCGATGCCGCGGAAGTGCTTGCGCACGTCCACCAGGTAACCATCGCCAGATGCCTGGCCGGCAAGGGACGTGCCGCCGGAGCGCAGGGTTACCGGAACATTCTGCTGTCGGCCCGCACGAAAGATGGCGGCCACGTGCTCGGCGGAGCGAGCCTCGATGACTGCCTTGGGGGTGTACAGGTAGTGCGAGGCATCGGAGGCATGCGCCACGCGGTCAATAACCTCGGTTTTTACCTCCATCCCGTAGCGGTTAGAAAGTTCTTCCACATCAACGACGCCGGTAGTCATGTACCGCAGCCCGCCTTCCCAGAAAAATAGAGTATGTAGTTGCCCACACATTGCACTCCCCTGCGCACAGGCGCGCAAGTTAGGAGGGGCTTAGGAAAGCCTTTCCACCACACCCGTGGCTCGGCTGGATACTGCGCAGACATTTCTCAGATAAACCCGCACCCTTTCCCGCCTAGCGGGTGATCTTCATCTATCCTGGAATGCGTGTCTGCGAATTTGAATAAACATCTAGCAACGTTGTCGAAGCGTGGTCGCAACCGAGTTTTGGTTGGCGACCTTGACTATGCCGGAATCACTGGCAAGGTTTATACCCCCGCGGAGGGCCAAAGCCTGCCCGCCGTGGCCTTTGGCCATGACTGGATGCACAAGATTAAGGATTACCACGCCACCCTGCGCCACTTGGCCAGCTGGGGCATCGTCGTGGTAGCCCCCGATTCCGAGACCGGCCCCTTCCCCAACCACCGCAACCTGGCCGCGGATATGGAATCCGCGCTGCAGATTGCCGCTGGGGTAAAACTTGGCACCGGAAATATTACGGTCTCCCCGGGCAAGCTCGGCATGATTGGCCACGGCATGGGCGGTGGTACGGCCGTGCTTGGCGCCTTGGATAACCAGAAGGTCGCCGCCGTCGCCGCCATTTACCCTTCCATCACCGCGCCGTCTGCGGTGCAGGCGGCCCGCCGCATTAATACCCCGGGCTTGGTCATTGGCGCCGGCCAGGAAGACATTTTCAATGCCGGCAACCCCGCCAAGCTGGCCTATAACTGGAATGGCCCAGTCTGCTTCCGCGCCATCGACAAGGGCAGTCACGCTGGCTTTACCGAGGATCGCCTGCGCAAGCTGGCCATCGGAACCGACGCATTCCAATCCGGCCCCACCGAAATCGCCCGCGGTTTGGTCACCGGATTCTTGCTGGCCACCCTCAATGGCGATTCCACCTATGACGCCTTTACGGATCCAGAGGCCAGCGCGAAGAAGGTCCAAAGCCTCGTAGGCGAGGACTTGGCCGAGCGCGCAGGCGTCACCCGCGACGCCTAAGTAATTAACCCCGCCGCAGCACAGATTGCACCTGCCCCGACGCGTTCCGTGAGCGCGCTGGGGCAGCGCCATATCGGGGCCTTGGCACCGCCGCCGCTTGCCGACGCCCCACCTGGCCCTCCTCCCTTCGCGCCTCCTGCATGGCTTTATCCGCGGACTTTTCTAGCTCGTCCTGCGCTTTCGCCAGCGTTTTTTCAAATTCCAGCAGGCGTTTAGCCGTCCTTTCCCGAAAGCCCTGCGCAAATTCTGCGAAGTCGTTATTCATTACCACTGACCTGCCTTTCGTGCCTTAATGGTTGGTTCTTCTGGCGCGGGCGCCGCCTCCTGCTGCGGTGCTGGTGCCGGTGCTGGCGCCGGCGCTGAGGCTTCTTCTGGAGTCGGCTGCGGTGCTGGTTCAGGAGCTGGGGCTGGTGGCGATGCCGGCGCCTCCGCTGGACCGGACGCCGGGAGGTGTGCCACCTTCTCTGGTGGCGGCGTTGGCTCCTCTACCTGAGACAGCTCAGGAGGCGGAGTCATGACGCCATCATCACCAATTGGCTCCGGTTTGGGCTCTGGCTCTGGCTCTGGTTTAGGTTCCGGGCAGGGATCAGGTTCTGGCTCAAGCTCCGCCTCAGGAACGGGGTCCGGTTCAGGTTCCTGCACTGGGCAATCCGCCTCCGACATGATCTCCAAGCACTGCGCCGCGCCTTCCACAATGAGTCCCACGCCTACCAAAGCGATTCCGGCCCCCACCATGCCGAGGCTGCCACTGCAGGAGGATTCAATTCCACAGCCTTCTGAGCTGGTTTGGGTCGTTTCCACACATTCTTCGGTACTTTCCGCGGTACTTTCTGGGCAGAGCGTTTCCTCGCCTGCGCCCGATTCAGAAGCGGGCTCCGTATCCAAGTCTGGTTTAGGTTTCGGCTCTGGCTGAGGTTCAGGTTCCGGGCACGGCTCTTCTACTTGCTGTGGCTGTTCTGGCGGCTCCTGCGGCGGAATGATCTCCGCCTGTGCCGGCCTAGTTATCTCTACTTCGCGCTGGAACTGCGATGAACGCTCGGTAAATGATTGCTCGATGCACTCTTGGCAATGGCAGCCGAGACCGTGTTCTGCAGTGATCTCCGTGTGCACTTCCGTCTTGGCTGAAGGCTCGGGACTAGGTGTGCTAGTCCGCTCCGGCTCCGGTTCGGGGCATTCCCTTGGTGGAACTGGTGGTGGCGAAGGAGGCGTGGGTTCTGGAGGGCACTCCACTTGGGCCGGCTCGGTGGGCTGCGAGGGCGGGGGCGGGCATTCTTCCTTCGGCGTCGGCTTAGTGGGAATAGGAGTGTCCGGGCATTGCTCTACCGGTGCAGGGCAGGCACCATCTGCAGGCTTAGCCGGCGTCGGGCATTCTTCCGGCATCGGACGCTCACAGACGCATTCGCAGCGCGATTCAAACTCGTTATAGCAGGACTCAATCGCATCATCGCGGTCGCGGCAGGTGCTAGCGATATTGTGATTCGTCTCTTCGATAACGCGCCCGCCGATGGTGGAAAGAATCGGGATGATAAACCGGGCCAGCGGGTGCTTGGTGGCCACCATGGACAAGATATTCAGCAATGGGATGACCGCAGAGATGAGCTCGGTAAGGGCGGTGTCGGAGACATCGACGACGTCGGCAATAGCGCCCGAGCACTGCTCCGCCGAGCTGGTGAGATGTGCGGCATCTTGGCGGTCAATGTCGAAGTCTTCCTGCACGCCGCACAGGTGCTCCCGCATGGCGCCCTGAGCAACCTCGGAATCATCCTGCTGCAAATAGCCCGCTAGTCCAGCACCGCCTCCCTTCGGGCGATTACCGCCCACCGCCGTGACGGTGTTTTTCACCAGGTTTTCGGGCGCGATGCCATCGACCGCACCGACTAACTCCCCCAGTAAATTCATCGGCATGCTGGGGCCCGGGTAGCTTCCCAAGCATGCGAATTGGAATTGGGAAATCGCGTTGGAATAGTCCCCCAACAAGGATTTGGTCAGCGTACTCACTTGTTCGCCTCCCCGCCGCGCGCAAAGGAGCTGCCGAAGGACTCATCAAAATCGGCAAAGGCGCGCACCTGTTCATGGGCGGCGTGGGCGGTGGCGGATAAATTATCCAACCTCTGCCCGCCGCGCTCATGGATGCGCGCCAAGACATCACGAATGCGCTCACCGTGGCCGCCAAAGTTGCGCCCAGCCGCGGCCACCGGAAAATCCGGTACCTCGGCCCGGTGGGCATCGCGTTGCTCATCGTTATCGGCTACGACCTGCCGTAGTGCGGACATCGCCTCCGAGGGGCGAAGAAAAACCTCAGACACTGGTGTATTCCCCCAAATCCATATGCGGTAAAAGTTCTCACCTTCATTGGACTGGGGATTGCGCCAAATGGTTCCCTAGGAGGCCAAAATTCTTCCGCCCCGGCGGTTGTCCTAGACCGAGGAAACGATGGCGGAAAGCCTCCCGGCAACCTTGCGAGCCTGCTCCTTATCGGCGGCCTCCACCATGACGCGGAAAACCTCCTCAGTGCCGGAGGGGCGCAACAGGACGCGGCCGGTTTCGCCAAGTTCTTCCTCGGCCTGGGCAATGGCTTCTTGTACTTCGGGGGCGTCCATGATGACGCCCTTATCAGAAACCGGCACGTTAATGAGCACCTGCGGCAGCACGGTCATCACCGATGCTAATTCCTTTAGGGACTTCCCGGACTTGGCCATGCGAGCCATGATGGACAGGCCAGTAAGCGTGCCGTCGCCAGTCGTGCAATCATCTGGCAACACGACGTGGCCAGACTGCTCGCCGCCCAAGGAGAAATCGCCGCGGTTGAGCTCTTCCAGAACATAGCGGTCGCCTACTGCGGTGTGACGCACCTCAATGCCTTGTTCCTGCATGGCTAGCTTCAGGCCCAGGTTAGACATGACGGTTGCTACCAGGGTGTTGTAGCGCAGGTCATTATCCTCCTTCATGCCTACGGCCAGCAGTGCCATAATCTGGTCACCGTCAACAACATTGCCCTCGGCATCCACAGCCAGGCAGCGGTCAGCGTCGCCATCGTGTGCCAGGCCCAGATCGGCGCCATGCTCGACGACGGCCTCCTGGGCCTTTTCAATGTGTGTCGAACCGCAGTCCTCATTGATATTGAAAGCATTCGGCTTGTTGTGGATAGCAATAACCTCTGCGCCAGCCGCCTCGTAGGCGATCGGAGCAACCTTGGAGGCCGCACCATTGGCGGTATCTACGACCACCTTGATGCCGCTGAGGTCGGTGGAGACTACTTCCTTCAAGTGGTTGAGGTAGCGCTCGCGTCCGTCTGGGGCCTCCGAGATGATGCGGCCCAGCTTGGTGCCAGTCGGGCCATCCTCGGTGAGGTTTTCCATGGTGGCCTGAATCTGATCTTCTACCTCGTCCGGCAGCTTCTTGCCACCTGCGGAGAAGAACTTGATGCCGTTGTCTGGCATCGGGTTGTGGGAGGCGGAAATCATCACGCCCAAATCCGCACCATAATCATCCGTCAGGTAAGCAATTGCTGGGGTTGGCAGCACGCCTACGCGCACCACGTCCACGCCGCGGGAAGCCAGACCGGACGCAATCGCCGCATCCAGCATCTCGCCAGAAACACGTGGGTCGCGGCCAATAATGGCCAGCGGCTGGCGCTCGTAGGATTCACGCTTGGCGGTAAATACCTCCGCAGCGGCCTGGCCTAGTTGCAAGGCCAGAATTGGGGTCAGCTTCTTGTTCGCGAGGCCGCGAACGCCATCGGTTCCAAAAAGTCGAGACATGCAGTCAATTATGCACTCCTGTGCCCATCGATTGCATGTTGGGGCGGTTTAGGCGGAGGCAAGCTTTTGGTTTATCGACGGAATGAGCGACATTCCCTCCTTCCGCGCTCCATAAAACGACGAAGGCCGCCGCCTCCCAAAGGAAGCAGCGGCTTTGCGTAGCGCTTGCGCGCGCAGTAGAAGCGAGATTAACGCTTGGAGTACTGCGGTGCGCGACGTGCCTTGTGCAGACCGGCCTTCTTACGCTCAACTGCACGAGCATCTCGGGTGAGCAGACCAGCCTTCTTGAGGGCGGTGCGGTCAGCCGGGTTGTAGATGTTCAGTGCACGAGCGATAGCCAGACGCAGGGCGCCAGCCTGACCGGTTGGGCCGCCGCCGTTAACGGTGACCTTGAGGTCGAACTGGTTCTCGCGCTCCAGCAGGGTCAGCGGAGTGAGGATGTCCTGCTGGTGCAGCTTGTTCGGGAAGTACTCGCCGAACTCGCGGCCGTTAACCACAATCTGGCCGGAGCCAGCAACGAGGCGAACACGTGCGACGGCGCGCTTACGGCGACCGACGGTCTGGATCGGGCCCTCGTGTACCGGAGCGGCAGCCTCGACCTCTTCGGTCTCGGCCGGTGCAATGGAATCACCGATGGTGTTGGTGAACTCTTCGGTAGCGGCGCTTGCTGCAGCGATGTCAGCAGCGTCGGCTACGTTGTTGTCGATGTTCTGCTCAGACATTACTGTGCCACCTGCTTAAACTCGAAGGTTTCCGGCTTCTGGCCGGCGTACGGGTGCTCTTCGCCTGCGAAGACGTGCAGCTTCTTGATGGAAGCGCGGGAGAGCTTGTTGTGCGGCATCATGCCGGCAACGGATTCTTCGATAACGCGAACCGGGTTGGCGTCCAAAGACTGACCCAGGGTCATGGACTTCAGGCCGCCCGGGTAACCGGAGTGGCGGTAGCGCATCTCACGGCCGCGCTTGTTGGAAGAAACGTGGATCTTGTCAGCGTTGATGATGATGACGTGGTCACCAGCGTCAACGTTCGGTGCGAACTGTGGCTTGTGCTTGCCGCGCAGCAGGTCTGCAACGGTGGAAGCGAGCTTGCCCAGCACCACATCAGTAGCGTCGATGACGTACCACTTGCGGGTGATGTCACCGCTCTTTGGGTGGAAAGTAGACAATTTGACTCCTTGAAAGTCTGTCTCGGAACTGCCGGCCAGCGCTAAGCATCCATTCACTCCCGTACAGCGGCCGGTGGAGACCTGCAGAGAGCGCTTCGCCAGCTGCTTGCCGACGAGCGAACACATAGGTTTCCTACCCTACTTGCTCACCTGCCCAAAGACCAAAACACCGAAACCGGCACCTTCCGCGGCTCAAACGGGAGGTGCCGGCTCGTGGGTACGGACTAGAAAGGTACGACTTCAAAGAATGGAAGAGATAGCAAGAGAAAAGAACTAGAAAAGGAGTATTCACGCTGGTTTCTTGGTCGAGGCTGCGGCTGCGTCCGCCTCCTGCCACGCGGGTGTGGTCAGTGGCACCGCAGCTCCGACGGGGACAGCGTAGAACTGTGCGAACAGGGTGTGGATTTAGCCCCAGCTTGCGGCGGCGCGACGATTGACGTCGCTCATTGCATCGTTGCCCTGCGAGACGGTCTTGGAGATGGTGGCGAGCACGGTGTTGAGTTCTTGCGACGCCTTATCCCACTTGGCCTGTGCTTGGTTATAAGCCACGGCGGACTCGCCTTCCCAGGTGCTCACCATCGGCTGCAGGCGCGCCTTCAGATCTGCCAGAGTGCTGTTGATGCGACCAGAGGTGGCGTTGATATCGGCTGCGGCGGAAGAAATGGCACCGAATTCGTACTTGATCTCGGACATGTGGTGATGGATTCCCTTCTGTGAATCTATAGCTTTGAGGCTGCGGAGTAGTGAAGTGTGCGGTGCGGTTTAGAGGGCGAGCCCGCCGCCCACGTTGGAGAAGGCCTGGGTGTTTTCTGCTTCCACGTTGTCGAAATTGTGGGCATTGCTGCGGATATTGTCAGAGATAGAAGCCAAGGCCTCGCGCAGCTGCTGCGCAGAGGTGTTGTAGCGCTGCATCAGGTCATCGAAGGAGACCTGCGCCTGGCCGGCCCAGCTGCCGCGGACGGAGTCGACGACGCCCTGCAGGCGGGTGAGCTCACCTTGGACTTCATCATTGGTGTTATCGACTTTGCCGGCGGTGGCAATCATGACATCGGCTTGTGTCTTGAAAGTCTGAGACATAAGAGTGCGCCCCTCCTTAGGGCGGATGAGATTGTGTGTATTTCCCCCGAAAAAGCAGCTGTGCTTCGCATCTGTGCTTTCTCACCTTTATTGGACTGAACTTTCCGCCAAACGGTTCCCGGCTAGGCAAAGTTTTTAAGACTATTTTTTGACTAGGCTTTCCGTGGCCATACGGCAAGCCGCTTTTTGAACGGCGTTGGAGTTATGCCGGGTATGGCACCCCACGGACATCTGGTGCCCACGGTCTTCCCAGGTAGTCCATTCCACCAAGGAGCCGTCCCCAGGGTCTTCGGTATAGGTCAGTCGCCCGGCCTCATCGGTGGCATCGCGAAGCGCTGGATCTTCGTCAACCTGCGCGTGAATTTCTTTAAACAAGGCATCCGCCGGCACGTTAAACATCTCATCCGCCGCCAGCAGGATGCGTAGGTTCGGGTCTTCCCCGGTGGCGGTGACCAGGCCATCTTCCACCTTGGTGTGGAACCCACTGGGGACGACTACTGACATTCCCTCCACGTCTAAGCGCTTTTCACCTGGGCTCAATTCGTCACTGCCGGATTCCGGCGCACCCGCCGTACCCGGCTGTGGCGAGGCCAGCGCGGACTCTGTTGCGTTCTCGCGGCTTGGCTCGGCGGCGCGCGGTTGCGGGCGCACTGTATCCGAAGCGGCGTCACCATCACCGGAAGCCTGGGCACCGATAGCCCACCAGGAAGCTCCGGCCACGGCGATGATGACCACCGCGATTGCGACATGAAAGATATCAATGGCCCCGAGCCAACCGCGCAGGCGGTCGGTCCAACGTGGCGTTACCGGCTCGTCGTAGGCAGGCATCTCCATCACAGCGGTGGGCGGTGCCGATTCTGAGGCATCGCTGACTGGATGTGAACGCGGAGCGGGTGGGTCTGGGGCTGCTGGCGGGGAGATGGCTGGTTCTGAGTCGAAGAGGCGCACCCCGGTGACTTCCAATTGCCGGCAAATGATGGTGGTAGCTTCCTGCGCAATGCCCGTGCCGGAAGAGTCTGCCACCACGCAGGCTTCCACGTCGGGCCAGGACGATCCCGCCATCTTGGATATCTGATCCATGACTTGGCCTAAGGCCCAGCCTTCCACAATGCCGGTTCCCGGAAGGTCATAGCGGTAGACCGTTTCGGGCCCTTCAAAGATGGTGGCCGCATCTAAGATGGTGACGGTAATGGGGCTGGCGGTGGTCTCCCCACCAGTAGGGATAGGGGTGTCGGTTGGCGCATTCGCGCTGAGATTGGTGGTCATTTACTTTTCTCCTTCTAGGTACACCGCTTGGGCGACGCCGAGGTTTTCACCGCGGATGCTCCACTGACCGCGGCCGGGTGGTTGGTGGCAGGGCTTGAGTCCGAAGATGGTTCCTTCGTCCCGGTCGGCGTCGAAAAGCAGCAGCGCCGGCTGCAGATCGCGCACCGCGGAAAAGAATTGGCCAAAGAGGGCACGGCCGATGCCGCCGGACTTGCGAGCGATAACAAGGTGCAGGCCAATGTCGCGGGCATGGGGAAGCAACTCCAATAGCGGCGAGAGAGCGATATCGCTTAGCAGGTCCGCATCATCGATGACTAGGTAAATGTCTGGGCCCTGCCACCAATCTCGTGCGGCGAGCTGCGCCGGGGTAATGCCCGGGCCAGGCAGGCGAGATTCCAGGGTCCGGACAGTATCGACAATGGTCTCTTGCGCACTCGACTGCGTCGCGGCGTAGGCAGCAACCATGTTCTGGTCCAAGGTTCCCAGGTGGGCTCGGCGCTGGTCGATGACGACGAGCCGGGCGTCTTCCCGCGCAAAGTCGCTAATGCCGCGCATGATCTGCGCCAGGAAGGTGGACTTGCCACAGCCCTGCGCCCGGATTGCCACAAGGTGCGGTTCACGAGACGGATTCCAGGTCAGCGTATCGAGGTCGCGCCCGCCGATGCCCCAGGTGATCTCGCCGGTGGGCACGCCCTCTTGAGCCGCGAGGGCGGACGGAGTAAGCACGGCGGGCAGCATCTTGAGCTGTGGAACTGGGTCAGCCGCAGCATGCACGCGGCAGATGTGGGCGATGTCCTGGTTGGAGGTGCGAGCTAAGAGCATATTCTCACCCGCCAAGGTGAGCCCGCGGCCCGGCGCGCTGGGGAGCTTGTGCTGTAGTTTGCGGTCGATGAGCGAATCCAAAGCCTCACCCAGGCGCAGCTCGAGGCGATTGGCAATGAGGTCGCGGATAGCCGGGCGCATCGTGGTCCACCGCGAAGTGGCAATGATGACATGCACGTGGGCGGAGGCACCATCGGCGACGATCTCGGTGACCTTCTCCGCTATGTCTTCAAACTCGGCGTTGGAGGTACCAATGTGGTGCCAGCCATCAATGACAAGGAAGGTTGCGCACCGTTCTGGGCGGCGGATAAACCCAGCTACTTCGTCGACGATGCGCCGTACCTTTTCGCCCTCCTCGCGCCCGGCAACTCCGGCTACGTGGGGCAGGCGCTCTAGGGACGTTAGCTGACCGCCGCCAAGATCGATGACGTAGAAGCGTGCCGTCTGCGGGTCATGCCGTAGAGCTAGCGCAGAGACGATCGTGCGCAGCGCACTCGATTTACCGGACTGCGGGCCACCGCACAGTGCCATGTGTCCGCCGTGCTGGGTGAAATCAATAATCAGCTCATCCTGGCGTTGGTAATACGGCCTATCGATAATGCCGATGGGCGCGCACAGCTGCCTTTGATCCGCTGCGAGCGATTCTGCACCCGCGGCATGTACACCGGAAAGCCCTGGCAGCGCGGATAGCTCAATGACCGGCGGTAGCGGCGGTAGCCAGATGCGGTGCGCCGATTGATCGCGCATGTGGGCCTCTTCCGCCGCGGCGCGAACGACCTCGGTAAGCACAGTGGTGGAGTCATCGAGAACCACCGCAGCGCTAGTATTGTCCTCTTCCTGGGACCAGCCATGGAAGAGCTGCACGCGGCCGCGGGTTGGAGCGGGGTGGTCCCCGGAATCCTCGGCAAGCGCCCGGCGCGGCAGGGGCCCAGACACGTAGGAGGCTTGGAAGCGGGTCAAGGCTTCAGCATCGGATTTGAGGTAGCCCGCGCCGGGCTGGCCGGGCAGGTGGTACGCATCGGTCACGCCCAATACTTGGCGGGATTCCGCTGAGGAGAAGGTTTTCAGGCCGATTCGGTAGGACAAGTGGGAATCTAGCCCCCGCAAGCGGCCTTCTTCGAGCCTTTGGGAGGCCAAAAGCAGGTGCACGTGGAGACTGCGCCCCAAGCGGCCGACGGCGACGAAGAGTTCCGCGAAGTCCGGGTGCTGGCCCAAAAGCTCCGAGAACTCATCGACGACGATAACCAAGGCCGGCAAGGGCCCGTGCTCACGCACGGCGGTGGCAGAAGCGTTGTACTCACTGACATTGGCAAAGTTTCCGGCGGTGCGCAGCAGCTCTTGGCGTCGGTTCATCTCGCCGGAGATGGCATCGTACATGCGCTCTACCAGCGTAGATTCCTCCTCCAGGTTGGTAATCACCGCGGAAGTATGCGGCAGGCGGTCGCATCCTAAGAATGTCGCACCGCCCTTGAAATCCACGAGCACGAGGTTAAGCTCGTCCGGACTATGGGTAGCCGCCAACGCGGTGACAAGGGTGCGCAGCAGTTCTGACTTTCCGCTGCCAGTCGCGCCGATGCACAGGCCGTGCGGCCCCATACCGCCGTGGGCAGATTCCTTGAGATCCACCGTGACGGGCTGGCCCACCGTATCGATGCCGATGGGCACCATGAGACGCGCCGAGCCCTCCCGGCCATGCCACATGCCGCTAGCCGCTAGCTCTTCCACATCGCGATAGCCCAGAAGGCCCATAAGGTCACTGCCGCGCCGGCCAGAAGTACTATCGGGGCGGCGATAGGAGGCCATACTGCGCGCGAGCAACGTAGCGCCGGCCACACTCATCCCATCGGGAGACCCAAGGTCTTCCACCCCTGCCGCGGTGACCACCTGCAGCTGCTCCCCTGCCACTAGGCTTAGCCCTTCGTGCTCGGCGCGTACCCCCAGCGCCGAAGACGGCGCCCCACCAACCTCAATGATGGTGGTATAGGAATCATCGTGGAAGAAGTCTTCGGTTCCCGTGGTCAGCACGCCATCGACTATGAGGATGCGAAAGCGCGCCTTTTCCGGTGTGCGCGCATGGGGCAGCCACTTCAGCCACTCCCACTGGCCACCGATGGCCTCAATACCGCAGGTTTCCGGGCCATGCGCCACCGCCATCTGCAGCACCATTGCACGCACCATATCGCGGGAGGGATCTGCGGGCTCTTCGCCCCGAGTCGACGCCATTCCGGACACGGACAAGAAGCGAAAGGCCTGCAGTTGGATAACCACCGGCATATCGGGAACGGTGCCCACTGCCTTAATGGTCTGGCGCATGCTCACCGCACACACCGGGTCCAGGTCTTCCGTGGCGCCCGAATCCGGCACGTTGATGGGGGTGCACAAAGTCGTTGGTCCAGTTCCCACGCGTACCTCGAGGGTGTCCGAGTCATCCGGGCCCCGCTCCCACATGCGGCGCGAGCCAACTAGAGTGCTGAGTTCCACCGGTGCCGGGTGGCGATAACTTTCATGTGCACGCTGCGCCGAGGCATTGCGCAGCGCCTTTTCGCGCAAGGCTTTGATGTGGCGCAGGTAAGTGCGCCGGGTTTCATCCGGATCCTGCCCGCTGTTATTGGGCCCAAACATCATGGCCATGCTCGCCAGCATCATCAATGGAAACATCAAGGCCATCGGGCTAACCTGCCGGGATTCCCCAGCGCCTAACACCATGAGGGCGACCATGCCGAGCATAGCCGCAATCATCACCACCGGAAGCAGCAGCCGCACCAGCGGCACCGGCTGCGGGCGCACCGCCTCCGGGACTTCCTCCGCCTCGATGCTGCCGGTGGGCAGCGGCGGCGCAGCATCCCGCAGTGGCATGGTCAACGGCTCAATGACGCGGGTATCCCCGATCCCAAGCATGCCTAAATAACCTCCCCCGAGCCACGCGCCAAGCGCCCTTGGCCCCCTGCCAAGATTCCCCGCGCTGCGGTGGACACGTCGCCACTAGTAAGCCACAATATGTGGCATTGGGCAAGGGGGACGCCCACAATCCATACATTTTTCGGGGGACATCATGACTACTGCAACGGCGCATCATCTGCGCCTTACCGTTCGCATTCATGCCGGCGCTTTCCACAAGGAGGCGGACGTGGCGTTACCGCTAAGCTCCAGCGTGGGCGAGCTTTTGGCGGAGATCACTGACTTGGTGGATGCGCCCACCATTTCTGAACCTTGGCGCGCCAGTACAGCCTCCGGCCGCGCCATCGATCTCACCGCCCCGTTGGCTGCCACTGTGCTCACGGAAGGCTCAATTCTTGTTATTAGTCCGCGCGAGCGCCGGTCTGCACCGGTGATTCGGGATGCGGCGGAATCGCTCGCCGCCGCGGCTGAAGAGGATACTACCGCCGCCCTTCCCACCATCTGGGCTTGGGCAGGGCTGCTTGCCGCCTTCGCCCTAGTGTGGGTTAGTACCCTTCCCCTAGCGGCGTGGGCGGCGTTGACCGCTGGAGCCCTGTTGCTCGCCTTGTGGACCCGTGCCCTATCACTGGTGCACCTTAGCCTGGTAGCCGGCATGGCGTGCGGCTGGGTGGTGATTTCGCCCTCGCTTAGCGAAGCCCCCTTTGCCGCACTCACCGCCTGCGTCGCCCTCCTCATCGTGCTGCTTGCCTGCCACGTCACCGGGTTGAGCACGGTTCGCACTACTGCCGTGGCACTCACCGTCTCAGTGCTGTTGTTGGTCGCGGCTGTGGGCTACCTGCTGCCCGGACCAGGGACGGGTCTCCAGGGCAGCCACGGTACGGCGGCAGCCGCTTGCGTGGTGATCGCCGGCATTATCCTGCTGGCCGCAGCTCCTGCGCTGACCGTTGCGACCGCTGGGCTCAAAGTCCCGCAGCTGCCCACTGCCGGCCAAGACCTCGCGGTTTCTGATGCCGTCCAGCCGGATATCGATATCCGCGCCCGGCGCGCCGGCAGCGCCTATGAGGGAATGTGCTTTGGGCTGTCGCTCTGTCTCATTCCGGCCCTTATCGCCCTCTCGCTGACGGGCAGTGGTTCGGCGTTGGTGCCGGCTAGCGGCGCGCCCGATTCCCTCTCCGAGTACGTTGCGGTGCTCTTTGGTGCTGAGCACACCGGCGTGGGCTTCGTCCAAGCACTCTGCGTGACCACCGCGGGTGCCGTCGTCATGCATGCTGCCCGGCACGGTCGTGTGCTGGCTAGCTGGGCCCTGATGCTGCTGGCGATGACCGCCTGTCTCGCTGCATGCTTGTGCGCTACCCACAGGGTAGCGGATTCCGGCCTTACCGATGCCTGGGCGCAGATCCTTGTTGCCTGCCTGGTTCTCCTCGCCATGCTGAGCGCCCCGCTGTGGGCACCCAAGGTGGCCGGGCTCGAGCCCACCACCATCGCGTGGTTTGAGCGCATAGAATCCCTCGCCATTGCCGCTAGTTTGCCGCTGGCCGCGCACCTAGCCGGTGTCTTCGTGCTCATTAGGGGGCTTGGATAATGCGCGTACTGCCCACCGCTTTAGTAGTTGCATTCGCTGCAGGACTGACTGCTGCTCCCTACGCGGCCGCGCGCGAACCGGACCGCGAATGCGCCACCGCGCATTCCTCACCGCTTTCGCCCCAACCAAGCCAGGAGCAGTTAGACTACCGGGCCCGTCTACATTCCTTTGCTACCGGGGAAGGCGTCAAAGTAGCCGTTATCGATACTGGCGTGGCCCGTCACGATCAACTGCGGCATCTCAGCAGTGGCGCCGATCTTGTCGCGCCCGAGGCCCCAGAGCCACATCGCGATTGCGACCTGCACGGCACCGTCGTGGCCGGTGTCATCGCCGGTCACGATATCGGTATCGCTCCGCGAGCAGAGATTTACGCTGTACGCCAGACCAGCGCGCACTACCGCCAAGAAGCCGAGGACAGTACCACCGGCTCGCTGGACACCTTGGCCCGCGCCATCGATGACGCTGCCGATGCCGGTGCCCGCGTCATTAACATTTCGGTTGTTTCCTGCGTTCCGCCAGATGTGGCCGCGCAGGTCGATACTTCCCGATTGGAACGCGCTTTGGCGCATGCGGAAGACTCCGGCGCCGTGGTGATCGCTGCCTCGGGCAATGCGTCCTCTGGCAGCTGCGAGATGGGTGACCGCGTCTTTCCGGCGGATTCGCCAACGGTGCTCTCTGTAAGCGCCCTAGCGGATTCACACGAACTCGCTGACTACTCACTGAATTCAGCCGACGGACCCCAGCTTGCTGCGCAAGGTTTCATTCCGTTAGCGCTCGACCCCGCGGGTGGGTGGGCCGATGGTAAGGAGGGCACGGACGGAACGGCGCAGTTCCATGGCACCTCCTTTTCCGCGCCGGTGGTCAGCGGCACCGCTGCCCTCTTGGCACAGCGCTTTCCCGACGATAGCCCGGCCGCCCTCCGTAAACGCTTGGAGGACGCCGCGGAACCGGGACATGGCTTCATCGACCCGCTCACTGTGCTCACCCACGTGGAAGCGGGCGCGGACGTCGATACCCGAGCTATGACAATCCGCCCCACTGACGAAGGCGACTCCCGCACCCCAACACGCACTGCCTGGGTGCTAGGTGGATTAACGCTGGCGCTTGCTGCGTGGGCCGTGTGGCGCGGGCTACGGCCTAAGAACTAACCTGCAGCGCCTGCTCACGGTTCAGCGCGGAGCCTTCCGGGAGCAAGCGCAGGATCTCCCACGGCACCTGCGCGCCCACGCCGGTGCCAAGGGCTTCCAAAGTCTCTTTGGCCTTGACCTCGTGCCGCTGCCCCGTGGGTGAGACCACGTGATAGCCATGGCCGCTGTCTACGCCTACGCCACCGGCGTTGAGCCCACCAAAGCGATGGGCCACCGACTCACCTGCCAAGGCGATGGTGCCTGCTTGGGCAGGTACCACTACCCCGCCGCCCTCGTTACCAGCACACATCCAGCCATCGTCCGGGCTTAAGAAGCGGAAGGACGTGGAGGGAAGGTTGAGGTCTAAAGGGGCGTCGGCAAGCGCGGCAATCTCCTGCGGCGTGGCTGTCGTCTCCTTGGCACCCACGCCTGTGAGCATCTCCGCCTGCGTAGGCGTGAGCTCCGCTACGCCCTCGGGCGTACGCGCCCACAGGCTCTGCCCAGTATCGACAACCTCGGGCGGATTAGCCGGAAAGTTCAGCGGCGGCAGCTCCGCAAAGGCATTGAGCAGCTCGGGTGGCACGGGCCAGGTGTGGGTACTATCGTCCACGCCCAGCGCCCGGCGCACGACGCGCCCTTCGGTGCTGGAGGAATCTGACAACGCCACGCGGCCTTCCTCTGTGATAAGCCACTGCGCGCCCTCGGATTCCACCAGTGCGGCGCGCTCCTCACCGAGGCTTTTCTGCTCGGGCTCGGCGAGAACAATAACCTCTTGCGACGCAACCTGGTGGCCGCCGATGCTGGTTGGGTTTTCTGTAGTCGGCGCCTCATCCTTGCCGGCTAAACACGCTGCCCAACGCTGCTGGGGAGTCTCGCCTGCTGCCGCGAGGTACCCAGGGGCATCCGAGATACCCACCGGTGAGCCCAGTAGCGCTTCTTGCAGGTGCTCATCCCCAATGGTCTGCGCCTCGGCCGCCTGCCCGGCGATAATGCGCGCCGACGCCAGGTTGAATACCGGGTGGTAGGTGTCGTTGACATCCACAAAGAGCTGGCCCTGCTCCGAGCGCACAATCGGCGCATCACCCGGCTGCGGGCTCGGCTGCAGCCATGCCAACATGCCAGAGCCCACCGCAAGGAAGGCGACGCCGACCCCGC
Organism: Corynebacterium marquesiae; assembly: GCF_030229635.1. NCBI lineage: Bacteria > Bacillati > Actinomycetota > Actinomycetes > Mycobacteriales > Corynebacteriaceae > Corynebacterium > Corynebacterium marquesiae. The sequence goes on from NZ_JASPII010000007.1 coordinate 66,137, forward strand.
CGAAAAGGAGCGCTTTGCGGCGCCTAGCCAATGGATCGTGAATCATGCGGATATCGCCTAATACGAGCCCATGCTCGACGCGGCGACGTAAGAATTTATGGCCCGATACCTGGGCCTTGGTAGTAGGCAGCGGACGTGCCATGATTTTCCCCCGAAAAGTCTGTGTACACCCAGCACACAGGCTATCCCAGGTAAGCACCCGCTGCCACTTGGGCGCTAGTCGGCGCTGCGCCTTTCGCGGGTGACCTCGGCGCGTGCCGCCAGTTGATCCGCGGCCGGGTAATCAACGGCGACGAGCGAGAGTCCCTTGGCCGGGGCCACGGGGATGCTGGAAGAGCGCTTCGTCTCTTGCAGCAGTGCCGCGGCGAAGTCGGCATCGCGCCGCCCCTCCCCCACGCGCAGGCAACAGCCCACCAGCGAGCGCACCATCGACCAGCAGAACGCATCGGCGCTTACGCGGGCCTCAAAAAGCTCCGGTTCTTCGGGCGTAGAAACGTCGCGCCAAGAAAATTCCTGCAATTCACGGATGGTCGTGGCATTCGGCTTGGCTTTACAAAAAGCCGCAAAATCATGCAGACCCACCAGGGCGGTGGCGGCTTCTTGCATGGCATCGATATCCACCGGCTTAATCCACTCGGCCGTATCCCGCGCCCGGGTCGGCAGCGCGCCGCGCGGGTTGGTGGTAATCCGGTAGACGTAGTGCCGCCGCAGCGCCGAAAACCGCGCATCAAAGCCCGCGGGTGCGAACTCGCACCCGTGTACCCGAACGTCTTCTGGCAGAAGTTTTGCTAACCGACGCACCAGCTTCGCCGGCTCTCCCGCCACCGAGCGCTGATCCAGCATCTCTGTGGGAACGTCCACGTGCGCCACCTGGCCACGAGCGTGAACACCGGCATCCGTCCGGCCAGCGACCGTAAGCGGCACCTCCGTGCGTGCAATCATCGCCAGCTTCTCTTCCAATACCCCCTGCACCGTGCGCAGACCGCCCTTCTGCTTGGTCCAGCCATGAAAGTCCGTGCCGTCATAAGCCAAGTCCAAACGCAGGCGAACGAACCCGTCCGCCGGCCCTTCGGGGGAAGTCGATGCTGCATCTGTCATAGTGGGCTTCATGCTACCTGAGCGTTTACTGCCCGCCGGCGCTGGGTCGTTCGTGCGTTGAGCCCTAGTTGGGTGCGGACATGACAAAGCCGCCGCCCTCCCACAGATGGAAGAGGCGGCGGCGAGGCGCTAGGGCCGAAGGGAAATTACTTCTCCTCGGACTCCTCAGCTGCGGTCTCCTCGGCAGGTGCCTCGGTCTCAGCAGCCTCGTCTGCCTTAGCTTCCTCAGCCTCAGCGGCCTTGGATGCGGCAGCGTGGGTAGCGCGGTTAGCCTCGGAGGTCACGGTCTCCTCGAGAACGAGGGAGATCTGGGACATCGGGGCGTTGTCACCGGTGCGGTTGTCCAGCTTGATGGTGCGGGTGTAGCCACCCTCACGGTTCTCAAACTTCGGCGCTACCTCGTCGAACAGGTAAGAAACAACATCCTTGCGCGGGATGAGCTTCAGGACTGCGCGGCGGTCAGCAACGGTGCCGGACTTAGCCTTGGTGATGATCTTTTCGATGTACGGGCGAAGAACCTTCGCCTTGGCATCGGTGGTCTTGATAGCGCCGTGCTCGATCAGGCTGGCTGCCAAGTTGCTCAGCATGTGAGCCTGCTGCTTGGCGGAGCCGCCGAGACGGGCACCCTTCTTAGGGGTTGGCATTGTGTACTCCTCGTATGCGGTAAAAGTTGAGCGCGCGGCAATTAGGTTATTGCCGCAAGTCAGCGGGGTTCTTTACTCGGAATCCTCAGCAGCCGGATCCTTGAAGTCACCGGTTTCTGCGTCGTAGCCCTCGAGCTGGGTTGGGTCGAAGTCCTCAGGGGTGTCCTTGAGAGCCAGGCCCAGGTTAGCCAGCTTGATCTTTACCTCATTGATCGACTTCTGGCCGAAGTTGCGGATATCCAAAAGGTCGGACTCGGTGCATTCAGCGAGCTCGCCCACGGTGTGGATCTCCTGACGCTTCAGGCAGTTATAAGAGCGGACGGAGAAGTTCAGGTCCTCGATCGGCATGCCGTAGGCAGCGATGTACTCGGTCTCCTGCGGGGAGGGTCCGATCTCAATGCCTTCGGCAGCGTTGTTCAGCTCGCGAGCCAGGCCGAAGAGCTCGACCAGGGTGCCGCCGGCGGAAGCCAGGGCATCGCGGGCAGAAATCGAGTTCTTGGTTTCGACGTCGATGGTCAGCTTGTCAAAGTCGGTGCGCTGCTCAACACGAGTTGCCTCGACCTTGTAGGAAACCTTGAGGACCGGGGAGTAAATCTGGTCGACCGGGATGCGGCCGATCTCACCGGAGGTAGGAGCGGCTGGGACATAGCCACGGCCGCGCTCGACGACGAGCTCAATGTCCAGCTTGGCGGTGTCATTCAGCGAAGCAATGTGCAGATCCGGGTTGTGGATCTCCACGCCAGCCGGTGGCTGGATATCGCCTGCGGTGACATCGCCCGGGCCTTCCTTGCTCAGGTACATAACAACCGGCTCATCGGAGTCGGAAGAAAGCACCATGCTCTTGATGTTCAAGATGATCTCAGAAACGTCTTCCTTCACACCGTTGATAGTGGTGAACTCGTGGAGAACACCATCGATCTTGATGGAGGTTACCGCTGCACCTGGAATGGAGGACAGCAGGGTACGACGCAGCGAGTTACCGAGGGTGTAGCCAAAGCCCGGCTCGAGCGGTTCGATGACGAACTTGGAACGAGACGAGTCGATGAATTCCTCGGTGAGCTGAGGACGCTGGGAAATGAGCATTGAAATTCTCCTTTTCGGCGACCGCTATTTGACGCCGGTAGAGGGGTAAAAATCTTCGGGATTGAAGATTCCTGGTTATCCGCCAGGCCATTACAGGCCGTGCGGTATAACAGTTTACTTCGAGTAAAGCTCGACGATGAGCTGCTCCTGCAGCGGAATGTCGATCTGAGCGCGCTCGGGCAGCTGGTGCACGAGGATGCGCAGGGTATCAGGAACAACCTGCAGCCATGCCGGTACGTTGGCATCGATGAGGGCGTCCTGAGCATCTTCGAACCATTCCATCTTCTTGGAGCGGTCACGGACATCGATGATGTCGTACTGGGTGACCTTGTAGGAAGGAACGTTGATGTTCTTGCCGTTCACGGTGAAGTGACCGTGGGAGACAAGCTGGCGAGCCTGGCGGCGGGTGCGTGCCAGACCTGCACGGTAAACTACGTTGTCCAGGCGGGACTCGAGCAGGATAACCAGGTTATCGCCGGTCTTGCCTGGGAGGCGGTTAGCCTCTGCGTAGTAGCGACGGAACTGACGCTCCAGCACACCGTAGGTGTACTTTGCCTTCTGCTTCTCCTGGAGCTGCAGCAGGTACTCAGATTCCTTGATGCGGTTGCGGCCAGCCTGTCCCGGTGGGTACGGGCGGCGCTCGAATGCCATATCGCCGCCGACCAAGTCGACGCGAAGACGGCGGGATACGCGGGTAGCGGGGCCAGTGTAACGAGCCATTTTCTTACCTCTTCCTTTCCCTTAAACCTTGCGGCGCTTGGTCGGACGGCAGCCGTTGTGCGGCTGTGGGGTTGCATCCGTGATCGAGGAAACCTCGAGGCCTGCAGCCTGCAGGGAGCGGATGGCGGTCTCGCGGCCGGAGCCCGGACCCTTGACGAATACGTCAACCTTCTTCATGCCATGATCCATTGCCTTGCGAGCAGCGTTCTCGGCTGCCATCTGAGCGGCGAACGGAGTGGACTTACGGGAACCCTTGAAGCCAACGTGGCCGGAGGATGCCCAAGAGATAACAGCACCGGTCTGATCGGTGATCGAGACGATGGTGTTATTGAAGGTGGACTTGATGTATGCGTGGCCGAGGGCCACATTCTTCTTTACGACGCGACGGCCGGAACGGCGCGCGCCGGAACGAGTCTTTGGAGGCATGAATTACTTCTTCTTTCCTGCGATCGTCTTCTTCGGACCCTTACGAGTGCGCGCATTGGTCTTGGTGCGCTGGCCACGTACAGGCAGGCCACGGCGGTGGCGCAGACCCTTGTAGCTACCGATTTCAATCTTGCGGCGGATATCAGCCTGAACCTGACGGCGGAGGTCACCCTCAACCTTCCAGGTAGCCTCAATTGCGTCACGGAGCGCCGACAGCTGGTCATCATCCAGGTTGTCAGTGCGCAGGTCAGGAGAAATGCCAGTCTTTTCTAGCAGTTCCTTGGCACGGGTTGGACCGATGCCGTAGATGTAGGTGAGAGCGACCTCCATGCGCTTATTGCGGGGGAGGTCAACACCAGCTAGACGTGCCATATGGCGTGTCCTTTCGGGTTGTTACGGCGGTTTTCTCCCCATCCGTCCCGCTCCACGCAACGCTTCGCCCGGACCGTGCCGGGAATCCTTGGGTTGCTTACCAGTGCGGGCTCAGGCCACCGTAGCCTGAGGTGGACAGAGTGAACCTACGGGTTCACCCTTGGGTGAGGAGGCTTACTGTCTTTACTTGTAGCGGTAGACGATGCGTCCGCGGGTCAGGTCATAAGGAGACAGCTCTACAACCACACGGTCCTCTGGGAGGATGCGAATGTAGTGCTGACGCATCTTGCCAGAAATGTGTGCAAGAACCTTGTGTCCATTGTCGAGCTCGACACGGAACATTGCGTTGGGCAAAGGCTCGATAATACGGCCTTCTACCTCGATTGCGCCTTCCTTAGCCATAACCTCTACTTTTCTGGCGACGGTCAAGTGCGCCGTCACCTGCATGTTTGTTGTCTACTGCGGTGGCGTATCCGCGCCAGCCTCGCTGACGCTATACACCGACTTAACAGCATACGCTGCAGCGACACGTTTTCCAAACTGCTGCGCTTTCCGACGCCCCGCTAGCTCGCCCGCCCCTCACCCTAAGCCAGCAAAATCCCCCGAACCAATTCTCCTCCTCGGGAGCTCAGTTCGGGGGATGAGACTTTCGCTTAAGCGCGGGCCTTAGTAGATAAAGACCTTATCGCCAACCTGCACATTATCCCAGTAGCGCTTTGCAGCCTCTGGCGGCAGGTGAACGCAGCCATTGGAATCAACGGCTGGGTCATCCAGGTGGAAGGCGTGACCGTTGTTGGTGAAGTAAATGGAGTACGGCATCGGCGCGTTATTAAACTCGCGGGAAATGTCATGCTCTACCTTGCGGCCAACGTAGAACGTGCCGCGCGGGGTTTCCTGACCACGCATGCCAGCAGACATAGCCGGGGAGACATAAGAAACCTTGCCGCCGTCCTGCAGCCAGGTGCGGCGACCGTCAAGGTCAACGCAAACCTTCGCGTCAGCCGGGCACGGGCCACGGTCGAACTGGTTAGCGCGGCGCTGTGCTTCTGCCTTGCGTGCTGCAGCCTCAGAACGAGCCTTCTCAGCAGCAACGCGCTCAGCGTTGGCGCGAGCAGCGGCCTCGCGGGCCTTACGTGCTTCCTCATTCTTCTGTGCAATCAAGCCTGGGAAGAGGAATTCTACGGCGCCGTCCACAGCGGTCTGGACGCTAGGTGCCAGCTCTGGGGAGAACTTCTCTGCCTGGTCCAGAATCTGGTTGCGGGTATTCCAGGCCTGCTCGCGGCTCTGGCCGTAGAAGTTATCCAGCTGCTTCTTTGCCTCAGCGGTGAGGTTGTCTAGGCCGGATTGGGAAGAGAGCTGAGCGAGGTCGGAGTTTGCCTTGGAGCTGAGCTGATCCAGGTTCGGAATCTCCTGGGCGGTAGCGGCAGGAGCCGCAATGGTGGTGCTCAAGGCCATCACGCCAGCGACTGCGGGCGCTGCAACCGTGGCACGGATCTTGCGGAAGCTAAATTTAGACATGGCTGTGAGTATAAACCTTTCAGGGGAATATGCCTAGTGCAACAGGCAATATCGGGGAATAAATGTCAGTAGCGGCGGGTAAGAATACGGGGTCCATCGCCGGTCGCGGCGACCGTATGCTCCCAGTGAGCGGCGAAGGAGCCATCGAGGGTAACGACCGTCCAGTCATCCTCTAGCACGGCAGAATCCTCTGTGCCCAAAGTTAGCATGGGTTCAATAGCTAGGACGGAACCTTCTTGGATCCTCGGGCCACGGCCCGGCCGCCCCTCATTGGCCAGGTAAGGATCCTCGTGCATGGTGCGCCCGATGCCGTGACCGCCGTAGCCATCCACGATGAATAGATCCACGCCGAACTTCTGCTCGGCCCGTCGGGTGGCTTGCTCGAGGGCATGGGAGACGTCGGTAAGCAGATTGCCCGGAACCATAGCCTGCATGCCCTCCATAAGGACATACTCGGTGGCCGAGTTGAGAGCCGCGACATCAGCATCGAGCTCACCCACTGCGAAGGACCAAGCGCTATCGCCTACCCAACCATCGAGCGTGGCACCGCAATCGATGGACACCAAGTCGCCTTCTGCCAGGATGGTTTCCTTATCCGGAATGCCGTGCACGATGACGTCATTAACGGAAGCACAGATGGAGCCCGGAAATCCTTCGTACCCCTTGAAGGTGGGATAGGCGTCGGCATCGCGAATGGTCTGCTCAGCCACCGCGTCCAGCTCGAGGGTAGATACGCCAGACGCCGCAGCAGCGCGGACTTCCTGCAGTGCCTTGCCAACAATTTCGCCGGCGGCCTGCATGGCGTCTAGTTCGCCCGGAGTGCGAGCGGGGATGCGCTTACTGCGGCGTCGAAAAGCCATGCTTACTTACCCAGTGCTTCCATCGCACGGGCATTGATTTCCTCCACGGTGCCTTCGGCCTTAATGGAGATGATGGCATCGCCGTAGTGCTCGATAAGCGGGAAGGTTTCCTCACGGTAGACACCGAGGCGGGTGCGGATGGTCTCCTCGTTGTCGTCGGCGCGGCCACGGGCCATCATGCGCTCAACCACAACGTCCTCGGAGACCTCAAAGTTGAGAACTCCGTCGAGCTTCTCGCCCTTCTTAGCCAGCAGCTCCTCCAGGATGTCTGCCTGCTCGGTGGTACGCGGGAAGCCGTCCAACAGGAAGCCATTCTTGGCATCATCTTGGTTAAGGCGGTCCTCAACCATGCGGGCGGTGACGTCGGTAGGTACCAGCTTTCCTGCATCGATGTAGGACTTTGCCTCTACACCCAGCGGGGTGCCTTCGCCGATATTGGCGCGGAACAGGTCGCCGGTGGAGATGTGCGGAACGTTCAGTTTCTCGCTGAGGATAGCTGCCTGGGTGCCCTTGCCGGCACCGGGAGGTCCTAGAAGTACAAGACGCATTACTTAAGTAGTCCTTCGTAGTTGGATTGCAGTAGCTGGGACTCGATCTGCTTGACCGTAGTCAAGGCGACGGAGACCATAATCAGGATGGCCGTACCACCAAAGGCGGACGTGCCGCTGGCGGAGGAGCTGCCTACGCCGAGGTCCAAGAGGATATTCGGCAGGATGGCGATAAGTGCCAAGTACAGGGCGCCCACGCACAGCAGACGGTTCATCACATAACCAAGGTACTCCGCGGTCGGGCGGCCCGGGCGAATACCCGGGATGAAACCGCCGTATTTCTTCATATTATCCGCCTGCTCTGCCGGATCGTACTGGACCGAGACATAGAAATAAGCGAAGAAGATGGTCAGAACGAAGTACAGCACAATGTACTGCCAGGAGGAAGGTGCCTGCAGGTGCGCGATGACGTTGCGCTGCCACCAGTTATCCGGGGTGCCGGCGGAACCAGAGTTCACAATCTGGGTAATGAGAACCGGCATGTAGATAAGGGAGGAAGCGAAGATGACCGGGATAACTCCGGCCTGGTTGACCTTTAGCGGCAGGTAGGTAGAGGAACCACCGTACTGGCGGCGGCCGACCATGCGCTTAGCGTACTGGACCGGAATGCGGCGCTGGCCCTGTTCAATGAAGGTAATGCCAACAACCAGGATGACCAAGCCGGCTACCACCATGGCGAAGACGAGTCCACCATTGTTCTGCAGGATGCTTGCACCATCGGTTGGCAGGCGGGTTGCAATACCGGCAAAGATGAGCAGGGACATGCCGTTGCCAATGCCCTTTTCAGTGATGAGCTCACCCATCCACATCACCAGTACGGCACCGGAAGTCATGGTGATCACCAGGACGATGAGGGTAAAGAAGTTACGGTCTTCTGCCAAAACCGGCACACCCTGGCCCAGCAGCTGCTCGCGGTCTGCCAGCGCGACGATGCCGGAGGATTGCAGCAGCGCCAACGCGAGGGTCAGGTAGCGGGTGTACTGGGTCATCTTGGCCTGACCAGACTGGCCTTCCTTCTTCAATTCCTCAAAGCGAGGAATGACCACGGTCAGCAGCTGCACAATAATCGACGCCGTAATGTACGGCATGATGCCGATAGCGAAGATTGACAGCTGTAGCAGCGCACCACCCGAGAAGAGGTTGATGACGGAGTAAAGGTCTCCGGACTGCTCGGTCAACTGGCGCAAACGGCCAGCAATAGACGCATAGTCAACACCCGGAGACGGGATCTGTGCACCGACGCGGTACGCGATGATCATCACGATGGTGAAGATGATCTTCTTACGTAGGTCGGCATCCTTGAAAGCCTGGACAATGGCGGACACTACAAAATCCTCCTGGCCTACCGCTGCCGAACGCAAAATCTAGGGAGGGTTTCGCGTTCACACACGGAGGTGGAAACTCATCTACCCCTAGGAAACCACACCCCCTGAGCCAGAAAGCTTAGGGGAAATTCAGGTTTCCTTCAGGGACGGTTGAACACTTATGACCCCATTACCCTACCAGCCTTACCCCACATAGCCACATTAAGCCCCAATAGTGTGACCATGATTGCTTCTTCGTTCGCACCTTTTGTATGCGGGGTTTACCATGGGGGCATTGCCAGCGCGCAATTCCCTTTTTAGTCTCCGACCTCGCGGGTCCCTGCGCCACGAGGCCGTTATTGGTGTGAACCTAATGTTTCGAAAGAAGTACTTATGAGCAAGAAATTCACGCCGATGACCGTTGCTGAGATCATCGACGTTTTTGTCCCTAGCCCCAACCCTTTCCGCTGGGAGGCCTTCGACGGCTCCGCGACCGGACCGGAAGACTCCCAGTACAAGGTGACTATTAATAGCCTTGAGGGCCTCTCATTTATTGCTACCCATCCCGGCGATGTGGGTTTTGCGCGTGCATATGTCACGGACGGCATCACGGTGCATGGCGATCACCCGGCCCACCCCTATGGCATTTTTGACGCGCTGCATGCCATGTATGACAAATTCCAAAAGCCGGATGCGAAGACACTGGCACGCGTTGTCCGTTCCCTCGCATCCATGGGCGCCTTCCAGATCCAGCCGGTCCCCGAGGTGGAGCGCGCTTCCTGGCTGCGCCGCAAGCTACACGACGGCCTATCCAAGCACTCGAAGCAGCGCGATGCCGATGTCATTTCTGATCACTACGACGTGGGCAATGATTTCTACGAGCTCTTCTTGGGCGATTCAATGACCTATACCTGCGCCTACTACCCCTCCCCAGACGCCACGCTAGAGGAAGCGCAGGAGAATAAGTACCGCCTCATCTTTGACAAACTCCGCCTCAAAGAGGGCGACCGCCACTTGGATGTGGGCTGCGGCTGGGGCGGTATGGTGCGCTACGCGGCGCGCCGCGGCGTGAAGTCCATCGGCGTCACCTTGTCCAAGGAACAGGCCGAGTGGGGCCAGCGCAAGATTGAGGAGGAAGGCCTCCAAGACTTGGCGGAAGTCCGCTTCATGGACTACCGCGATATCACCGAAGAGGGCTTCGATGCTATTTCCGCCATCGGCATTATCGAGCACATTGGCGTGAAGAACTACAACGACTTTTTCAAGTTCCTCCACGGCAAATTGAAGGTCGGCGGTCTGATGCTCAACCACAACATCACCTACCCGGATAATCACAAGACCCCCAAGGGCGGCTTCATTGACCGCTATATCTTCCCCGACGGCGAGCTCACCGGTTCCGGCAACGTCACCAAAGCCATGCAGGATAATGGCTTCGAGGTCATCCACACCGAGTCTCTGCGCTTTGATTACATGCGCACGCTGCATGATTGGTGCGAGAACCTGAAGGAAAATTGGGATGAGGCCTGCGCCACCGTGGGCCTGCCAACCGCCCGCCTGTACGGCATTTATATGGCCGGATCCGAATGGGGCTTTGAGCGAAATATCATCAACCTGTATCACTTCCTCGGCGTAAAGCTGGGCGAGGCCGGCTCCCGCGCCGGTGTGCCTGAGCGCCGCTGGTGGGAAGATAGCCGCTTTTAAGGAGGGGTGCTATGACTCTCATTGATAATCTGCGCCAACACCTCGCCGCCGCCCAGCCGCGGCCGGTGGATGCCATGCCCATTGAACCGGTGGGATGGACGGCGCACCAAGAGGGCGTCGATAAGCTGCTGGCGAGCTTCCGTGCTGTCCCGGCCGGAAAGCGCGTGCGCCTAGCCAAGAAGACCTCCAATCTCTTCCGTAGCCGCAGCGAGGCGCAGGAAGGCCTCGATGTATCCGGCCTTAGCGGCGTCATTGAGGTCGATCCAGTTGCCCACACGGCCGATGTGCAGGGCATGTGCACCTATGAGGACCTCGTGGATGCCACCCTGGCCCATGGCCTCATGCCCTTCGTCGTACCGCAGCTTAAGACCATTACTTTGGGCGGTGCGGTTACTGGCATGGGCGTGGAATCCACCAGCTTCCGTAACGGTCTCCCACACGAGTCCGTGCTGGAGATGGATGTTCTCACCGGCACCGGCGAGATTCTCACCTGCTCCCGCGAAGAAAATGTCGATCTCTTCCGCCTCTTCCCCAATTCCTATGGCTCGCTGGGCTACGCGGTGCGCCTCAAGATTGAGCTGGAACCCGTGCCCGCCTATGTAGAGCTGCGCGAGGAGCGTTTCCACACCGTGGAGGAAGCGAGCCGCGTGCTTGCCGACGTCACCTCTTCCCACACCCACCGTGGCGAGCCCGTCCATGGCCTCGATGGCGTGGTCTTCTCCGAGGACGAGGCCTACCTCGTCTTCGCCCGCTTTACCGATGAGGAGGGACCAACCTCCGACTACACGCGGGACAAGATTTACTACCGCAGCCTTCAGCACGACTCTGGCATCCGCTGCGATCGCCTCACTATCCGCGACTATATCTGGCGCTGGGATACCGACTGGTTCTGGTGCTCGCGCGCCTTTGGTGCGCAGAACCCCAAGGTGCGCAAGGTATGGCCGCGCGAATTGCGCCGCAGCTCTTTTTATTGGAAATTGGTCCGGCTCGACCGCAAATACGAGCTGGAATATAACTTCATCAAAAAGCCCCACGGCAAGCCACGTGCTGAACGCGTGGTCCAAGATATCGAGGTCACTCCAGAAAACCTGCCGGAATTCCTCCATTGGTTCTTTAATGCTTCCGATATCCAGCCGGTGTGGCTCTGTCCAATCCGACTTCGCGATGGCGTGAACGAGCTGGTAGGCACCGGCGACATCGCCTCTAACTCGAGCGACCCCTGGCCGCTCTACCCGCTTCGCCCCGGGCAGACCTGGGTCAACGTTGGCTTTTGGTCTGGTGTAGAAGGCGACCACGTCGACCCTTCTGCCCCGAATAATGGTGCTTTCAACCGCGTCATTGAATCCAAGGTCAACGAGCTTGGCGGCCACAAGTCCCTCTACTCCGAGGCTTTCTATTCCCGGGAAAAGTTCGAGGAACTCTACGGCGGCAATCTTCCCGCCACCATCAAAGCGGTTACCGATCCGGATGACCGCTTCCCCGGCCTATACGAAAAAGCCGTAGACGAGGCCTAGGCCTTCCCTCCCCCGCACCTACCCTGGTCGGAAAAGAATAAAGGGTGGAACGCCCTCCCCGAGCGTTCCACCCTCTTTTTCGTCCCGAAGTCTTGGGACACCCGCGCTTTAGTAGGCAGCGGTGATGTTGTCGTAGCCGTTGATCTTCAGGGCCTCCATGACGCGCTGCACAGCTGCCTCATCCTTCTCCGGGTTATAGGTCTCCGGGAAGGTCAGATGAGCAGAGTGGTCATCCTTAAACTCGATGTTCATGAACTCGTGGCCGGCCTCCTGGGTAGCCAGGGCGAGCTCGCGCTGCACGGCCAGCTTACCGCTCTGCAGGTTGCCACCGTTGAACCCTGGATCGACCTCTTCGGTACCCTCTGCGTCGCCGTTGATGACGTCTTCTTTGTCACCGGTGATACGGCCCTTCTCAGCGTGAGCGCCCGGCTGCTGTTCCTGAGCGGTCTGCTCGCCAGCTTCGGCAGGCGCGGTCTGAGTGGTCTCAGTAGGATCCGGCTGGGAGAGCTGTTCTTGGGCGTCGACCGGGCCGGTAGAGCCGGCAAATGGCATGATGGCAGCGACTGCGGTTGCGAGCAAGGAAGAAATAGACGACATAAGAGTCTCCTTAACGGTAGATGATTTTCAACTAAGATTCACTTTAACACTCATGAATATATATCGCCATACCGGCAACCTTATTTATTAATAAAGGTTTCCTGTCAGTTATTTCCAGCAACAATTGTGGCCATAACCGAGGTACTGCGCTCTATACCGGCACCAGGTCGCCCACCAAACGAAATCATCCCCCTGCTCCGCTGGTGCGGAGAGGGGGACGAAAGTCTACTTGAAAGAGATTACTTGGTGTTGGCGGATCCGCCAGCAGCCTCGATCTTCTCTACAGCAGACTTGGAGAACTTATCAGCAGTGACGTTCAACTTAACGTTGATGTCGCCGTTGCCCAGAACCTTGACCGGCTTATTAGCGCGGACCAGGCCAGCAGCTGCGATGTCAGCAACGGTGATGTCGCCGCCATCTGCGAACTTCTCAGCCAGGTCAGCAACGTTAACAACCTGGTACTCAACATGGTTCGGGTTCTTGAAGCCCTTCAACTTAGGCAGACGCATGTGGATCGGCATCTGGCCACCCTCGAAAGCAGCGGAAACCTGCTTACGAGCACCGGTACCCTTGGTACCGCGACCAGCGGTCTTACCCTTGGATGCCTCACCGCGGCCGACGCGGGTCTTAGGCTTGTTTGCTCCTGCGGTTGGGCGCAGGTCGTGCAGCTTGATGATATCAGCCATGGTTTACTCCCCTGCCACTTCTTCGACGGTGACCAGGTGGCGAACCTTGTGAACCATACCGCGAACGATCGGGGTGTCCTGCTTAACTACGGACTGACCGATGCGCTTGAGACCAAGAGCCTCAATGTTCTTGCGGTGATTCGGCTTGGTGCCCACCAGGCCCTTTACCTGTGTAATCTTCAGAGCCATTGCTTATGCCTCCTGACCTGCGCGCTTGCGCAGCATACGGGCCGGGGTGACCTCTTCGAGGGACTTGCCACGACGTGCGGCAACCTCTTCAGGGCGAACCAGCTGCTTGAGGCCGTCCACGGTAGCACGGACGACGTTGAGTGCATTGTCGGAGCCCAGGGACTTCGACAGGATGTCCTGCACGCCAGCGCATTCGAGCACTGGACGAGCAGCACCACCAGCGATAACACCGGTACCAGGTGCGGCAGGCTTCATCATAACGATGCCAGCTGCGTCGCGACCCTCAACCGGGTGGGTGATGGTGCCGGCAATCATCGGAACGCGGAAGAAGTTCTTGCGAGCCTCTTCAGCACCCTTCTGGATTGCGGCTGGGACTTCCTTGGCCTTGCCGTAGCCAACGCCAACCTGACCCTGGCCGTCACCTACGACGACGAGGGCGGTGAAGGACATGTTGCGGCCACCCTTAACGGTCTTGGAGACGCGGTTGATGGTCACAACGCGCTCGATGTACTTATCGCGCTCGTTGTCCTGGTGGTTACGACGATCGTTGCGGCGGCCGTTGCCACCGCGGTTGTTCTTGTTGTTCTCGGCGGAGCGTCCGCCGTCACGCTGTTCACGGTCCGACATTAGGCGTTCCTTCCGTTGATGTTTCCGTTGACGATGATCATTAGAACTTCAGACCACCTTCACGTGCGGCGTCAGCCAGCGCAGCGACGCGGCCGTGGTACTTGTAGCCTGCGCGGTCAAATACGACGTGCTCGATGCCAGCGGCCTTAGCGCGCTCGGCAACCAACTCGCCTACCTTGGCAGCCTTGGCCTTCTTATCGCCCTCGAGTGCACGAACGTCCGCCTCCATGGAGGATGCGGAGACCAGGGTGTGGCCTGCCAGGTCGTCGATGACCTGCACGTGCATGTGACGGGAGGAGCGGTGAAGAACCAGACGCGGTGCCTCAGGGGTGCCACGCAGAGTCTTACGGATACGGAAGTGACGGCGTGCGCGTGCTTCGCGACGACGAGAGGAAATGTCCTTGCCGACTGGAGTGCGCTTGGTGTTTTCAGTGTTTGCCATTGCTTACTTACCCGTCTTTCCGACCTTGCGACGGATCTGCTCGCCCTCGTAGCGAATACCCTTGCCCTTGTAAGGATCGTCCTTACGCAGACGACGGATATTAGCGGCGATCTGTCCGACTAGTTGCTTGTCAATACCGGTAATGGACAGCTTGGTTGCGCCGTCCACTGCGAAGGTAATTCCCTCCGGAGCCTCGATGAGGATCGGGTGGGAGTAGCCCAGGCTGAATTCCAGGTCCTTACCCTTCTGCTGAACACGGTAGCCAACACCGAAGATTTCCATCTTGATGGTGTAGCCCTCGGTCACGCCAACAACGGCGTTGTTCAGCAGGGAGCGGGACAGACCGTGCAGGGCACGGTGCTTGCGGTGGTCATCAGGGCGGGAGACGGACAGTACGTCGTCTTCCAGGTTGATGGCGATAGGCTCTGGAACGTTAACGCTCTGGGTGCCCTTAGGGCCCTTCACCTCAACGTCTTGGCCGTTGATCTTGATTTCGACGCCGTTCGGTACGGCGATTGGTGCTAGACCGACTCGAGACATGTGTCAAACCTCCCTTTACCAGACGTAGGCGAGAACTTCTCCGCCTACGCCCTTCTCCTCAGCCTGACGGTCAGTCAGCACGCCGTGGGACGTGGAAATGATAGCCACGCCCAGGCCGCCCAAGACCTGTGGCAGTTCGGTGGACTTTGCGTACACACGCAGACCCGGCTTAGACACGCGACGCAGGCCAGACAGGGAGCGCTCGCGGTTGTTGTACTTCAGCTCGAGGGACAGGGTGTGGCCCTCGACGGTGTAGTCAGCGATGTAGCCTTCCTGCTTCAAGATGTCAGCAATGTTTGCCTTCAGCTTGGAGGTAGGCATCGACACGGTGTCATGGTGCGCATTACTTGCGTTGCGCACGCGCGACAGCATGTCGGCAATAGGATCAGTCATAGTCATATGAGTGACCGTGTACCTTTCTCGTTGCGGTTCCCGTGCTCACCAAAGCGTTCTCCGTGTGATTTCGGGCTACTCACGCTCCCTACGGTCAATACCGTAAGGCGCTCGCCACCCTTTGATTCAGACAACGGTCCGCTATCTACGGCGAGGGGCCTACAACAAAGTTGATGTTCAGTTCTTGCATCGGCTCGGCGCTTTCTGCAGCTCAGCGCGCCAAAATTCGCAATGATTGAGGCACGCCGAAACCTCGGCGCAAGCACGAGGTACCATACTACGCCATAACCTGCGGTTTTCCAAATAGTCTGGCACCTTCATTAGAGTCGAGACCAGCACGAACGTAAATAAGGAGATGGTGATGAGCCAAACACACGAGGACCCCATCCAATCCGCACACGAGTGGCTCGAAGAAGCCGCCCGTCTCCTCGGCCTTGATCCGCAGGAGGCAACCGCACTCACCCGCGAAATCCTAGACCTCACCAAGGACGTCGCGCATAATCGCTCCCGCCCCGCGGCCCCACTCACTGCTTTCCTCGTGGGCCTAGCCTCCAGCGACCTAGAGGAAGCCCGCGGCAATATCACTGCCCTGAAGCAGGTGTTGCAATAATGGCCGGCCGCAAGAACTCCACCTTTGCCGTCACCAAGGTCCGCCTAGGCGATGGCCTGCAGGTCGATACCCGCGCCGATACGGTCGCCGGCGAGGAACCGCTCGAAATCCACGTGGGTGGTCAGACCATTACCACCACCATGCGCACTCCCGGCCATGACGTGGAGTTGGCGCACGGTTTCTTACATTCGGAAGGCCATATTGCCTCGCTTGGCGACGTCGCCGAGGCCCGCTACTGCGCCGGCGCCACCGTCGATGGCATGAATACCTACAATTTGCTCGACGTCGAACTAACAAAAAAGAATGTGCTCGACCTCAGCGATCTGCGCTTGACCACCACCACTTCCGCCTGCGGCGTATGTGGCACCTCTTCTATCGAGGCCTTGACCAAACAGACCCGCTACCGGATTCCCCGGGTGCCGGTGGATCCCCATGTCGTCGCCAAGCTGCCAGACAAGCTCCGGGCTGAACAGAAGCAATTTAAAAAGACCGGCGGCATCCATGCCGCCGGCGCCTTCACCCTAGACGGTGAACCGGTAGTCATCCGCGAGGATATTGGCCGTCACAATGCCGCAGATAAGGTCATCGGCCACCTCCTTTTAGAAGACCGCCTGCCCGCAGATGATCTCATTTTGGTCATGAGTTCTCGCGCCAGCTTTGAGCTCGTCCAAAAAGCCGCTATGGCCGGATTCGGCATGCTCGTTGCTGTGAGCGCCGCCTCCTCCCTAGCGGTAGAGACGGCCCGCGAAACTGGCATGGCACTCGTCGGTTTCGCCCGCGGTGACCGCTTTAATCTGTATTCCGGTGAACTCGCTTAGTCGCGGTAGGCCTCCGGGCCGCGATTGAGCCACGCGTAGACGCCGCCAACCAAAAGGCCGCCGCCAATAAAGTTGCCGATCCAGACCAGGATCCAATTGAGAGCCACGTTGCCGGCCGTCAACGCTGCCGGCACCGGGTCGGAGGCGAATAGCGTGATGCTAAACAGGCAGAAGTTCGCGATAACGTGCTCCAGGCCTAACGCCACGAAAGCGCCAATGATCGGGATGATGACAAAGAACTTCGAAGCCGCATCCTTAGCGAAGATGGCACCGACGATGCCCATGTTGACCACAAAGTTCGCGGCAATGGCCTCTACCAGCATTCCTTGCGGGGACTTGATGAGCTTGCCTTCAGAAACCGTCACCAAAAGGTGCGAGGGATCTAGGTCGGCGAACTTGGCAGACATCGCCATAATCGCGGCAAAGATGATCGCGCCTACCAGGTTGAAAATGGTGGTGATGAGCAGCAGGTACAGGGCCTTGCCCCACGCCACGTGCTTATTGCTAGCGGCATAGACCATGTACATCATGTTGCCGGTAGCCAGATCGGCGCCCAAGAGCAGAATGGCGAACAGGCCTACGCCGAAAAATAGGGCAAAAGCCACGGAGCCCATTCCCGGCGCAACGCCGTTGACGGCCTGGCCTACCACACCGGCAAAGGCGGTACCGATACACAGGTACACACCCGCCAAGGTCGCGCGAACTGCAAAGCGAGCGAAGGATTCATCTAATAAGGTGACCTTCTTGACGGCCGCCGCCTTGGCGGCATCATTGAGAGACATTTCTACCTCATTAATCAAAGAGTATTAAACCCTTCTAATCTTATCCTGACCACCTGATTCCGCGTCAATTCCGGGTATGCATAACACTACGTTGTAAGCTAGAACTTTCCTATTACCCGTATTTTCTCTTCGGGGGTCGCATGGATTCCCACTACCGGCCGCGGAGGGAACCGAATCGGCTTCCCGCTAACGGGCGCCGCAGCGTTCCATCGCGATCCGACCGCACAGATGCTGATCGCCAATGGCGCCAGACCGAAACGCGCACCCGCCAACAACAGCGCCGCCGCCCACCGCGCCGCGTTGAGGACACCTCACTTCCCCGACACCGCCGCAAACCCACGCTGTGGGAGCGGATCAAAAAGGTATGGAAGTCCTCCGGCATCCTTCGCGTGGTTATCGGCATCGTTGCCACGGTGTTACTCGCCAGCACGATTAACCGGGTGGTCAACCCACCAGAGGGTCTAGAGACCAATGAAGTCACTGCAGAAGAGGCACCTGCCATCGATCCTTCACCTGCAGTCGAGCTCTTCATCCCAGCTATTGAGGTTCATGCCGATTTTCAAGACGGCTCCTGCCGCGTAGTCAACGGCGCCATCAATCCGGACTCCATGAATAAGGCCTGCACCTATACTGCCGAAGACCGCCCTTATTCTCTGCCGGGCACGACGTCCCAGGACATCGTGGTCATTGCCGGCCATACCGGTGCGGGCGTGCCAGGCGTTTTCAATAACCTCTACGATGGTTCCGCGAATGAGCACAAGGTTCATCTGGGGGACAAGCTCTATGTGCGCACACAGAACTCCGGCCAAAACTGGCTCATCTATACGGCTACCGACTTACACGACCCAGATAAACAGGGGCTTTCTGACGACGCCTCTATTTGGGGCGAAGGCCCCATGCCCGGCCGCCTTCTCACCATCAGTTGCATTCAACCTGCCAACCCTTTGGAGCCGGCAGTGCGTAACGCGGTCGTCGGCTGGCAGTATGAGGGCACCACGCACACAGAGACCGAAAGCGCCTAAGCCACACCCGCACAAGCCGCCGCCTGCACACCTTTGAATTCAAGCTGCTCGGTAAAACTAGAAAATCCCAACGCCCCTTCCGGGGAGTTGGGATTTCTTAGCGCTCTATTTACTTGAACGGGAAGCCGAGCTCGCGCAGGAGCTTGCGGCCCTCGTCGTCGTTAGTAGCGGTGGTAACGACGGTGATGTCCATACCACGAGGGCGATCGATCTTGTCGATGTCAATCTCGTAGAACATAGACTGCTCGGACAGGCCGAAGGTGTAGTTGCCGTGGCCGTCGAACTGCTGATCAGACAGGCCGCGGAAGTCACGAATACGTGGCAGCGCGATGGTCAGCAGGCGGTCCAGGAACTCCCACATACGGTCGCCGCGCAGGGTAACGCGTGCACCGATAGGCATGCCCTCGCGGAGCTTGAAGTTCGCGATGGACTTCTTAGCGCGACGCAGCTGCGGCTTCTGACCGGTAATAGCGGTCAGGTCCTCGAGTGCGCCGTTGATGACCTTGGAGTCACGTGCGGCTTCGCCAACGCCCATGTTGACGACAACCTTGGTGACGCCAGGGATCTGCATGACGTTGTCGTAGTTGAACTCGTCATTCAGGGTCTTGCGGATTTCCTCGCGGTAGCGAGTCTTCAGACGCGGGGTGTAGTTCTCGCTCATTTTTAGATGTCCTTCCCGTTGCTACGCGCGATACGGACCTTCTTGCCGTTCTCGTCGAAACGGTAGCCCACGCGGGTCGGGTTGCCTTCGGAGTCAACGATCGCAACGTTGGACACGTGGATCGGGGCTTCCTGGGTAACGATTCCGCCGGACTCGGCGCCACGCTCGGCAGCAGAGTTTGCGACGTGCTTCTTGATGCGGTTAACGCCCTCTACGAGGACCTTTTCACGCTTTGGGTATGCCTCGATGACCTTGCCCTTCGCGCCCTTATCTGGGCCCGAAATGACGATCACCATATCTCCCTTATGGATCTTCATAGGACTAGATCACCTCCGGTGCGAGAGAAACGATCTTCATGAAACGCTTGTCACGAAGTTCGCGAGCAACCGGTCCGAAGATACGGGTACCACGAGGCTCGCTATCGCCCTTGAGAACAACTGCAGCGTTCTCGTCAAAGCGAATGTAGGAGCCGTCTGGGCGACGGGTTTCCTTCTTCGCGCGGACGATAACTGCCTTTACAATGTCGCCTTCCTTGACGTTGCCACCTGGGACAGCGTCCTTGACAGTCGCGACGATGACGTCGCCGATGCCAGCGGAGCGTCGGACAGAGCCGCCGAGAACGCGGATGCACAGCAGTTCACGTGCACCAGAGTTGTCGGCGACGCGCAGACGCGATTCTTGCTGAATCACTATGGGTCTCCTGACCTGGATTGATGTGCGGTAAGATTTCCGTCCTTGCCGCACGCGGTCTACAAACTTGCGATGCTCAAGCCTTGACAACGGCCTGTGCCGAAGGGTCTCGGACCGGCGGTTCGGAAACGCACCGCTACGGGCCGACCAGCTTTTGCAACCTATACATTCAACCACACGCCAGCGCCCATACCAAAACACCGCTCGTTGCTTGTCGACGCCCCCTACCGCCACATTTATTTTCGCCACTACACCCGCTTACCCCTTGACCCCTTATTTCGAACGCACCGACACACACGTTATCCAAAATTATCGGCACAATCTGCACATATAAACCACATTTTAATGCCCTTCAGTGCCAAACTAGTCGCATAGACATTTTAATAGTCCAATTTTTCACAGCTGTAACGCATAAAAATCACAGTCACTTCTGAGTTCCATGTGGCAATTGCGAATTATGTGACTACTGCTAATTGCGTCGCGAAAGACATTTCTGTGCGCTTTCGCTAATTTCCCGAAGGAGAAACACATGAAGCGTTTGCCACAGACCCTAACCGCTGCTGTACTGACTGGCGCACTCGCCTTTGGCGGCGCAGCTGTTGCTTAGGCCCAAATTCCGGATCCTGTAGAGGACAAGCCCCTGACCGAGATGCCTACCCCGTCTGCGGATGAAGATACCGCCACCGAAGACACCCCAGCTGAAGAGGGCACCAGCGATATTGAACACCATGATGTTGCTGCCGATCCGATTACCGTCGATGGTGTCGAGTACTTCAAGCAGGAAGACGGTTCTTGACTGTCCAAGCCGGTCGCAGGCAACCCTGTTCGCTTGACTCCTGAGCAGGCAGAAGAGTTCGTGAAGGAGCAGCAGGACACCTCCGCAATTCCTGCTCCTGCCACCAAGAAGGACGCAGAGGGCAATGAGTGGTACCAGAGCCTGAAGGATCCCAATGTTTACGTCAAAGGCTCGGCTCTGGTGAATGAAGAGAGCACCGACGAGATGCGCGATGCTTATGCAAAGGCATTCCCGTCTGAAGATGCGAAGCCTGAATTCGACAAGAAGAAGCTGGCTTGGTTGACACTGCCAGCTGCGTTGATCATCGGTGGCATCACCTGGTACCTGTCCTAGGACGGCAAGACCTACGTCAAGGACGAGGCACGCAAGAACCAGCAGCCGACCGCTGAGGAGAAGACTGCTTCCGAGCAGATGCTGAACGCTAACAAGGACGAAGTTATCGCCCAGGGCGGTCAGCTCGCTGAGGGCGACGCTGCTCAGGCTGACGCCCCTTCCGCTCCATCTGCCCCAGCTGCTGGCGAGTCCGCAGACTCCGCACGTGGTATGTCCGCTGAGACGGGCTCCAACTCCGTTGCGCAGGCTCTGGCTGCACTGGCTGTAGCTGCGATGGTTGCTGCTGGCGCATTCGCCGCACGCCACAAGTTCTTCGCTTAAGCAAGAGCCTTCCTACCAAGTAAGAAACTGAATTGGGACTGGCTGTGCCGGTCGGGCTTCGGTCCGGCCGGCACAGTTTTGTTTCGCTCAGAACAAGATCCGCGTAAACGAAAAACGAAGCCCCTACAGGATTGAAATGCCCGGACGCCGGGGAATTCTTAGTACAGTTTCCAATATGACCTACACCAAGCGCACCCTGTGGCTGCACGCCGCGCTCTTTCTCCTCGCGTTTCTCGCCTTCATCCTGCCCGTAGTCTTTGGTACCGCCGCCCTACTCCCCGTCTGGTTGACCGGCGGGCTGAGTCTGGGGCTTGCAGCTTGCGCGCTTGTCGACGCCGCCTATAAATTCTTCGCCCCTACCTCCCCTCGTAGCCTCCGCCTGCTATCTGGTCTCGCCGGCCTCGTTCTGCTCATCGGCTGGGGCATCTGGGTCTATATCTACGGCAATATGGCCGCCGTAGGCACAGGCTCCTATCGAATCGGCACCTTTTTGCTCGGCGCGGGAAGCGTGCTCAATCTTTTTGTAGTGGCAATTTCCTTTCTAGATGTACAACGAAAGGTCAAGTAAAGCATCTGGCACACAGCCACTATTGGCAGGTCTCCACTAATGCGCCGCTACGACGCGGCGGGGAACGATAATGGGGGCATCGCCAAGCGGATCCTCCCAGGCCTCAGCCTCGATACCATAGGCCTGCGCTAATACCTTCGGCGACAGCGCTTGTTTCGGCGCCCCGCGAGCGATGATATCGCCGGCTTTCATCACCACCATGGAATCAGAATAGTGGCCCGCCAGCATGAGATCGTGTAGGACTACAACCACTGTCTTTCCCGCCTGCGCCTGTGCGCGGGCCAACTCCAGCATGCGCATGGCATGGGCAGGGTCGAGGAAGGTCGTGGGTTCATCGAGAAGCAGCACGGGCGTATCTTGTGCCAGGGCCAACGCCAGCCAGACGCGCTGGCGCTGCCCGCCCGATAGCGAAGCGATATCACGATCGAGGAAGTCCACAATGTCGGTAGCCTCGCAGGCCTGCGCAATGATCTCCCGGTCCGTCGTGGAAAGACCGCGCATCCTCCCCTGATAGGGATGACGCCCGCGCGCGACCAACTCACCCACCCGCAGCCCATCGGGGGCCACGGGGTGCTGTGGCAGCAGCGCCACCTGCTGCGCGGCATCCTTCGCGGACATCGCGTGCAGGTCAGCTTCCCCGACCATGACGCTGCCCTGCCGCGGGGCCAGGATTTTCGAGAGAGTTTTCAGCAGCGTGGACTTGCCGCAGCCATTGGGCCCAATGAGCGTGGTGACTTCGCCGGCGCGGGCGTGCAAATCGACGCCGGCAAGGATATCCCCGCCATCCTTATATCCCGCATGAATGCCGGTGGCGTGGAGGCTGCACCGAGGCTTCGGGGTCGTGGTCTGTTTAGGCTGATTAAGCCGATTATCCTTCATTTCTTTTCCTTCATCCACGTCTGACTGTCTAGTACCATCCGGCGCGATGCTTGTCCGTTTCCCCCTGCTGTGCCGCGGCACAACGTTTAGCTGCGCCCGGCCGCATTCCACACCAATATCACCAAGGCGCAGCCGCCGATGACCGAGGAAACCGCACCCACCGGTGCATTTACCGGGATAGCACCGGCGATCACAGCACACACGGTCAGCAATGCGGCACCCGCGGCTGCCGATGCCAGCGGCGATGGTGTGGGGGTACGCGCCACCATCCGCGCCAGGTGCGGCCCTAGCAGCGCGATAAACCCAATGGGTCCCACCACCGAGACCACCACGGCACTGATACCGGTTGCCGCAATAAGCAGGAGGGCGCGCTGGCGGGAGATATTCACGCCCAGGGTGGTTGCGGAGGAATCATCATGGGCAAGCAGCGGCAACTCCCTCGAGCACCAGATTCCTATGGCGAGAAACGGTGCTAATGCCACCAGGAGGGGGAGAATGACCTCCATGCGCACGAATCCAGTCGATCCTGCGAGCCAAGTTTGCGCCTCCGCAGCGCGCAGGATCTGGGCGCTGCGCATTAAATACGCGACGATGGCTTGAAACATCAGCGATAAGGCAATACCGACGATGACGATGCGGTTGCTCGTACCGATGCCACCCAGAACAGCGAGGAGGATGACAACGAGGAGGGCGCCGATCATCGCCAAGCATGCCCGCCACCAAAACTCCGGGATACCCTCGGCGAAGCTGGGGCGCGAATGCACGGTGCCCAAGACCACCAGCACCGACGCCCCGCCGGTAACGCCTAAAATATCCGGGGAGGCCAGCGGGTTCCGAGCCATGGTTTGCGTCCAAGAACCGGCCAGGCCGAGGGCGGCGCCCACGATGACGGTGGCGATGGCAACCGGCAGGCGCAAGTCCCACACCACCCTGATGTGGTTCTTGCTGCCGCCTCCGGTGAGGACGTCGATGACCTGCCACGGACTCAATGCCATGGGACCTTGCCCCAGTAACACTAGGTATGCACTAAGGGCAATGAGGATGAATACCAGTGTGGAAGCGAGCACGCGCACGTGCCGGCGGCGTTGCTGAGCTTTTAAAATAGTGCTGATCGCGGTCATGCGTTATTGCCCCCATGCTCTGCCCACGCCGCGGTGAGCACCCCAAATGAGGAAAGGTGCGCCCACTATCGCGAGGACGATCGACATCTCCAGCTCCGAGCTACCCGCAATGAGACGGCCGGTGATATCAGCGGCAAGCACGGCACAACCGCCCAAGAGCGCGGAGGGCAAAAGCAAGGTGGCAACGCTAGGGCCCACCAGCCGCCGAACGATGTGGGGAATGGCAAAACCGACGAAGGCAATGGGGCCCGTTGCTGCCGTTGCGCTGCCGGCCAACACCACGACGCTGAGCGCCGCGCCCACCCGCGCGGTGGTGGGGGACCCGCCCAAGGCGAGGGAGGACTCCTCCCCCATAGCCAAAAGGTCGAGGGGTCTGGCTGCCATCGCCGCGCACGCTAGGCCGATAACAAGCCCTATGCCCGCGATCGCGACGTCTTCTGGGCCGCGGCCAAAGGTGGATCCGATGGTCCACCGCCGCATGCTATCGAGGACGTCCGTGGAATAAAGGCCGATGATCATCGCGCCCGATCCCAAGGCGGCGGAGACGCCGGCACCTACCAGAACGAGCGTCAGAGGATCCTGAAACCGCCGCGATACGGCTAAGACCAGCAGCGTGGTAATACCCGCGCCAGCGAGCGCGAGGGTAGTCCGCATACCGGTGGAGGTAGCAATGCCGATGGCCGTGCCTATGGCAACAAAGAATGACGCACCCGCGGTAACGCCAATAAACCCTGGATCCGCCAGCGGGTTTCTGGTCCACGATTGCGCCAGTACACCGGCCACAGCAAGGGCCGCGCCGGCGAAATAAGCCAGGAAGGTGCGCGGCATGCGCAGGTTCCACACGATATCGTGGATATCCTGCTCCCCTGCTCCGTGCAGGGCAGCGAGAACCTCCCCGGGCGGAATCGAGCGGGATCCCACCGCCAAAGACGCCACCGCCAACACCAGGCTGGCGAGGATGAAGGCGACAAGGAGCATCTTATGACTCTGTGCCCGCGCCACTACCGGTGTGGGGGTGCCGGTGGTCGTAGGACTATCTGCTGCGGAATCCGACTGGATTTGTTGGCCGTCCATCGTGGTTGCTGGCAATTACAGCTTCTCTTCAAATTCATCTACTGCCCAGGGGATGGTCACCGGGTTCGGCATACTCATGGCATTGCCGGTATCCGTATCCAAGTAGCGCACGCGATCATCCTTGACAACGTCGAGGCCTTGGAAGGTCTTATCCTTCTTCAAGGCATCGGAGGAGCCATTGTAGTCCACGACAAAGAGGTAATCAACCTGGTTAAGCTTCGCGTAGTTTTCTGGGGCAATGTCGACGAAGAAGCTGCCTCCATCGCCCTGCAATGCATCGGGGATCTCCATGCCAAGGTCCTCGATAAATTGTCCACGCCCATCCTCCTCGGTGTATAGACCAATTTTGCCGTCATAAGGCATGACGATGGCCGCAGACTTATCCTGCAATTCCGCGTGCTCGTGGCGGAATTCCTCGAAGGCCTTTTCGGTGTCATCGATAAGCTTATCGCCTTCGTCTTTTTTGCCCACCGCATCCGCGATGGTCTCTACCTGCTTTTCCCAGGGCACCTGCCAGTCTTCATAGCCGTTCGGCTTGACGGTGGTAGGCGCGATTTCTTCCAGGGATCCCTTCGTGCGTGCATCCACCGCCTGGTTCACCGCAATGATCTGGGTGGGGTCAGCCGCGGTGACCTGCTCAAAGGTATCCGCCGTAAATCCGCTTGCGGTATTATAAATCACCTCAGGCTTTGCCTCGCCCAAAAGTTCCTCTGCCCAGGGGCCGACGCCCGAAGCGTCGCCATCGCCCTCAGCACCCCACGGCGCCACCGTTACGGGAGTGATCCCCAAGGCAAGCAGCGTGTCGGCATCACCTAGACCCAGGCTAGCCACGCGCTGTTCGCTGGCAGCGTCGGTCGCCTGAGCTGTTTCATCGCCCTCACCACGCGAGCAACCGCCTAAAGCTAAGGCTCCGGCGGAAAGCATTGCTACTGCACCCATGGTGCGACGGCCGAAAATCTTCATGAGGTTAAGCCTTTCAATAAAGGAGGAAAATAACCTTGCTTACCCTATAACGCATAGGGACGATTAGGCAAGGCTAAACTAAAATAGTAATTTATTAGACACATGAACGCTTCTCTACAATCGGCCCCAATGTCTGCGCACGAACTCATCCCCGTTACTTTGACCGCCAATAAACGGATCCGTCCGCGCTTGCACCGGCTCACGTTCTACGCCGAGGCTTTCCGGACTTACACCCTCTCCGGTCCTGATGAATTCTTTGGACTCGTCATGCCCCGAGCTGAACAAGAATTTACCCCCTTCCCCGTCGACGGCATAAACCTTCGCTCGGCTGTGAGCGCGATCGACGAGGAGAGGAGGCCGGGCCTGCGCTGGTACACCATCCGCGCACTCCACTCGGAGGAGGCCACAGTCGATGTCGACGTGGTGACACACGGTGATTCAGGACCTGGCTCGCGGTGGATTCGCCGCGCACAAGCCGGGGATACAGCGGGATTCTTCACCTGCAACGAACTGTGGCGGCCAACCGAGAAGCCACAACTTCTAGTCGCCGACGCATCCGCCCTGCCCGCCCTGCGGCACATTTTGGCCTACCAAGAAGATCATAACCCGGAAATGCTTCTGGCCACCGATGTTATGGCCGTGGTTACCAGCACCGACGAGGTAGAACCAGGCCTCGCAGCTAGATGGGAGGCGAGCGTACGCAGCCTGCAGATTATTCATACCCAACCGCACGAGGAGGCGGAGGCTGTCGTTGCCGCCCTGAGAGCGGACTATGCCGGTGCGCCGGGGCCAGGATACGTATGGGCTTCTGGCGAGGGGAGGCTAGCAAAAAGCGTGCGAGGCCTCGCGGTGAATGAATGGGGCCTAGATACCACCGACGTCACATGGGTTCCCTACTGGTTTTATGGCAGGGCCCGGCCGTAAAGAAGTCCTAAAACGGCGAAGGCCCCGCCCCGAACCCTAAGATTCGGAGCAGGGGCTGCGCTGGCTAGTTTTTACTTAGCCTTCTCGATGATCTCAACGAGACGGAAGTGCTTGTCCTTGGACAGCGGGCGGGTCTCAGCGATGCGTACGAGATCGCCGATGCCTGCGGTTTCTTCCTCATCATGCACCTTAACCTTCTTGTTAGAGCGCATGATCTTGCCGTACAGGGCGTGCTGCTTGCGGTCTTCCAGCTCGACAACGATGGTCTTGTTCATCTTGTCGGATACTACATAGCCGGTGCGAACCTTAGGAGCACCCTTGACCTTCTCCTTCTTCGGAGTAGGTGCCTTCTTGGAATCAGTCACGTTAGCCTCACTCATGATTAAGCCTCAGCTCCCGGAGCAACGGACAGGCCCAGCTCGCGCTCGCGCAGAACGGTGTAGATGCGGGCAATGTCGCGCTTAACCGTGCCGATGCGGCGGTTGTTGGTCAGCTGGCCGGTGGCCTTCTGGAAACGAAGGTTGAACAGTTCTTCCTTCGCCTCCTTCAGGCGGGACTGCAGCTCAGCGTTGTCGAGCTCACGGAACTCGTGGGCGGGGGTACCGGTTGCCATTAGAACTGGTCCTCCTTCTTGATGATACGGACCTTGCAAGGAAGCTTCTGGCCAGCGCGGCGCAGAGCCTCGATTGCAACGGCATCGTTCGGATAGCTCATCTCGAAAAGTACGCGGCCCGGCTTAACGTTAGCCACCCACTTCTCAACCGGGCCCTTACCGGAACCCATACGAACGCCGAGCGGCTTCTGGGTCAACGGACGGTCCGGGAAGATGTTGATCCACACCTTGCCACCACGCTTGACGTGGCGGTTGATGGCAATACGTGCGGCCTCAATCTGACGGTTGGTGATGTACGCCGGCTCGAGAGCCTGGATAGCGTAATCGCCGAAGTTGATGCGGTTACCGCCCTTGGACACGCCGCGACGGTTCGGGCGGTGCTGACGGCGGTACTTAACACGCTTAGGAATCAGCATGGATTAGCCCTCCTGCTTCTGCTGTGCACGCTGGCGGCGCTGGCCACCGCGGCGGGAGCGACCATTACGGTCACGGCCACGGCCCTGTGCCGGAGCGTTCAGTTCGGACTCGCGTACGCCACCGACGACGTCACCCTTGTAGATCCACACCTTGATGCCGATGCGGCCGAAGGTGGTGTGGGCCTCTGCGGTGCCGTAGTCGATTTCGGCGCGAAGGGTGTGCAGCGGAACGCGACCCTCGTGGTAGCGCTCAACGCGCGACATTTCTGCACCGCCCAGGCGGCCGGACAACAGGATCTTGATGCCCTTAACCTGTGGCTGGCGCATAGCGGACTGGATAGCCTTGCGCATTGCACGACGGAATGCGACACGGTTAACCAGCTGCTCCGCGATGGAGTGAGCAACCAGGGTTGCGTTTGCGTCTACCTGCTTGACCTCGAGGATGTTGAGGGCAACCATCTTGCCGGTGAGCTTTTCCAGCTCGCGGCGGATGCGGTCAGCCTCAGCACCGCGGCGGCCGATCACGATGCCCGGGCGGGCGGTGTGAATGTCGACGCGGACGCGGTCGCGGGTGCGCTCGATGACGACGTCGGCAATGCCGGCGCGCTCAAGGCCCTTGTTGAGGTAGTTACGAATCTTGATGTCTTCGGCTACGTAGTTCGCGTAGTCCTTATCGGCGAACCAGTGGGTCTTCCAGTCGGAAGTGATGCCCAAACGTAGGCCGTGAGGATGGATCTTCTGGCCCATTACTTGGCCCCTTCCTGCTGGCTTTCGACCACCACGGTGATGTGGCTGGTGCGCTTACGAATCATGAATGCACGACCCTGTGCACGCGGCTGGAAACGACGCATGGTCGGACCCTCGTTGGCATAAGCCTCGGAGATGACCAGGGTGCGTGGGTCGAGGCCGAAGTTGTTCTCAGCGTTAGCGGCTGCAGAAGCAACGACCTTAGCAACTGGCTTGGAGGCACCCTGCGGTGCGTACTTCAGGATAGCCAGGGCTTCGCTAACGGACTTGCCGCGGACCAGATCGAGCACGCGACGTGCCTTCATCGGGGTGACGCGGACGTAGCGGGCCGTGGCGGATGCGGAGGTGATGGTCTCACTCATCGCTTATCGACGTCCCTTCTTGTCATCCTTGACGTGACCCTTAAAGGTCTTGGTTGGTGCAAACTCGCCGAGCTTGTGGCCGACCATGGAGTCCTCGATGAAGACCGGCACATGCTTGCGGCCGTCATGGACGGCGAAGGTGTGACCGATGAAATCGGGGAGAATGGTCGAGCGGCGAGACCAGGTCTTGATGACCTGCTTGGTGCCTGCATCGTTCTGAGCATCCACCTTGTTGAGGAGGTGCTCATCGACGAACGGGCCCTTCTTAAGGCTGCGTGGCATTGTTTACCTCCTCTTAGCGCTTCTTGTTCGGGCGACGACGGCGCACGATCATGTTGTTGGAGTAACGGTTCGGGTTGCGGGTGCGACCCTCCTTGTGGCCCCATGGGGACACAGGGTGGCGACCACCCGAGGTCTTACCCTCACCACCACCGTGTGGGTGGTCAACCGGGTTCATAACGACACCGCGGACGGTGGGGCGTACGCCCTTCCAGCGCATGCGGCCGGCCTTGCCCCAGCGGATGTTCATCTGCTCGGCGTTGCCGACCTCACCAACGGTGGCGCGGCAGCGGATGTCCACACGACGGATTTCGGAAGACGGCATACGCAGAACTGCGTACTTGCCTTCCTTACCCAGCAGCTGGATGGAAGCACCAGCGGAGCGGGCCAGCTTAGCGCCAGCGCCCGGCTTGAGCTCAACAGCGTGGATGATGGAACCGGTCGGGATGTTACGCAGCGGCAGGTTGTTGCCAACCTTGATATCTGCGTTCGGGCCGGACTCTACGATGGTGCCCTGCTTCAGGCCCTTAGGGGCGATGATGTAGCGCTTCTCGCCATCAACGTAGTGAAGCAGTGCGATGTTTGCGGTGCGGTTCGGGTCGTACTCGATATGAGCGACCTTTGCCGGAATGCCGTCCTTGTCGTTACGACGGAAGTCGATCAGACGGTAACGGCGCTTGTGGCCACCGCCGATGTGGCGGGTGGTGATGCGGCCGTAGTTGTTACGGCCACCAGTCTTGCTCAGCGGGCGCAGCAGGGACTTCTCCGGAGTAGAACGAGTGATCTCGTCAAACTCAGAAACGGAGGATGCGCGGCGACCCGGAGTTGTCGGCTTGTACTTGCGAATAGCCATAATTCTTCCTTTTCCTTTCGGCTCTCCGGTGGCGCTTAAGCGCCGCCGCCGAAGATGTCGATGGAGTCGCTGCCTTCACGGAGCGTCACGTATGCACGCTTGGTGGACTTACGCTGGCCGTAACCGGTGCGGGTGCGCTTACGCTTACCTGCACGGTTCACGGTGTTCACGGAGTCGACCTTAACGTCAAAGATCTGCTCTACGGCATCTTTAATCTGGGACTTGTTGGAGTCCGTGGAGACGTAGAACGTGTATACGTTCTGCTCCATCAGACCGTAGGACTTCTCGGATACAACCGGGGCGATGATGATATCGCGTGGGTTAGAAATCTTAGCCATTAGTTCTCCTCCTTATCCGCGCCGGTTGCGCGGTTGATGAAGGTGTGTAGCGCCTCAACGGAGAACACAACGTCATCGGAGTAGAGAACGTCGTAGGTGTTGAGCTGGCCAGCGTCCAGGATCTGGACGTTAGGCAGGTTATTAGCGCTACGACGAGCATTGATGTCCTCGCGGCCGATGACCAGCAGCACGTTCTTGCGCTCGGTCAGGGACTCGAGGAAGGCCTTGGCCGACTTGGTGGACGGCTTCTGGCCCGGTACGAGCTCTTCGATGACGTGGATGCGCTCGTTGCGAGCACGGTCGGACAGTGCACCGAAGAGAGCAGCCTTGATCATCTTCTTAGGGGTGCGCTGTGCGTAGTCGCGTGGCTGTGGGCCATGGACGGTGCCGCCACCAGTGTAGTGCGGTGCGCGGATGGAGCCCTGGCGTGCACGGCCGGTGCCCTTCTGACGGAAAGGCTTGCGACCACCACCGCGGACGTCGCCGCGGGTCTTGGTTGCGTGGGTGCCCTGGCGTGCAGCAGCAAGCTGAGCGTTAACAACCTGGTGCATCAAAGCAATGGATGCCTCGGTGTCAAAGATTTCAGCTGGCAGGTCTACAGAGCCGTTGGTCTTACCCTCGGAAGTGTGGACGTCTAGCTTGAGGTTGCTCATGCGTGTGCACCGCCCTTCACTGCGGTCTTAACGGTGACGAGGCCGCCGCGCGCACCCGGGATAGCACCCTTGATGAGCAGCAGGTTGGACTCGGCATCGATTTTCTGAATCTTCAGGTTTTGGGTGGTCACGCGGTCCTGGCCCATACGGCCAGCCATGCGCTTACCCTTGAAGACGCGGCCCGGGGTAGCGGCGCCGCCGATACCGCCAACGCGGCGGTGAGCGGCCTGGTTACCGTGAGCTGCGCCCTGGCCTGCGAAGCCGTGGCGCTTCATGCCACCAGCGTAACCGTGGCCCTTGGTCTTGCCGGTGACGTCAACGAAGGAGATGCCCTCGAAGATGTCAACCTTGACCTCTTGGCCAACCTCGTAGGCAGAGGTGTCGTCCATGCGGATTTCCGCAACGTGACGGCGCGGGGTTACGCCAGCCTTCTTGAAGTGTCCACCAACCGGCTTGTTTGCCTTGCGTGGGTCGATTTCGCCAAAGGCGATCTGGATGGCGCTGTAGCCATCGGTTTCGGGGGTGCGAATCTGGGTGACAACGCATGGCCCTGCCTCGACGACGGTAACCGGCACAACGCGGTTGTCCTCGTCGAAGACCTGGGTCATGCCGAGCTTCTTGCCCAGAATGCCCTTGATCTCGTTTTCACTCATTATTTGTTCTCCACCAAAGTCGCTTACTGGATGTTCACGTCGACGCTTGCCGGAAGATCGATGCGCATAAGAGCATCAACGGTCTTCGGGGTTGGGTCGAGAATGTCGATCAGGCGCTTGTGAGTGCGCATCTCGAAGTGCTCGCGAGAGTCCTTGTACTTGTGCGGAGAACGAATAACTGCGTATACGTTCTTCTCGGTTGGGAGCGGCACTGGGCCAACTACACGAGCACCGGTACGGGTAACGGTCTCGACGATCTTCTTTGCAGAAGCGTCGATAGCCTCGTGGTCATAGGCCTTCAGCCGAATGCGGATTTTTTGTCCCGCCACGCTTATCCTCTTCCTCGCTTCCCCACTTTCACATTCCCGGCGTTTCCGGGGCGTGAAGCGGTGGGAAATTGCTTCTCGATTTCTCTATAACGTTGTCCGGGCTTGGGGCCTGACACAACGCCAGTGGTCTGACTGCCATGACGACCAAGAGTTGCGGTACATGGCAAGTGCCAGAACGCAGTGCTCTCGACGGGGTACAAGACCCGTAGTCAAAGTATTGTGAAGAGGACGGTTTTCACGCATTACACGTGGAGAGTGTCCAATTCGTCTACTGCCGCTGTTTATTTGCCATGCCCCTTCTCCGGTCCATCTTCTCGGGGTGTCACTGCTCTAACGCGGACCTAGCCCGATTGGATGACCTTCCAGTCAATGCTTCAGGTTTTCCTGAAGCATGGCGACAACGAAGGTGTCATGTTCGCTTTACCAGCTCAGCGTCTCCCCGAGACTCATGCTTGGCGACGTCCGCCGCCATCACCGAACCTCGGTTCTCGCTGCCCTGTTAAAGCAACCTTTGTATTTAAGCATGTTGGGCTGCGGTTTTTCAAGCCGCGTATTAAACCGTGCCAAAAATCACGTTTTGGAAAATTTTGTTGCCTCGCACCCCACACTCGGCTGAGAAGTATCTAAGCTCGGAGGTAATGGCTGTGGACTCTTTGTCCTGCCTAGATAGTTGAATATCGCGTTCATGCATCACCCTATAGAGAAAGGCTCACTCGCCCATGTCTGAAAACAAGACCCCTGCACAAAACTCTGACAACCAGGTTCCTGCTTCCGAGGAGCGCGAGGTCAATAACAACCTGGAAACCCAGTACGGCACCACCACCATCGATGATGTCGTGGTGTCCAAGATTGCCGGCATCGCTGCCCGCGAGGTTTCCGGCGTGGATGCCCTGGGTGGCGGCGGAGCCCGCATGATCGGCAATATCCGCGAGTCCTTCGGTGCTTCTGAGGACGTCCGCCAGGGTGTGGACGTAGAGGTAGCGGACGGCACCGCTCGCATCGAGATTGCCATCACCGCTGAGTACGGCGTGGCCATCCACGAGCTCGCCGAGGCTATCCGCCGCAACATCATGAATGCGGTAGAGCGCATGACCGGCCTGAGTGTCGAGCGCGTCAACGTTGTTGTTCACGACGTTAAGCTGCCGAAGGAAGAGTCCGAGGCTGAGGACCAGGCTGCTTTGAACCAGGGTCAGGCTTAAGCCCAATGCCTGAGCCCCGAGCACGTTTTGAGCTCGAGGTAAGCCACGCCCGCGCTATTGCAGAGGCAGTCCAGAAGGTACGCGGTGTCGCCGCGCTCGACGGTGGTTCGTTCGGTTCGGTGAGTTTGTACCTACCGGGCGAACGCATCGTCGGCATGCGGCGGCCCGACCCGCGCGATGATCGCCACCTGCAGATCAACATTCGCGTTGATATCAGCGCCGCGCCGGATCTGTATGCCTTGGCAGAAGATATTCGGTCCGCCGCCCGTGGGGCTTGTCCCGAACTGCAGCGCATTGACGTTGAGTTTTCTGACGCCGTAGATGGCTTATCCGCTGCTCCATCGAAGGAATAGATATGAAGAATTACACCACTTTGGGCATCATTTCCGGCCTTATTCTTGCCTTCTTTTTGTACCTAGGCTGGGGTCCTACTTTGCTCGCCGTACTCCTTGCCGCAATCGGCGGCATTGTGGGAGCACACTTTGATGGCCGTATCGATCTCACTTCTGTGTGGAATGGCCTCATTGGTAAGGAGAAAGGCCAAGGTTAATGACAGATAGTTCCACTCAGGGCCACACGCGTATCTCGCTGCGGACCATGGAACGCATCGTTACCGCCGCGATTGCTAGCGTGCCCGGCACCAAGGCTATAGAGGCCAAGCTAGCGGGCATCGGCGGCCGCGGTTTTCCACGGGTCTCGGTCCAAATGGACTCGGAGCGCGAGGTAGCGGCCG
The DNA here is from genome assembly GCF_030229635.1 of Corynebacterium marquesiae. Classification (NCBI taxonomy): domain Bacteria; kingdom Bacillati; phylum Actinomycetota; class Actinomycetes; order Mycobacteriales; family Corynebacteriaceae; genus Corynebacterium; species Corynebacterium marquesiae. The sequence continues at coordinate 100,136 of NZ_JASPII010000007.1, forward strand.
TCAACGCCACCATTGGCGTGGTGTGGCCTTCGCCGGTCACCACGGTGGCGGAACATACTCGTGCTGCCATCTCGGAAGCCATCGCGGCACACACCGGTTATTCCACAACGCGCGTCAATGTCACCGTCGGCGGTTCCGTTCCGGGCAATCGAGTGACTGCCGCAGAGGTGGAGCAACGCCAGGTTGCTGCTGCCGTCGCGCCACGCATCACGCCCTCGCCGGTATGGCAGCCGGTCACTGCAGAGTCGGTGAATGTACGCAGCATTGCCACACCGCAGGAGACACCGGTGCGCACCATCGCTGCGCCGGCCGCCGGCGCCGCAGTGCAGTCCGTGGACACCCCGCGCGAGACTGAGGTACGCAACATTTCCACTGACCTCCCAGACCACCAGCTGCGTGAGATTTCGTCCCCAAGCGACCACACGGTGCGGCCGATTAGGGAACCCAAGCCGGTTCGCGTACACAGCGTGGCTGCACCTCGCCCAACCAGGTTGATCCCTAGTGGGCAGGTTCGTCCGCTGGCACGGAAAGTTCAAGTAGCAACTCCTCGGCCGCAGCCGCTGCGCGAGATTGAAATTCGCCACGAGTGGACTCCGCGCCGCGTCGAGGCCCCCAAGTCTGCCCCTGCGCGCACGGTAAAGGCCCCGCGGCCACAACCGCTCAAACGCATTGAGGTCACGCCGGCAAATCCTCGGCCGTTGCACGTCGATGCTCCACGACCCGAGCCCTTGCGCGCCATTTCCATTAACCCGTATCGCCCACAAGGAGGCAATAATGGCTGACCAGCACATGCCTGAACACTTTGGGCAGCAGCCGAAGGCGTCTCCGGCGGCGCGTACTTGGGCCGTGATCCTTGGGCTCCTACTGCTCGCCGCGGGCGTCGTCGGCGTGCGCGAGACGTGGCTGGTGGGCTCCGGCTCCGATGCCCAGTCCTGGGTACAGCCGGTACTTAATCTCATTGCCACCGAAGAACTGCAGACCTGGATGATCTGGGCCGGCGTTGCCTCCATTGTCGTAGGCCTGATTTTCCTCTTCGCGGCAGTGAAGACGCGCCGCACCACGCACATGCAGCTTGCCTCCGATACCGCGTCCATGTGGATGCGACCGGTGGATATCGCCCGCCTCTCTTCGGCCACTGCCCGCCGTGTTCCGGGCGTGGCCTCCGCGCAGACCTCCGCGGATAGCAAGACTGCCAAGGTCACCGTCAATGGCGATACCGAGGATGCAGAGTTGCAGGGCCGGGTGGAGACCGCGGTAACGCGCTGCCTGGCCCACCTCAAGAACCCGCCGCAGGTCACCGTAGCTGTAGAGAAGATTCCGGAGTTGGATAACAATGTCTAGAAAACTTGCTACCTTTGACCGCATCCTACTGGGCCTGCTGGGAATAGTCCTCATCGCTTTGGGCGTGTGGCCTATCTTGATCCACTTCAACGTGGAATTTGCCAAGTACTTAGCCCTGTGGGTGGACCACGATACGTGGAAGAGCTTGGCGGACAATGACTGGTGGGTGTGGGCGCTGGCCGGTGGCTCCGCACTGCTACTTATTTTGGGGCTGTGGATTGTCGTGGCCAACCTGCGCCACCGCCGCTTCAATAACGTGGAGTCCGCTTCTTCCAATGACAAGGGCTCTATCACGACGTCGATGAACGCTATCGCCGGCGCCGTGGCCCAAGATTTGGATGGAGTCAAGGGCGTGGACCATGTAGAGCGCCTCGTGGCCTATGACCGCGCGCGGCCCACGCTGCAGTACACAGTGACGGCAAATCCGGACACCCCGGTGGAGCGCCTTACTAGCGCCGTTGAAACCAATGAGCGCGATTTTCGCGCAGCGTTTCCCGACGCCGATTTGGACACCATTTACAAGCTGCAGTTCAGCAAGGTAGGTCCGATGAAGGACCTATCCGAATAACGGGTTAGGAGTCTCCGCCACCAAGATTTCCTGAACGGCCCCAAGGCGGGCCGACTCGCCGCCCCCGAGGATCATTTCCAGTTCCTCGCCGGGGCGGCATTTTTCTATGCGCTGCCAAGAGTAGTCCTGGCGAGTTACACGGCGGTTTTCCTTAGCAAATAGGTGCAGCCCATGATCGAGTACACCGATGGCTGCTGCAAAGCGAAGGATGAACACGAAATCACCCAAATCCTGCCGCTTCAGGTCATTAAGGTCTGGGCGCTCAGCGCTTAACCGCATAAGACTAGAGACCACACCAAAGCGGTGTTCAAAGCCCTCGGTATCCCGAATGGTAAATGGGCGGCTAGGACCCGTGGGACGAATGGACTCATAGGCCCACACCACAGGCTGGGTGTCGGGGCGGCGCACGATGATGTGGGTAGGGGTGGCGGTGATGCGGTAGGTGGGGGCGTCGGCAAGCACAAGCCATTCCCCCGCCGCAATGCGGCCGTCCTCCAAGGGAAGCAAGGGCGGATGCACGCCTGCCTGGCGCTCCAATTCCGCAACGAGTTCATCGTCGGTGGCGCCCCAGCCGATGCCTTGATTGGCAAGCATGGCAAAGAAGGTGGGAAGGCTGAGGTTGGGCTGGCCCTCCCAAGCGCGGCGGAGGGACTCAAGAGTGGGATCGATGCGGGTGGGGTCATCCATATCCGCCAAGATTACCCAGCACCCGCGCCGGCCAGACAGCCGGGGCCGAGTGAAAACTTTCACCCCCGAGTTAATTTCATTCAATTAAATAAATACTATAAGTGTTCAACAATCTAGATCCACGTATTGCCTGTTCAAAACAGATTTATTTGACAAATTTTCACACTTTCCATGCCTACTAATACCTGTCGTATTATTGGGGATTTATGTCACGGGGTGGATTTGATTGTGTTCTGAATAACATATTATTAGATTAGTCACATACAACGATTCGCTCGTTGGATACACCTTCGCACCACGTTTCCTGCTTAACCGCGCACGGAGAATCTCTATGACTAAATATCTGATCAAAAAGACCTTGGGCTGGTTACTCATGATCTTTTTGGCTACCAACCTCGCCTATCTCTTGGCGGCCAGCTTCCTGGACCCACGGTCCAACTACACTGGCCGACGCCCACCACTTTCGCCGGAGGAAATCAATAGCCTCCTCGAGCCCTATAACCTCAGCCCCGATACCCCGCTAGTACAACGCTGGTGGACCTGGCTGACCAATATCCTCACCAAATGGGACTGGGGCCAATCCCCGGTAGGCGAGGTGGTGAATTCAGAAATTAGCTACCGCATCTGGGTTTCCGCGCAGCTGCTTTTACTTTCCACCATTTTGTCCATTCTCATCGGCGTGGCCGTGGGCGTCTACACCGCTTCGCGCCAGTACAAAACTGGTGACCGCATCTGGCAGGGCATTTCCATCATTGCGATGAATACCCACGTGGTCGTGGCGTCCATCGCCGTGGTGTGGGGTGCGCTCAAGATCAACGAGCTCAGCGGCAAGAAGATTTTCTACGTCGTCGGCTCTCATTCGCTAGACGTGGAAGGTTTCTTTCCCAAGCTGGTGGACTCCGCACAGCACTTGATTCTTCCCACCATTTCCCTGGTCTTCATTAGCTACGCCAGCTATCACATGACCCAGCGCACCTTGCTGCTGGATAACTTGGATGCGGACTATGTGCGCACCGCCCGCGCTAAGGGCTTGACCCGCCAACAGGCGATTCGCAAGCACGCACTGCGCACCTCCATCATCCCGGTGGCAACCTCGGTGGCCTTTTCCATCCCAGGCATCTTCACCGGTGCGGTGATGACCGAGCGCATCTTTGGCTGGAACGGTATGGGCCAGTACTTCATCGAGACCATTAGCAAGAACGACGTCAACGGTGCAGCGGCCGTCGCTGCCTTTGGCGCCGCCATGACGGCCATCTCCGCGGTATTGGCGGACTTGGTTGTCGTCGCGCTTGATCCACGAGTGAGGGTGAGCTAAATGACCCCATCTAAAGACCGCAACTATTTCAAGCAGGAACCCCGCGGGGATATCACCGCACACAGCGAGGTCACAACGGGAGACCCCTTCTCCCCCGCCGAGGCCGAGCAGGTAGCCACCCTGGAGCAGATGCCCCGTGGCACCTCGCGCTACAAGCTGTACCTGCGCCGCTTCTTCCGCAATAAGCTGGCCACCTTGGGCCTTATCATCTTGGCTTTCTTGGTCCTTGCGGCGCTTTTTGGCGGCTTCTTTGCCAAGTGGGACTACACCGAGCCGGACTTCCTTGCACTGTCGGAGCCGCCGAGCCCCGAGCACTGGTTTGGCACGAATGACACCGGCAATGACCTCTATGCCCAGACCATTCACGGCTTGGGGAGGTCACTGACCATCGCCATCGTGGTATCACTGGCCACCTTGGTCATCTCCGCGTTCATCGGATCCGCTGCAGCCTTGTGGGGAGGCATCGCCGAAAAGGCGGTGCTGGCGGTCATTCACTTCCTGCTGTCCATCCCTACCTTCCTGCTCATCGCACTGGTGGTGGCGGATTCCGGCGGCGACTGGAAGCTGCTCATCGTCGTACTCATCCTCTTTGGCTGGATGTACCAGGCCCGCGTGATTTGGTCGCTAGCGCTTACGGTGCGCGAGCAAGACTACGTCCGCGCGGCGAGCTACATGGGCGTGTCCAAGCTGCGCACTATCGTGCGCCACGTCATTCCCAATATTGGTTCGCTACTTATCATCCAGTTTGTCTTCGGCGTGGTGGGCACCGTGGGCTCAGAGACGGCCCTGTCCTTCCTGGGGTTGGGCGTCAAGCTTCCCGACGTCTCCCTCGGCACCCTCCTGCAGGGCGGCACCGCCGCCGTGCAATCCTCCCCATGGCTGTTCTACTTCCCTGCCGCAACCCTGACCTTGCTCACCGTGTCCATGGCTTTCATTGGCGATGGCCTGCGCGATGCACTCGACCCCAACTCGAATTCCGGAGGTAAAGCATGACCTCGCCCGTCTTATCCGTCAAAGACCTGCGCGTTAACTTCCCGTCCGAAGCCGGATCCGTCTCCGCGGTCCGTGGCGTGGATTTTGATCTCTACCCTGGCCGCACGCTCGGTATCGTGGGTGAATCCGGTTCCGGCAAATCCGTGACTTCCATGTCCATCATGGGGCTCCTGCCGGACTACGCGAAGATCACCGGGTCCGTAAAGTTCGACGGCCGCGAGCTACTCGGCCTCAGCGACAAGCAGATGTCCGAGATCCGTGGCAACGGCATTGGCATGATCTTCCAAGATCCGCTCTCCGCCCTCACCCCGGTCTTCGATATTGGATCGCAGTTGGTGGAGGCAATCCAGGCCCATAAGGACGTCGGCAAGAAGCAGGCCCTCAAAGAGGCCACGGAGTTGCTCGACCTCGTGGGCATCCCCGATCCGCACCTGCGCCTGAAGTCCTTCCCGCACGAGTTCTCGGGCGGCATGCGCCAGCGCGTGGTCATTGCCATCGCAATTGCCAATAATCCGCGCGTGCTCATCGCCGATGAGCCCACGACCGCACTGGATGTAACCATTCAGGCGCAGATTCTGGACGTCATTAAGCTCGCTCAGCGCGAAACCGGCGCCGCCACCATCATGATTACCCACGACATGGGTGTGGTGGCAGAAACGGCCGATGATGTCATGGTCATGTACGCCGGCCGCCCCGTGGAGCGCGGCGATGTGGATACCATCTTCTCCCAGCCCCGCATGCCCTATACCGTAGGCCTGCTCGGCTCTACGCCGCGCCCAGATGTATCGGCCGAAGAACCGCTCACACCTATCGTGGGCAGCCCGCCGGTGCTGGTGGACCTCAAGCAGCGCTGCCAGTTTGCCCCGCGCTGCCCTGTGGCGCAGCCCGCCTGCTCCGACGGCGAGCCGCCGCTTATCGCGCTTGACGACGCCCCCTCGCACCAGAGTGCCTGCCTGCGCGCGCCCGACATCCACGACCGCAAAATCGGCGGCGAGCTCATGTTCACACCACCGCAGCTCGCGGAGGACGTCATGGCCGGCATCCCCCGCGACGAGCGTCCCACTACCTTGGAGGTCACGGACCTGCGCAAGGAATTCCCACTTACCAAGGGCGCGCTGGTCAAGCGCCGCGTGGGCACGGTCAAGGCAGTGGACGGCCTCACCTTTGATATTCGCAAGGGCGAATGCATGGCCATCGTAGGCGAGTCTGGCTGCGGTAAGACCACCACCCTGCTAGAAATCATGGATTTAAAGCCCGAGAACGGCGCAGTCGTGCTCAACGGGAAGGACGCGGCCGGGATGAGCAACTCCGAGCGCCGCGAGGCCCGCAAGGACATCCAAATTGTCTTCCAAGACCCGATGAGCTCCCTCAACCCGCGCCTGACCGTGCGCGAGGTCATCGCCGAACCGCTCAACTCCCTAGGCTACGACGGCGACGTGGACGCCCGCGTGAACGAGCTCATGGGACTTGTCGGCTTGGACTCCTCCCAGCTGGATCGCTTCCCCAGCCACTTTTCCGGCGGGCAACGCCAGCGCATCGGCCTCGCCCGCGCGCTGGCCACGAACCCTTCGGTTTTGGTCTTGGATGAGCCCGTCTCTGCACTCGACGTCTCCATCCAGGCCGGCGTCATCAACCTGCTCGAGAATCTCAAACGAAAGCTGGGACTGTCCTACCTTTTCGTCGCCCATGACCTGTCCGTGGTGCGCCACCTTTCAGACCGGGTGGCCGTCATGTACAAGGGTCAGTTTGTGGAGTCCGGGCCGACCGATGACATCTTCGAAAACCCCCAAGCGGACTACACCAAGAAGCTCCTGGATGCCATTCCGATTCCGGATCCGGCAGCTGCCCGCAGGCGACGCAACCCCAGTCCAGCGCAAGCCTCACCAATTTCGCAAAAGTGACCTTACGCACACCCCGTCTTATATATAGTTATTCTCACAACTGAAGTGCTGCGGCGGCTTCCTCTGCTACCGCAACCTTCACTTTCCTCTCACTCAAGGAGAAACCCCACCATGAAAAAGTTCACCCGCTTCCGGATTGCTACCGTAGCTACCCTCTCCGCCGCGGCACTCGCCCTCACCGGCTGCGCCGCCAACTCGGACGGCGACTCCTCCAAGGCAGTCGGCGGCCTCGACATCGAGGTTAATCCGGCTGGCGACTACAACGAAAAGTCCCGCGAGGAGCTCAAGGACGACGGCGAGCTCACCCTCGCTCTCGATGAACTCACCGAGCAACAAAACATGTTCCACGCCAACATGACCGCCGATACCCGCAAGGTCTGGGGCTGGTACAACCCACAGCTGGCGCTATACGACGGCGAGGGAAACTACACCCCAAACCCCGACTACATCGATGATGTCAAGGAAGATAAGAAGGGCGAGAACACCGTCGTCACCTTCAAGGTAAACAAGGATGCCACCTTCAACGATGGCACGCCTATTGACTGGAAGGCCTTCGAGAATACCTGGCGCTTCAACAACGGCAAGGATGAAGACGTCCAGGTAAACGCCACCGATGGCTTCGAACGCATTACCTCCGTAGAAAAGGGCGATACCGACAAGGACGTCGTTGTTACCTTCGACGGCCCCTACCCGTGGTGGCAGGGCCTCTTCAACGAGCTTCTCCACCCCGCCATCGACAGCCCAGAAGAATTCGACAAGGCATATCTGGGCAAGCTGAACCCGCAGTACGGCGCCGGCCCATTCAAGGTAGAAAACGTAGACTTCAAGGGCGGAACCCTCACCCTCGTGCCCAACGAAAAGTGGTGGGGTGATAAACCGAAGCTGAAGAAGGTAAGCTTCCGCGTCATGGAATCCCAGGCCACCATCAACGCCTTCCAAGCCGGCGAAATCGACGCCGCCGGTGTGGCCGATAAGAACAGTCTCACCATTGCCGGCGAGATGGGCGATGCCATAGACATCCGTGCCGCACTGCGCCCCGCCAACGTTATCTTCACCCTCAATTCCAAGGCTCCACAGCTCAAGGACGAGGATGTACGCCACGCCGTCTTCTCCGCCATCGACCGCGATCAGCTGGCCGAAATCCGCTATAACGGCCTGGGCTACGAAGAGGAAATGCCGGGCTCCCTTACCCTCTACTCCACCCAGGAGGGCTACAAGGACAACATCAAGGACGTCATCGAGTTCGATCCTGAGCAGTCCAAGAAACTGCTAGAGGACGCCGGCTACCAGCAGGGCGATGATGGTATCTATGCGAAGGACGGCGAGAAGCTCTCCCTGCGCTATATCCTCATCGGCGACGATGAAGTGTCGAAGTCCCTTGCCGCAGCGGTGCAAAAGATGCTGAAGGACGTCGGCGTTGACCTCAAGATTGAAGAGCGCCCTTCGTCCGAGTTTTCCAAGGTAACCTCGGAGCGAGATTTCGACCTCTTCCTTTCCGCGTTTGCCTCCTCTGACCCGTTTGGCGTCGCCTACTTTGGCCAGACCTACGCCAGCGATTCCACACTGAACATGTCGAGCACCGGCACCAAGGAATTCGATAAGAAGATTGAGGAGCTGCAAAACCTGCCGACCAAGGACGAGCAGATTGACCGCGTCAATGAACTCGAGTCGGAGGCCTTTGGTCACTACGGAATCCTCCCCTTTGCCAACGGGCCACAGATGGTCGGCGTGAAGAAGGGCTTGGCCAACTATGGCGCCAACGGCTTCGCCATCCTCCCCAAGGAAGATATCGGCTGGGAGAAGTAAAAGCACTAAAAGCCTCTAGCGCAATACGCTCAAGCCTCCCGCGGCATCCCCACCAGGGCGAGTCCGCGGGAGGCTTCATTCTGCTCATAAAGTCCACGCATGCGGCATCAACTACAAGCGGTTGCTTCGCGCGCAATTTCGTTGGGCAGAGATCAAAAAATCCGCCCCACCCGAAGGTGGAGCGGACTCTTTAAAGCTCTACTGAGCGGTTACGGGGTATCGATTACTCGATAACCTTGGTAACGCGGCCAGCGCCGACGGTGCGGGAGCCCTCGCGGATAGCGAAGCGCAGGCCCTCGTCCATAGCGACCGGCTGGATGAGCTCAACGGACATCTCAACGTTGTCGCCAGGCATAACCATCTCGGTGCCCTCTGGCAGGTTAACAACACCGGTAACGTCCGTGGTACGGAAGTAGAACTGCGGACGGTAGTTGTTCATGAACGGGGTGTGGCGGCCGCCCTCTTCCTTCTTCAGGACGTAGACGGAACCCTCGAACTTGGTGTGCGGGGTGTAAGCGCCCGGCTTGATAACGACCTGGCCACGCTCAACGTCCTCACGCTTGGTACCACGCAGAAGCAGACCACAGTTGTCGCCAGCCTCGGTGTAGTCCATCATCTTGCGGAACATCTCGATACCGGTAACGGTGGTGGTCTGGGACTTCTCCTGGATACCGATGATCTCAACGTCCTCGTTGACTTCCAGACGGCCACGCTCAACACGGCCGGTAACAACGGTACCGCGGCCGGTAATGGTGAAGATGTCCTCGATAGGCATCAGGAACGGCTGGTCGGTAGCGCGCTGCGGATCCGGGATGGAGTTGTCGCAAGCTTCCATCAGGTCAACAACGGACTGTACCCACTTGTCCTCGCCCTCGAGAGCCTTCAGAGCGGAGATGTGAACGATAGGAGCTTCCTCATCGTAGTCCTGCTCTGCGAGCAGCTCACGGATCTCCATCTCAACGAGCTCGATGATTTCCTCATCATCAACCATGTCACACTTGTTCAGTGCAACGAGGATGTAAGGAACGCCAACCTGGCGAGCAAGCAGAACGTGCTCACGGGTCTGCGGCATCGGGCCATCGGTTGCAGCAACAACCAGGATAGCGCCGTCCATCTGAGCAGCGCCGGTAATCATGTTCTTGATGTAGTCGGCGTGGCCCGGAGCGTCAACGTGTGCGTAGTGGCGCTTCGGGGTGGAGTACTCAACGTGGGAGATGTTGATGGTAATACCGCGCTCCTTCTCCTCAGGAGCCTTGTCGATCATGTCGAACGCGAATGCCTCGTTCTCCTCAGGGTACTGGTCAGCCAGAACCTTGGTGATCGCTGCGGTGGTGGTGGTCTTGCCGTGGTCGACGTGTCCGATGGTGCCGATGTTCACATGCGGCTTCGTACGCTCGAACTTCTCCTTTGCCACTGTATGTCCTCCTGGACTATATGGTGGCTACGACCTTCGCAGCCACGTGGTTGACAGTTGTCATTGGCACCCGACCCACAGTATGTGGGGCAAAGCGCTAATGACGCTTTCTTTACGTGCCAGTTACACGATCCTAGATTTATGTCGCGGTTTTTTCAAACCGCCGTTATAGGAGGTAACCCCGCGAAAAATCGCGGCCATTTCCCTCGACAAGAATCTTTTTAAAAGGATCCTGGGAGGGTAACGGCCGGCTCAATACACAACTTAGAGTCCTAAGCTGCAAACTCAGCCCGCCGCTACCCTGGCCCAGTTGTCCCGCCCCGCGGCGGGTCTGGCAACTACTGGCGAAGAGTACCAGCCCGACTAAACCGCGGAGGAGACGGGGGCTAGCGCTTAGTTGGCGCCGCCGGTGCGCTCCTCGATGATCTCCTGTGCCACGGAGGAAGGAACCTCTGCGTAGGAATCGAAGACCATGGTGAAGTTTGCGCGGCCTGCGGTGGAGGAACGCAGGTCACCGATGTAACCGAACATCTCGGACAGCGGCACCTTAGCCTTAACGACCTTCGCACCGGAGCGGTCTTCCATTGCGAAGACCTGGCCACGGCGGGAGGAGATGTCACCGTTAACGGTACCCATGTACTCCTCAGGGGTAACAACCTCAACGGCCATCATCGGCTCGAGTAGAACCGGCTTAGCCTTGGCCATTGCTTCCTTGAAGACCTGGGAGCCGGCCAGCTTGAAGGCCATCTCGGAGGAGTCGACGTCGTGATAAGCGCCGTCTTCCAGGGTGGCCTTGATGTTGACCATCGGGAAGCCTGCCAGGTAGCCGTACTGCATAGCGTCCTGGATACCAGCGTCGACGGAAGGAATGTATTCCTTCGGAACGCGGCCACCGGTAACGGCATTCTCGAATGCGTAGGTTGCGGACTCGCCCTCTTCCAGGGTCTCTGGGTCCGGGTTGTACGGCTCGATGGTGCAGATAACCTTTGCGAACTGGCCGGAACCACCGGTCTGCTTCTTGTGGGTGTACTCCATGGACTCAACCTTCTTGCGGATGGTCTCACGGTATGCAACCTGCGGGTTACCGATGTTTGCCTCGACCTTGAACTCGCGCTTCATGCGGTCAACCAGAACGTCGAGGTGGAGCTCGCCCATGCCGCCGATAACGGTCTGGCCGGTCTCTTCATCCAGTTCAACGGTGAAGGTTGGGTCCTCAGCAGCAAGCTTCTGAATTGCGTTACCCAGCTTCTCCTGGTCGGCCTTGGTCTTTGGCTCGATGGAAACCTTGATAACCGGATCCGGGAAGTCCATGGACTCGAGGATGATCTGGTCATCCTTGTCACACAGGGTGTCACCGGTGGTGGTCTCCTTCAGGCCAACAACTGCGTAGATGTTGCCGGCGTCTGCCTGCTCAACAGGGTTCTCCTTGTTGGCGTGCATCTGGAAGAGCTTACCGATGCGCTCCTTCTTGCCCTTGGTGGAGTTCATAACCTCGGTACCCGGGGTGACCTGGCCGGAGTACACGCGGATGAAGTTCAGCTGGCCGAAGAACGGGTGAGCTGCAATCTTGAAGGACAGTGCGGAGAAGGAAGACTCCACGGAAGGCTTACGGGTAAGCTGGTTGTCCTCGTTGCCGACCTCGTGGCCGATAACCTCGCCAACGTCCAGCGGGTTAGGCAGGAAGTCAACAACAGCGTCCAGCAGCGGCTGCACGCCTTTATTGCGGTAAGCGGTACCGCAGTAAACCGGGTAAATCTCGGAGTTGATGGTCAGCTTACGGATACCGGCCTTGAGCTCGTCAATGGTCAGCTCCTCGCCGCCGAAGTACTTCTCCATGAGCTCTTCGTCGGACTCAGCAACGGTCTCGACCAACTTCTCGCGGTACTCCGCAGCCTTCTCCTTGAGGTCCTCAGGGATATCTTCTACAACAGGCTCTGCACCGGTCTCGACCTTGCCGCGCCAGGTCAGTGCCTGCATGTTCAGCAGATCAACGATGCCGTCGAAGTCATCTTCAGCACCAATAGGCAGCTGCATTACCAGCGGCTTAGCGCCCAGGCGGTCCTCAATGGTGGAGACGGTGTAGTAGAAGTCTGCGCCCAGCTTGTCCATCTTGTTGACGAAGCAGATACGCGGAACGTCGTACTTAGCAGCCTGACGCCACACCTGCTCGGACTGCGGCTCAACGCCTTCCTTACCGTCGAAGACTGCGACGGCGCCATCGAGAACACGGAGGGAACGCTCAACCTCAACGGTGAAGTCGACGTGACCCGGGGTGTCGATGATGTTGATCTGGTTGTTGTTCCAGAAGCAGGTCACGGCAGCGGAGGTAATGGTGATGCCGCGTTCCTTCTCCTGTGCCATCCAGTCAGTGGTGGAAGCACCGTCGTGGGTCTCGCCCACCTTACGGTTAATACCGGTGTAGAAGAGAATACGCTCGGTGGTGGTCGTCTTACCAGCATCGATGTGGGCCATGATGCCGATGTTGCGGACCTTGTTCAGGTCCTTAAGCACTTCTTGTGCCACGTTTATACCCCAACTTAATAGTCGTCGACGCCGTGACCAGGTTTCTGGCTATGACGCCTGCATGGATAAGGTCATGTATATTTTTGCCACTATTTGGCCGTCCTCGGAGCAGCCTGCCCCTAGACTTCCATCGCTTCAGTGTACTTGACACTCCACGATGCCGCTGGACTGGGCAGGGATACCGCTCAAAGTTCACACCCTTTAGGGCAAAAAATGACCCAAGCAAGAGATATGGAGTTTTGTGTTGCCGCGGCAGGAAAACTGCCGGCAGCCAGCGCGAAACTTGTTTCTCGTTGCTTGGGCCATTGATGTGGGTGCTGAAATTACCAGCGGTAGTGGGCGAAGGCGCGGTTGGCCTCTGCCATCTTGTGAGTATCCTCACGACGCTTAACGGAAGCGCCGAGGCCGTTGGAGGCATCCAGGATCTCGTTCGCGAGACGCTCGATCATGGAGTTCTCGCGACGCTGGCGGGTGAAGGTCACCATCCAGCGCAGTGCCAGGGTGTTAGCGCGGTCAGGGCGAACCTCAACCGGCACCTGGTAGGTAGCGCCACCGACACGGCGGGAGCGAACCTCGAGGTCTGGGCGGATGTTGCCCAGTGCCTTCTCCAGGGTGCCAACCGGATCGGTACCGGTCTTCTCACGGCAAGCCTCGAGAGCGCCGTAGACGATGCGCTCTGCGGTGGACTTCTTGCCGTCCTGGAGGATCTTGTTGACGAGCATGGTGACCTGCTCGGAGTTGTATACCGGGTCCTTGACTACAGGACGCTTCGGAGCAGCATTCTTACGCATTGTTTATTACTGTCCCTTCTTTGCGCCGTAACGGGAACGTGCCTGCTTACGGTCCTTGACACCCTGGGTATCCAGAGCGCCGCGGATGATCTTGTAACGAACACCAGGAAGGTCCTTCACACGGCCGCCGCGAACGAGGACCATGGAGTGCTCCTGCAGGTTGTGGCCCTCGCCCGGAATGTAGGCGGAAACCTCAATACCGGTGGTCAGGCGAACACGAGCAACCTTACGAAGTGCAGAGTTCGGCTTCTTAGGAGTGGTGGTGTACACGCGGGTGCACACACCGCGACGCTGCGGGGAACCCTTCAGCGCAGCGGTAGACACCTCAGAACGCTTGCTGTGGCGGCCCTTGCGGACCAGCTGCTGAATAGTTGGCATTTAACAGTCTTTCTGTCGAATCGCACCGAAGCCAAAAGAAAAGAACCAAACATGCAAAAATAGGCGCTCTTTCCCGGGGCGCTGCCGCATGTCCAGAACTCTTTCCAAGGCCGGTGCCTTGTTAAGGATCAGACTCTTCACCGCGTGCCATCCTGGCACGCATAGTGAACTGAAGTTTAGGGTAGCAAACCGACCGCGCTTTATACAAAACGCGATCGGCGGCTTCCTCCTGCTAGGACCATTCCCAGACCAGGTCCGCCTCGGCGGCCTTGGTGGCAAAGTATTCCTTTTCCTGTTCTTCCCACGTTTCAAACCACTGCTCGTAGGCGGGCTCGCGGGCGATGGCGCGTTCGCGGCGTTGGTCCCGGGGGCCGTCGATAAGCACGCTTACTACCGCGCCCCTCTCCTTGGCCGCGGCAATATTGGCGGCAGTTACCGAGCCCACGCCCTCCACGATGAGGTCATCGCGCACATCCAAGCTGGCCCAGTCCCCTGGGGCGCCTGCTTCCCAATCCCAGCGCCAATAGCCGGGGTTCATGGTGCGCAATACTTGCTCGGCCACCATATCCGAGCCCTTATCCAGGCCATGCCAGCCGGGGTAAAACTCATCGAGGTGCACTACCCGCCAATTGGTGCGCTCGGCCAGTGCGGCGGAGGTCCAGGTTTTGCCGGCGCCTGAAGGGCCGTCGATAAGCACGGTCACCGGCTTGAAGGCGCGCTTTCTGGCTGCGGCCAGCTTGACGATGTCCTCTAAAAGGCGCTCTTGTTGGCTATCAAAGTCCATGGTCGCTCAATCACTGCTTTCGCGGTTTATAGGCCGAAGAATCTCCAGGCCCCAGTGAGTACCGAAACTACCACCGGTACGAAAGCGAAGACAGTACCTAGGGCCATAATCCACCCATCACGGGCCCGCAGGCGGGACTCGCGAGCCCACGTACGTGCCCCTCCTCTAGGCGGAGTACGACCAAATCCGCGCGCCTCCATAGCCGTGGCCAACTTGCCCCCGCGGCGCAGCGCGATGACCAAAAGCCCAAAGGACATGGTGAGCAGATGCTTGAGCTTACCGACGTCCGTCAGTCCCCTCGCCCTGCGCGCCATACCCAACGACTGCCAGTCAGACTGGAAGAGCGTCATCATGCGCACACCCGCCACCGCACCGATGACAAAGCGCGAGGGTAGCTTCAGGATCTGCGAGAACGCATCGCCCAACTCCGTCGGATCAATATCGCGAGCCAGGACCACCATAGGGAGGGCCACGGCAAACACACGCAGCGTAATAGCAATCGCGAGGGTCAGCGAGTTCTGTGTGACCGTAATGAGCCACCAGCTGAAGTACTGCGTGCCACCAGGCTCGCCATATAGCAGCATCGAGATGCCAGAAATCGGTGCAATAAGAAAGAGGAACCAGCCGGCCTTAAAAAGCCGCACCCATGACACCCCGCACAGCGGCGCGAGGATCAGGGTAAGCGCCAACGATACCGCGGCCGAGACCCAGTCAATAGATCCCAATAGAGGGGTAACCCAAATAAACATCAAAAAGATGCGGCTAAGCGGGTTAGCCCCGCCTAAAAGATTAGGCACCGGGCACCTCCACTCGACAATCACCCAAGGCCTGGATGAAAAGCGGGTCATGGGTGATAGAGGCGATAGTGGTGCCGTCATCTGCCAATTGCCGCAGCAAGCGCACCAGCTCCACAAAAGTTTGGGGGTCTTGGCCAAAGGTAGGCTCATCCAACAGCAACACCGACGGCGCGGTCACCAAGGCAGTAGCGACAGACAGGCGTCTTTTCTCGCCGCCAGAGAGCGTGAACGGGTTAGCGTCTAAGAGATGCTGCAGCCGCAGTGATTCCACCAGCTGCGCGATCCTTTCCTCCGGCGGGTCCACGCGCATTACCTTGGGCGCAACGCGCAGCTCTTCGGCCACCGTACGGGCGACGAATTGGTGCTCCGAATTCTGGAAGACAAAGCCTATGCGGTCCGCCAGCTCGCGCGATTTCCAGCGCAGCGGCGACCCTTTGACCCCGCATCGCACGAAATCGGCCACCCCAATTTCCCCGGATTTAGCCGGCAGCAACCCGGCCATGGTCATCAACCAGGTGGACTTACCCGCGCCATTCGGCCCGGTAATGACCGTGGATGCTCCCGCCGGCAGCGCAATCGTGCGCGGCGGACCATAGCGGGTTACGAGGTCGGTGCTCCACAGCGCGGCTTCGCGCTCCGCAAGCTCGGCCTCGCCAAGGCGTCGCGCCTGCGGCAGGCCAGAGACCTGGCGGCGCTTGGCCACCTCCGCGAAGGAAGTATCGGCCACGATGCGCCCGCGGTCCAGCTCCACCGCACGGTCGAGCACACCGTCCCACGCCGCGTGCTGGTGCTCTACCACCACGAGCGTCGCGCCGGTTTCTTCCACCAGCCTAGCCACGGCGCGCACCACATCGCGTGCGCCGGCGGGGTCAAGGTTGGCCGTGGGTTCATCGAGAAGTACTACGCCCGCCCCCATAGCGATGACGCCGGCGAGCGCCAAGCGCTGCTTCTGCCCACCGGAGAGCCGCTCGGTGGGAAAATCCAGGTCCACGAAAGGCCCAACCAGTTCCTTGGCTGCGGCCACACGGCGCCAGATTTCCTCGCGCGGATACGCCAGGTTCTCGCAGCCGAAAGCAATGTCATCACCCACGCGCGCGGAGATCACCTGCGAATCCGGATCCTGAAGCACCAGCCCCACTGGGATGGTACGGCCTGGTTCCTCGACCATGCCGGTGGAATCTTCTAAGAGAATTTCACCAGTGCGGGTTCCTTCCTCATCGGAACCCAGCACTCCGGCCATCGCCGCAAGGAAGGTAGACTTTCCCGATCCAGAGTCGCCGCATAAAAGCACGCGTTCTCCCGGCTCGATGATCAGGTCAATATCGGATAGCGCCGGTTCGCTGCGTCCGGCATGAGTCCAGCCGAATCCTCGGGCTGTTATCTTGGTGGCGTTTCCCGCCAATGATGCACAATCAGACACGGACACAACACGCCCTAAGCGCGCTGTTCACGGCCTGCGGCAAAGCGATCCAGGGCACCGGTTTTAGCCAGGGCTTTCACCACGAAGAAACCCAGCGCACCGGCCAAGATAGCGCCGGAGATGTTCAGAGTCACAAAGTAGATGAGCTTGAACTCGAAGGAACGAGCCAGGTTGCCGGAGGTAAACAGCTCCAGGATGAAGGCACCCCAGCCAGCTGCCATGCCGGCCAGAATGGATACTCCCAGGCCAAACTTGCGGTACAGGAAGATGGCCAGGATGATTTCCACGCCAATGCCCTGTGCCAAGCCCGAGTACAGGGTGCTAGGGCCCCACTGGGAGCCCAGCATTGCAGAAACGGTTGCGGCAAGAACCTCCACATAGACAGCCGCACCTGGCTTGCGAATAATCAGACCACCAAGCACACCGCCAATAAGCCAGATACCCGTAGCGATACCGCCGAGGCCTGGAGTCACAGCGTCCATGGCCTCAAACCAGGCATAGCCCACTGCATTCCACCCCAAGAACACAAAGCCACAAGCCACGCCTAGAACGGACGCCACCACAATATCGACCACGCGCCAGTTCAGGCTGCGCTTCGGGGCAGCAGACGCACGTGTATTAGTAGTCAAAATTTCCTCCCTCTCGCCGGCATTATCCGGATCAGGTTCAACGGTTCACCGCGCATCTGGCGGCATCTCAGCCCGACACAGCTGCAAAACAGAGCAGCGCGCAAGCACCCGTGAAGTGTGCAATTTTCAATAACTTAGGCCGCACTCCTTTAAAGGTGTCTGGCCAAAAGCTGCATTCATACTAGCAAAGCAGTCTAGCGGTGCTCCCTAGACATCGAAACAGCCCCGCCTTCCTATCGTTCAGGAAGGCGGGGCCATTTATTTCCCGCGTTAACGCAAATTGAACTGCACGTTAGAAGGTGAAGTCCTCATCCAGCGGGACGGAAGCGCCGGTGAATTCACCGAAGCCGTCATCGCCGTAGATGGAATCGCCGTAAGTCGGAATCGAGTATGCGGCGTTGCGCGCAGCCTCGGTCGGCTTGACGGAGATATTGCGGTAGCGGGAGATACCCGTACCGGCCGGGATGAGTTTACCGATGATGACGTTCTCCTTGAGGCCAATGAGCTTATCGGAGCGCTTGTTAATAGCGGCGTCGGTAAGCACGCGAGTGGTCTCCTGGAACGATGCAGCGGACAGCCAAGACTCGGTAGCCAAGGAAGCCTTGGTGATACCCATAATCTCCGAACGCAGCTGAGCCGGCTCGCCGCCTTCTGCCACCTGGGCAGCGTTGAGCTGCTTAGCCTCAGAGAGGTCGATGAGGTTACCCGGCAGCAAGTCCGTGGTACCCGCATCGATGACGGTACCGCGGCGCAGCATCTGGCGGATGATGATCTCGATGTGCTTATCGTGGATAGCCACACCCTGGGTACGGTACACAGCCTGCACCTCGTTGATGAGGTGCTGCTCCACGCCACGACGGCCGAGAACCTCGAGAACGTCGTGCGGGTCAGCCGCACCACGCATCAGACGGTCACCGGTCTCAACGTGGTCGCCGTCTTTGAGGGAACGCTCGATCATGGCATCCGGGTTGGACTCCATTGGACGACGGACCTGAGCCAGGCCCTGACGCTTGGAGAGCTTTTCGTAAACCACGTCATCAGAGCCGTCATCCGGGGTGATGGTCAGGGTCCAGAAGTTGCCCTCATCGGACAGGGACACGGTGCCGTCAACGGAGGCGATAGGAGCGCGGTTCTTCGGGTTACGGGCCTCGAAGAGCTCCTGGACACGCGGCAGGCCGCCGGTAATATCGCCACCGACACCACCCTGGTGGAACGTACGCATGGTCAGCTGGGTACCCGGCTCACCAATGGACTGTGCAGCCACAATGCCGACAGCCTCGCCGATATCGACGAGCTGGCCGGAAGCCATGGACTTGCCGTAGCACTTGGCACATACGCCAGCCGGGGTCTGGCAGGTCAGCACGGAGCGAACCTTGACCTCGGTGACCTTAGCGTCAAGCAGCTTCTGGGTGAGCTCCTCAGTGAGGTCGGAGCCAGCCTCGGCCACAACCTCGCCGTCTTCGCCCTTGACATCGGTAGCCAGCACGCGGCCGGATGCAGAAGTCTCCCACAGCTCGGAGAGAACAACCTTGTCGCCAGACTCCTCGCCGATTGGGACGCGCACGCCCTGGCGGGTGCCACAGTCCTCTTCGCGGACGATGACGTCCTGGGCCACGTCCACCAGACGGCGGGTGAGGTAGCCGGAGTCAGCGGTACGCAGCGCGGTATCGGCCAGGCCCTTACGGGAGCCGTGGGAGTTATTGAAGTACTCCAGCACGGACAGGCCTTCGCGGAAGGAGGTCTTAATCGGACGGGTGATGTAATCACCGTGCGAGTTCACAACCATGCCCTTCATACCGGCCAGCGTCCAGATCTGACGCATGTTACCGGCCGCACCAGACTTCACAATCATCGGAATTGGGTTGTGGTCCGGGTACATGTTCTCGACGGCCTCACCGACGGTGTCGGTAGCGTCCTTCCACAGCTCAACCAGGCGATCGTAGCGCTCGCGCTCGGTCAGAGCGCCCTGCTCCCAGTACTTGCGCTCGATGCGCTCTGCTTCCTTCTCATAAGACTCGAGGATCTCGGTCTTATTCGGCAGAACCAGAACGTCAGACATGGTGATGGTCACGCCGGAACGGGTTGCCCAGTAGAAGCCGGCATCCTTCATGTTGTCCAGCACCTGAGCCACGGTGATCATCGGGTACTTATTGGCCAAGTCATTGACCACGTCACCGATGAGAACCTTATTGCCGGAGCCGCCGCCCTTACGGACCATGATGCCCTCGAGGTACGGGTAGTTCCACGGCAGCAGCTCGTTGAACATGACGCGGCCGATGGTGGTGTAGCCCATCCATGCCTGGCCCTTGGACCAGCCATCTGGGAACTGCTCTTCCTCGATCTCCTTCGGCGGGCGAAGGTGGTCGATGCGAACCTTGATCGGAGCCTGCAGGCCAACGGTGCCGCGGTCATAGGCCATGAGGGCCTCGGCGTAGGAGGAAAAGACACCAGTTGCTGGCTTATCCTCTTCTGCCTCGCGGTAGCGGCCATTGCCACCGATCTCATCCTCGGACTTGTCCATGGTCAGGTAGTACAGGCCGGTAACCATGTCCAGACGCGGCATGGCCAGCGGTTTACCGGATGCTGGGGACAGAATGTTATTGGACGCCAGCATCAAGACGCGGGCCTCAGCCTGCGCCTCAGCGGACAGCGGCAGGTGGACTGCCATCTGGTCGCCGTCGAAGTCGGCGTTGAACGCCTCACAAGCCAGCGGGTGCAGCTGAATAGCCTTACCCTCAACCAGCTTCGGCTCGAAGGCCTGGATACCCAGGCGGTGCAGCGTAGGAGCACGGTTGAGCATCACTGGGTGCTCGGAAATGGCCTGTTCCAGAACGTCCCACACCTCTGGGCGCTGGCGCTCAACCATGCGCTTGGCGGACTTGATGTTCTGGGCGTAGTCATTTTCTACCAGGCGCTTCATAACGAACGGCTTGAATAGCTCGAGCGCCATGAGCTTCGGCAGACCACACTCGTGCAGCTTCAGCTGCGGACCAACGATAATAACGGAACGGCCGGAGTAGTCCACGCGCTTACCCAGCAGGTTCTGGCGGAAGCGGCCCTGCTTGCCCTTGAGCAAGTCAGACAGGGACTTCAGCGGGCGGTTGCCCGGACCGGTAACCGGACGGCCGCGGCGGCCGTTATCGAAGAGCGCGTCTACAGACTCCTGCAGCATGCGCTTCTCGTTATTCACGATGATCTCTGGCGCACCCAGATCGATCATGCGCTTCAAACGGTTATTGCGGTTGATAACGCGGCGGTAGAGGTCGTTCAGGTCGGAGGTAGCAAAGCGGCCACCGTCCAGCTGCACCATTGGGCGCAGCTCTGGCGGGATAACTGGAATAGCATCCAGCACCATGCCAGCCGGATCGTTGCCGGAACGCAGGAAGGCAGCAACGACCTTCAGGCGCTTCAGGGCACGCATCTTCTTCTGGCCCTTGCCGTTGTTGATGATCTCACGCAGTTCCTCGGCCTCAGCCTCGAGGTCGAAGTTGCGGACCAGGGTCTGGATGGCTTCTGCACCCATGCCGCCGGTGAAGTAATCCTCGTAGCGGTCAACCAGCTCTTCGTAGATGGTCTCATCGATGATCATCTGCTTCGGAGCCAGCTTGATGAAGGTGTTCCAGATTTCATCCAGGCGGGCGATCTCGCGCTCGCCGCGCTCGCGGATGTGCTGCATCTCCTTATCAGCAGCGTTTTGTACCTTCTTGCGGGCATCTGCCTTGGCGCCGGCTGCTTCCAGCTCAGCCAGGTCAGATTCCAGCTTGGAGGCGCGCTCTGCGATCTCGGACTCGGTATCGTCCTCAACGTCCTTCTTCTCCAGAAGCATCTCTGCTTCCAGGGTGGACTGATCGTTGTGGCGAGCCTCTTCATCCACGGAAGTGATGATGTTGGCTGCGAAGTAAATGATGCGCTCGAGATCCTTCGGAGCCAAGTCCAGCAGGTAGCCCAAGCGGGAAGGAACGCCCTTGAAGTACCAAATGTGGGTTACCGGAGCGGCCAGCTCGATGTGGCCCATGCGCTCACGGCGAACCTTGGACTTGGTCACCTCAACGCCACAGCGCTCACAGATGATGCCCTTGTAGCGGACGCGCTTGTACTTGCCACAAGCGCACTCCCAGTCACGGGTGGGGCCGAAGATGCGCTCGCAGAAGAGGCCGTCCTTCTCCGGCTTCAGGGTGCGGTAGTTAATGGTCTCGGGCTTTTTGACCTCGCCCTTGGACCAGCGACGAATATCGTCTGCGGTGGCCAGACCGATGCGGAGCTCGTCGAAGAGATTTACGTCAAACACGTAATGTCTCCCTTTCATCCTCGTTGTCGAGGAATTGATGGCTTTTTATGAATGAAACGTTTATGCCCTGCCGCGGGGATTTCCCGCGGTGGACCAAGAAACTAATTAGGCGATGTCAGCGGAGGAACCCTCATCGCGGGACAGGTTAATGCCAAGCGATGGGCTATCCATGTCATCGTCATCAGAGCCAGACAGCTCCATCGGCGTGCCGTCGGTGGAGAGAACCTCGACGTTCAGGCACAGGGACTGCAGCTCCTTGAGCAACACCTTGAAGGACTCAGGGATGCCCGGATCTGGAATATTGTCGCCCTTAACAATGGCTTCGTAGACCTTCACGCGGCCAACGACGTCATCGGACTTGATGGTCAGCAGCTCCTGCAGGGTGTAGGCAGCGCCGTATGCCTGCATTGCCCACACCTCCATCTCGCCGAAGCGCTGGCCACCGAACTGGGCCTTACCACCCAGCGGCTGCTGGGTAATCATGGAATAAGGACCGGTGGAACGGGCGTGAATCTTCTCATCGACCAGGTGGTGCAGCTTGAGCATGTACATGTAGCCGACAGAGATCGGGTACTTGTACGGTTCACCCGAGCGGCCGTCGAAAAGCGTGGCCTTGCCATGCTCATTCACCAGCACATCGCCGTCGCGGTTAGGACGGGAAGAAGCCAGCAGGCGCTCGATCTCGTGGTTGGTAGCACCATCGAAGACCGGGGTCGCGGTCAAGGAATTCGCAGGCACGTCATACAGCTCTTCCGGCAGGGTCTTGAGCAGCTCGGCGTTCTTCGGGTCCTCGGTGTCAACCTTCCAGCCGGCATGTGCCAGCCAGCCCAGGTGAACCTCGAGGACCTGGCCGATGTTCATACGACGCGGCACACCGTGGGTGTTCAGCAGGATGTCTACCGGGGTGCCGTCTTCCATGAACGGCATATCCTCTGGCGGCAGGATCTTGCCCACAACGCCCTTGTTGCCGTGGCGGCCGGCCATCTTATCGCCGTCCTGGATCTTGCGCTTCTGGGCAACGTAGACACGAATCATCTCATTGACGCCAGGGGCCAGATCGTCATCATCCTCGCGGGAGAAGCGAGCAACGCCAATGACCTTGCCTACCTCACCGTGCGGCACCTTCATGGAGGTATCGCGGACCTCGCGGGCCTTCTCGCCGAAGATGGCGCGCAGCAGGCGCTCCTCCGGGGTCAGCTCGGTCTCGCCCTTCGGGGTGACCTTACCCACGAGGATGTCGCCGGCGCGGACGTCGGCACCGATGCGGATGATGCCGCGCTCGTCCAGGTCGCTCAGGACGTCCTCGGAGACGTTCGGGATCTCGCGGGTGATTTCCTCGGCGCCCAGCTTGGTATCGCGAGCATCGATCTCGTGCTCCTCGATGTGGACGGAGGTCAGGATGTCCTCTTCCACGATGCGCTGGTTGAGGATGATGGCGTCCTCGTAGTTATGGCCTTCCCACGGCATGAAGGCAACCAGCAGGTTGCGGCCGAGGGACATCTCACCATTGTGGGTACCAGGGCCATCGGCCAGAACCTGGCCGGCCTCTACGCGCTCGCCCATGGAAACCAGCGGGGTCTGGTTGTAGTTGGTGCCCTGGTTGGTGCGCTCGAACTTACGCAGGATGTAGGTATCGCGCTGGCCCTCATCATCCATGATGGTGATGACATCAGCGGTGACGTTTTCTACCACACCGGCCTTCGGGGTGATAACAACGTCGCCAGCGTCGTATGCAGCGCGCTGCTCCATACCGGTACCAACCAGCGGGGCCTCGGAGCGCACCAGCGGCACTGCCTGCTTCTGCATGTTCGCACCCATCAGGGCACGGTTAGCATCGTCGTGCTCCAAGAACGGAATCATGGCGGTACCCACGGAAACCATCTGGCGCGGGGAGACGTCAACGTAGTCCACACCGGAGGCATCGGTAAGTCCGATATCGCCGTCCTTCAGGCGAACCTCAATACGCTCGCCGGTGAGGTTGCCCTCTGCGTCCTGCTCGACCTCGGCCTGAGCAATAGCGAAGCGGTCCTCTTCGTCTGCGGTGAGGTACTCCACCTGGTCGGTGATCTTGCCGTCCACAACCTTGCGGTACGGGGTCTCAATGAAGCCGAAAGCATTCACGCGGGCGTAGGACGCCAGCGCACCAATCAGGCCAATGTTCGGGCCCTCGGGAGTCTCAATCGGGCACATACGGCCGTAGTGAGAAGCGTGAACGTCTCGCACCTCAATGCCGGCGCGCTCACGAGACAGGCCACCTGGGCCCAGCGCGGACAGGCGGCGCTTGTGGGTCAGGCCGGACAGCGAGTTGTTGTGGTCCATGAACTGGGACAGCTGCGAGGTACCGAAGAACTCGCGGATAGCAGCAGAGACCGGGCGCACGTTAATCAGGGAGGTCGGAGTGATGGACTCCGCATCCTGGGTGGTCATGCGCTCGCGCACAACGCGCTCCATGCGGGACAGGCCTACACGGACCTGGTTCTGGATGAGCTCACCCACGGTGCGCAGGCGACGGTTACCAAAGTGGTCGATGTCATCCGTGTGCAGGGAGATCATCTCACCGTTCGGTGCCTTCATCTCGCGCTCGCCTACGTGCAGGCGGACCAGGTACTCGAGGGTGACGGCAATGTCTTCCTCGGTCAGGGTCATCAGACCATCGTGGTCGCCGCCGAGCCCCAGCTTGCGGTTGACCTTGTAGCGGCCGACCTTAGCCAGGTCGTAACGCTTTGCACGGAAGAAGGAGTTATCCAGCAAGGACTGAGCTAGCTCGCGGGTGGGCTGCTCGCCTGGGCGCTGCTTGCGGTAAATCTCCAGCAGTGCCTCATCGGTGTTCGCTACACCGTCAGACTCTAGGGTGGACATCATGAGCTCGGAGAAGCCGAAGCGATCCCTGATCTGCTCCTCGCTCCAGCCCAGTGCCTTAAGCAGCACGGTTACCGGCTGGCGGCGCTTGCGGTCAATGCGCACGCCAACGGTGTCGCGCTTGTCGACGTCGAACTCCAACCATGCACCGCGGGAAGGAATAACCTTCACGGAGTGCAGCGGGCGCTCGGTGGACTTATCGATCGAGCGATCGAAGTAGACGCCCGGGGAGCGCACTAGCTGAGACACGACGACGCGCTCGGTACCGTTCACGATGAACGTGCCCATATCCGTCATGATCGGGAAATCGCCGATGAAGACGGTCTGCGACTTAATCTCTTGGGTGTCGTTATTAATAAACTCTGCGGTCACGTACAGCGGCGCGGAGTAGTTGATGTCCTTTTCCTTGCACTCATCCACGGTGTTCTTCACCGGTTCAAAGCGCGGCTCCGACAAGGACAGGGACATATTGCCCGAGTAGTCCTCAATCGGCGAGAGCTCTTCGAGGATGTCCTCGAGGCCGCTCGTCACGCGGGCGTCATCGCCGCGCTCAGCCTGCTCGCGCTCGCGCCACTCCGGCGCGCCGACGAGCCAAGCAAAGGAATCAAGTTGTACGTCAAGGAGTCCCGGCAGGGCGATAGGCTCGCTGATTTTTGCAAACGAGTATCGCTTCGGGGCTCCGGGGATATTGGCCACTGACTTGGTCTGGCGGGAGACTGCCAAGATGGGTCCTTCCAGCACCTCACGCGGATTGCCTGCTCGCCCTGGCCGACGAGCCGCAAAACCGCTGGTAATTCTAGCATTCGGTCTGCTGTGGAGTGTCTGGGTTCAGAATGCACAAAATCACCTTGTCAAGTCGGTTTTGCCATCACCGGCCTGAAAGGCTAAATGTGCACCGAAGATCCAGATTCCAGCGCAACGAAACAGCTTATAGGAAAAGACCTGCCATGTAAAGACACACCACTCTTGGGGCGTGTCGCTACCGCGCTAGGGGGCAAGCTCGTGCTCGCCGCGGCGCTAACGCGTCCATGCCGCGCCACTGTGCGCGACAACCACCGAGCACCCTACCACTAAATTCTCGCCACACCGCAAACCTGGTGGCGAATTAGTCTATTAACTGGGCTTTTAGCGGCTGGCTGGAACCGCATTGCCGCCGACGCGTCCGCGGTTATGGCGCGAGCGGGCGTGCTTGTTCTTACCGCCAAATAGGCCGAGAGCACCAATGATTCCCAGCAATGTCAGAAGCGCACCCACACCGATGATCACCCAGCGGATGATTTCCGCCACGCGGTCGCGCGGGAATTCCTTGGCTTCCTTCAGCAGTTCCTGTTGATCTTCATCGGAGGTGGAACCATTAAAGACGAAAGCGCGCTCGCGGCCCACGCCCTCGCGGTCCGCGTAGTAATCATCGATATCCATATCCATGCCCACCACCAGGCCAGTCTCCTGATCCACGTAGAAGTCACGGCTGCCGGAGTGGGTCAGGTAGCCCTGCTCCTCGCCGCCGCCTTCCTTGGGCAGGCTGGTGGTATTGCCATCGGCCGCATAAAGCTGCGCCACGTTAATCGGCTCAATTTCTTGGTGGTAGCGGTAGACCGTGCGCCCATCCATCGTGGTTTCTTCTTCAAAGACGGCATCGACGGCCTTGCGCAGGGTCGGGTCAAAGACCGGGTAGTTGGTCTTTTCCGCGTCCGCTGGGAACTTAAGCCAGTAGCCATCCACCGTTACTTTGTCCAAAGGCGTAGCAAGCGTATGGCTAAGCGACGCCTCCCCCAGAGCCTCACCACTCAAGCGGTCCACCGGGTAGCTCCACACCTGGGCTTGGCTTAGGTCATTGAGGCCCTCACCGTCGCCACGCATGCGGGTCTCACCGATGCGCACGGTGGCCTTCTCCTCGTCCGAGGGTTCTTGGATATCCATGTTGATCTGGTAGGTCATGGGGCCCGAATACGGCTGTGTGCCGTCCTTGGACAGCTGCTGCGAATCCGCAGAATCATCGTGCAGTGTCCACGTACTGTTTTTCAGGTTCAACGGCAGCCGCGGGGAGTAATCCAAAAACGCCGGCGCCACAATACCGGCGGCGATGAGCGCGACGCCGAGGCCTAGGAGCAGGACGGAAATAATGCGGGACTTGGGCAGCATGGGGGCTAATTCTACAGCCCTTGGCGGCGATTCCTTGTTTCTACAGGCCCATGATGCTCACGGCACCGTCGTTCCGGTACAAAGAAACCCATATTGCGGCCACGATCCTCCGGAAGTCGTGCCCCTACGGCGCACAACCCGGCCGCTTTATAGGGCGCGACCGCTCCTCCACAGTACAAGCACTGTGACAGGAACAATCCGCCCCAAGACACAAAACGAGGAAACCCCCATCCTCCACCGCGTAAAGCGATAGAAGTGGGGGGTTGAAAGCGTAAAGCTCAGTGAAATTACTTGAGCTCGACGGAAGCGCCAGCCTCTTCCAGCTTGGTCTTAGCAGCCTCAGCGTCGTCCTTGGAAGCGCCCTCGAGGATAGCCTTAGGAGCACCCTCGACCATTTCCTTAGCTTCCTTCAGGCCCAGGCCGGAGACGATCTCGCGGACAGCCTTAATAACGCCAATCTTCTTAGCGCCAGCGTCGGTCAGAACGACGTCGAACTCGGTCTTCTCCTCAGCGGCACCAGCGCCGCCCTCAGCCGGAGCGCCAGCTGCAACAGCAGCAACCGGAGCAGCAGCCTCAACGTCGAATACCTCTTCAAATTCCTTAACGAACTCGGACAGTTCGATGAGGGTCATTTCCTTGAAAGCTTCAATGAGCTCGTCCTTGGTGAGCTTAGCCATGATGGCAAGTCCTTTCTGTGTTGTGTGTACGCTGCGCGTGATTTATGCAGCGCACACGGTGTTGTAATTGTGCGTCTTTTGTGACGACTTAAGCTTCTGCTTCCTTCTTGTCCTGCAGGGCTGCGACGGTGCGTACAGCCTTGGTTGCAGGAGCGTTGAAGAGAGCGGCAGCCTTCGCCATAGAACCCTTCATAGCGCCAGCCAGCTTTGCGAGGGTGGTCTCGCGGTTATCCAGCTTGGCGATGGCCTCAACCTGGTCGGCAGACAGTGCGTTGCCGTCCATGTAGCCACCCTTGATGATGAGTGCCTTGTTGTCATCAGCGAACTTGGTGATGACCTTCGCAGCATCCACTGCCTCGCCCTTGATGAACGCAATTGCGGTCGGGCCAGTCAGCAAATCATCAAGATCTTCGATGCCAGCTTCCTTGGCAGCGATCTTGAAAAGGGTGTTCTTGGCGACGGAGTATTCAACGTCAAAGCCCAGATCGTTACGCAGCTCTTGCAGCTGGGATACGGTCAGGCCGCGGTACTCGGTCAATACAACAGAGTTAGCGCCAGCCAGCTTCTCCTTCAGCTCTGCCAGGTCTGCAGTGTTCTTTGGGTTTGCCATTGTCTCTCGCCTCCTTCCAAAACATCTCTTTTATTATTCCGCCGGGGCCTTCCTCGCTTCGCTTGCCCGAAACAACAAAAGCCCCGTGCAAGAGCACAGGGCGCGCGACATAAGAGAATGCCGCGAATAATCGCAAAGTGTCTCCTGCGTGGGCCGCCTCCTAGGATGGAGAACCTTCGATCCAAATGGATGACCAACGGTCTTCGGTGAACTTTGACTCGACCGTGATGTGGCCGTTCAAACTTCGAGGAAAACACTACCTCCCCACCCGCGGTTTCTCCAAATCGCCGTTTTCGCCGCGTAGGATAGCCGCGATGACCTGCGCCTGCACGATAACCAGGCCCTTTCCCGCGCGTCCGAGGCCGCCGCGCGAGGTCGATGCCACCGTCAAGGACACCCTGGCCTCCCAGGTGACGGCAGATGAACCGGAGGGGGTGCCGGATTTGGGGCGTCGGCAAGCAGTGCATCTGCCTGGCCCAAACCCACCGATCCGGCATTGTCGGCATCCATGGCCGAACACTGGACGTCCGGCGAGGCCGGGGCGCGCGAGCGACTAGCCCAGCTGGACCTGGCCGACTACGCCGGGGAGCGCGATATTCCCGCGCTCAATGCCACCTCCCTACTCTCGCCCCACCTGCGCTTTGGCGAGGTCTCCCCGCGTGAGGTGTGGTTCGCCGCGGATCAAGGTCTGGCAGGCCGGCACTACGGGCATTCCGCTTATCGACGCCGGAATGCGCGAGCTATGGGCCACCAGGTATATGCACAATCGCGTGCGCATGGTGGTGGGCTCCTTTCTCACCAAGAACCTGGGCATCCACTGGCGCCTGGACGAGGAATGGTTCTGGGACACCTTGGTGGACGCCGATGCCGCTTCCAACCCGTTTAGTTGGCAGTGGGTGGCCGGTTGCGGCGATGATGCCGCGCCTTTCTTCCGCATCTTCAACCCCGAAACGCAGGCCCAGCGCTTCGACCCTCAGGGCGAGTACGTGCGCCGCTGGGCACCCGCGCTGTCCGCGCCGCCCATCGTGGACCTAAAGTAATCACGCCAAGCCGCGCTCGATGCCTATGCAGAGATCAAAGACTAAGCCGGCGGAAAAGGTGGACGTAAAGGTCTACCATGGGGCCAATGATGAGCCCCAGGATTCATTCTCAAGCGCACCCGCCCATTGGCAACACCCCACTCATGCGGGTGGAGGCGATTAGCCCCCGGCCGGATGTCCACCTCTATCTCAAGCTCGAACAATTCAACCTCGGCGGTTCTGCAAAAGACCGGACCGCCCGAGCCCTTATCCAGACAGCCCTCGAAGCCGGCGATATCCGCCCGGGTTCGACGCTGGTGGAATCTTCCTCCGGCAACCTGGGCATGGCTCTAGCTCGCCAAGCCCCGCTCCAGGGGATGAAGTTCCACTGCGTGGTAGATCCGCGGGTCAACGCCTCCACGGTAGCTACCATGCGGGCCTACGGCGCACACGTGGAATTGCTCGACCACCCCGATCCAGAAACCGGCGATTGGCTCACCGCCCGCCGCACCCGCGTGGCCGAGCTTTTGGAAGAGATCCCGGAGTCTTTCAACCTCAACCAATATTCCAATGAAGCCGCCTTCCACGCCCACGCGGAAGGCACCATGACTGAGATTCTGGACCAGCTCGGTCAGGCGCCCAGTCATCTGCTCGTGGCTATGAGCACCACCGGAACCCTTGGCGGCTGCGTACGCAAGCTCTCCGAGCTGGGCGCCGACACCCACACAATTGGCGTTGATGCGGAAGGCTCCGTGCTTTTTGGTGGTGAGCGTGGCACCCGCATGCTGCCTGGCTATGGCGCCGGAATCGTAACCGAACTATCCACCAAGTTTTCGCCTTCTTCCGTGGAGAGGGTTCCGGACCTCGATGCCATCGTTGCTGCCCGACAGCTCGCTCAAGCAGAGGGCCTACTGCCTGGCGCTTCCGGCGGTGCCGTCATCGCCGCCTTCCAACGCCTCGCGCCCTCCCTACCGGCAGGGGCTGAAGTGGTTGCCGTACTGCACGACGCCGGCCAGCCTTACCTCGACACCATTTATAACGACTCCTGGGTGTGCGAAAACTTCGACCTTTCGCCCTCTGAACTCGCGGCGCGCATCGAAGGGCCGGCGCAGTGACCTCTTCTCGTTCTGCCCGCCGCATTGCCATCATTGGAGCTGGCCCGCGTGGCCTGTGGGCCGTCGAGGAACTCCTCGAGCGCGCCCGCGTTCCACTCGATGTCACTGTTTTTGACCCGTACCCCGCCGGTGCGGGCGCCGTCTACCGTCCGCAGCAGCCGCCGCAGTGGCGCCTCAACGTCAACTGCGCCATCGTCGCCACTGCCCACGATAGTTTCAACGCTTGGCGCACCCGCCGCGGTGAAGACACCACCGATGCCTTCCCGCCGCGGGCCCAGGTGGGCCAATTCCTCGCCGATACCTGGTCCGCAGCAGTGCGCCGCGCGCCAGCCCACGTTCGCATTCGGCACCTGCCGCACCGCGTGACCGCGGTAAGCGCCGAAGGAGAAGGGTTCATGGTCGATGGCGCCCCCTTCGACGAAGTCCTGGTCTGCACCGGCCACGACCATCTCCACGCTGGGTCTTTGGCCTATGAGGCCTCTTGCGTACCGGTCACCGGTCTTTACTTCGGTGCCGATCTTCCGAGCTCCGCACGGCAAATCGGCGTACGCGGTGCCGCCTTGAGCTTCATCGATGTGTGCCTGCTGTATGGCGATACCGCCGAAACCATCTACCCGGTTAGCCGCAGCGGGCGCTTCATGGAGGTAAAGCCCTCCCCGCAGACACCGTTGCCGGAGGTGTCGCCGCGGTGGCGGCAGGCCTGCGCGCATATCGACAACGCTTCGGAGCTGCGTGAGATCCTCATCGGGGCTGCAGGCGAATTCGGTGACTTCTCAACTGCAGACCTCGCCGCCGTTATCGACGGTCAGGATTTCACTGGCGATGCCGTCGCTGAGCTCGAGGCTTCCCTACGTGCGGCCGAAGGTACCGGTCCACCCACCCCGGCCGCGGCCGTAGGCGCGGCGTTTCGTGGGGTATTCCAAGAATGCGTCGATTGGCACAAGGCACATGGCCCCATGCCCGGCTTCCGCGAGCTTTCACGCACCCTTGAGCGCGTGGCTTTTGGTCCGCCACCGGTCACAGCCAAGCGCCTGCTCGAGCTGATCCACTCCGGTGTGGTGAATACCCACTACCTAGGCACGCCTGAGCAAATAGATTCCTGGCGGGAGCAGGGCGGCGTGGACCTGCTTATTGACGCCACCGTTGCTCCCCAAGCCACCCCCTCCCCCTTCCACGACGTTCCTGGCGTAGTGGAAATTGGCCGGATGAATGAGATCTCCCTGCCCGGCCATGACTCCCTTAACCGTTCCGTGCACGATGACATCCCCCGCTGGGCGGAGAAAGTAGCAAACCCATGATCACCACTCCCGTAGACCCACTACCCGCCCACGGCACCGTCCCCTTGCGCGCCCGGTGGGAACGGTGGATGCGTGAGCTCGTCGAAAACCCGCAGCACGTCAGCGCCTTAACCTCGCGTTACGGTTCTCCGGTGAACGTGTTGAATCCCGCTCCGCTGCGCCACAATGCCCAAGAGCTGCTCGACGCGGGCGCTTCCCACGGCGTGGAGACTCAGGTGTTTTTCGCACGCAAGGCCAATAAGGCTCTGTGTTTTGTCGATGCTGCACGCAATGCCGGGCTCGGGGTGGATGTAGCCAGCGAGAACGAGCTCCGCCAAGTGCTCGACCGCGGTGTCGCCCCAGAGCGCATCATCCTCAGCGCCGCTATCAAAACAGATGGTTTGCTCCGCCTCGCGGTTTCGCGAGGCGTCACTATCTCTTGTGATTCTCGCGCCGAATCCCGCCGTATCGCCGCCATCGCGAGGGATTTAGATACCACCGCCCACGTGGCACCACGCCTCGCTCCAGATCCAAACTCCCTACCCCCCACTCGCTTTGGGGAGAGACTGCCGGCATGGCGGCAAGCCGAGTGGCCAAAGGAACTTCGTGCTGTAGGCGTCCACGTGCACCTCCACGGCTATAGCGAAGCCGACCGCCGAACCGCCCTGGCAGAGGCAATTTCCTTGGTCGA
This sequence comes from Corynebacterium marquesiae, assembly GCF_030229635.1. Classification (NCBI taxonomy): domain Bacteria; kingdom Bacillati; phylum Actinomycetota; class Actinomycetes; order Mycobacteriales; family Corynebacteriaceae; genus Corynebacterium; species Corynebacterium marquesiae. The sequence goes on from NZ_JASPII010000007.1 coordinate 132,161, forward strand.
GCACCTCCGCACATTGGGCCAGCCCGCTAGTTTCATCGATATCGGCGGCGGAGTGCCCATGAGCTACCTAGAATCCCGCGAGCAGTGGGAGAATTACCTCGAGCGCATCGCCTCCCAACGCGCTGGTACCGGGGAACCCTTTACGTGGAAAGCGGATCCACTGTCCAATACTTACCCCTTCTGGCAGGAGCCAACCCGCGGTCAGTGGCTAAACCAGCTCCTCTCCGGTGAGGTCCCCGGCTACGGCACCGCTGGCAAGGAGCTGCGCGAGCGGAACATCGCCCTACATCTTGAGCCCGGCCGCAGCCTCCTCGACGGCTGTGGAGTCATCCTCGCCGAGGTGAGCTTTCTCAAAGAACGCTCCGATGGCCTGCCCCTGATCGGCGTGGCGATGAATCGCACCCAGTGCCGGACCGCCGCAGATGACATCCTGCTAGATCCTCTCTTGGTACCTACGGCTGGGCCGGTAAAGGAAATCTCCCGTGAGTCACGCACCGGCTTTGTGGTGGGTGCCTACTGCATTGAAGACGAGGTTATCCTGCGCCGCGAACTGGACTTCCCGGATGGCATTGCCGTAGGAGATACCCTCGCCATTCCGAATACAGCCGGATATTTTATGCACATCCTCGAGTCTGCTTCGCACCAAATTCCCTTGGCACGCAACGTCTACTTCGACGGCGGCGACTGGGTGCCAGACGATATTGACGCCACTTAACTGCCTGCGGTTCACAACATAGAAAAAGGGCTTCGAGGAATTCCTCGAAGCCCTTTAGCTTTAAGCGCAGTGCGCTAATCCGATTTACTCGGTGTAGCCCTTAACCACGGAACCGTCAACCGGGATGCCCGGGCCGGAGGTGGTGGAGATGGTAGCGCGCTTGATGTAGATACCCTTAGCGGAAGAAGGCTTCAGGCGCTGGATCTCATCCATGAGGGCGCCGTAGTTCTCAGCCAGCTTCTCGGCGTCGAAGGATGCCTTGCCGATGATGGCGTGCAGGTTAGCAGCCTTATCAACGCGGAAGGAGATCTTGCCGCCCTTAACCTCAGAGATCGCCTTAGCAACGTCTGCGGTAACGGTGCCGGTCTTCGGGTTCGGCATCAGACCACGCGGGCCCAGGACGCGAGCAACGCGGCCGACCTTGGCCATCTGATCCGGGGTAGCGATAGCAACGTCGAAGTCGATGTTGCCCTCGTTGATCTGCTCGATCAGTTCAGCGGTGCCAACGATGTCAGCGCCAGCTTCCTGAGCGGCGGTAGCCTTCTCGCCCTCAGCGAAAACAGCAACGCGAACGTCCTTACCGGTGCCGTTAGGCAGGGAAACGGTGCCGCGAACCAGCTGGTCAGCCTTGCGCGGGTCAACGCCCAGACGGAATACGACGTCAACGGTGGCGTCGAAGTTCTTGGAGGAGGTCTCCTTAGCCAGCTTGGTGGCCTCGATCGGACGGTACAGGCGGGACTTATCTACCAGTTCCGCAGCGGCCTTATAAGCCTTAGACTTGGTGCTCATTTAACAATTCCTTTTCTGGATTGGTGTGGTGTTTGGCGGGCCGTAGCTGGCCCTACCACATAAAGTTTTTACTTCTCCGGTGCGCCATCAACGGTGATGCCCATGGAGCGGGCGGTACCGGCGATGATGCGAGCGCCGTTCTCGATGTCACGTGCGTTCAGGTCCGCAAACTTGGTCTCTGCGATTTCCTTGCACTGATCCCAAGACACAGAACCGACCTTGTCGGTGTGTGGGACGCCGGAGCCCTTCTGGATGCCAGCGGCCTTCAGCAGCAGCTTAGCTGCCGGCGGGGTCTTCAGCTTGAAGTCGAAGGAACGGTCCTCGTAGACGGTGATCTCAACCGGAACCACGTTGCCACGCTGGTTCTCGGTAGCGGCGTTATAAGCCTTGCAGAACTCCATGATGTTGACGCCGTGGGCACCGAGTGCCGGGCCAACTGGCGGTGCCGGGTTAGCGGCGCCTGCCTCGATCTGCAGCTTGATAAAGCCGGATACCTTCTTCTTAGGAGCCATCGAATTACCTCTTTCCTGTGTTACCGGGATATCCGCCACGATGAATAACGGGATCCCGTCCGGATGCTCACCTTCAGTGGGCCACCGGAGGATGAAACGTTTTCTTATACGCACGCCAAAGGCGCACGGCGTTCCAGTTTAGAACACCGTGCGCCCTGCACAAAATCACTTTTTAGGAGATGCGCTCAATCTCAGTCGGCGACAGCTCCACCGGGGTCTCGCGGCCGAAGATGGACACCAAGCCCTGCATCTTGCCGGTCTCCGGGTCGATCTCGGAAATGGTCGCGGATACGGCAGCCAGCGGTCCGGACAGGATGGTCACTGCCTCGCCCACCTCGAAGTCGTGCGCGTACTTCTTGGCCACTTCCTTCTCCGGCATATCCACAACCTGCTCGCCCTCTGCCTCGTTCGGGGCAGCATCGCCCTTGGTGGACGGCGCCTCGTTGGGCATGAGGAACTTAGCTACGTCGCGGGTCTTAACCGGGGTGGCGTTGCCTTCGTTGCCCACGAAGGAGGTCACGCCCGGGGTTTCGCGGATGACGGACCATGCGGCGTCGTTAAGCTCAGCGCGAACCAGGACGTAGCCCGGCAGCAGCTTGCGCTTCACAATCTTCTTCTTGCCGTCCTTGGTCTCCAGGACCTGCTCAATAGGAACAACGACCTCGAAGATGGAATCTTCTACCTCGAGGGTCTGGGCGCGCATGTCCAGGTTGGTCTTTACCTTGTTTTCGTAGCCGGAATAGCACTGAATGATGTACCACTGGCCCGGCTGCTTCTTCAGCTCGCGGGTAAAGGCGCGCAGGCGCTTGCGGTAGGCGGCATCCTCGGACTCGTCTTCGCTGGCCTCAGGGGCTGCACCCTCGGCTTCAGCTTCGGCCGCTGCCGGTTCTGCTGCGTCGGTGGACTCGGCGGACTCGCCTGCAGTGTCGGTGGACTCAGCCGTTCCTTCAGTTTCTTCCGCTGCCGGAGCGGCTGGGGTAGCATCTTCCTGCTGCGCTTCTTCTACGGAGCTAGCGTGCTCTGCCGCCTGCTCCTGCACGTTGGACTGCATTGCCTCTTCCAGCGAGGTGCCTACGGTTTCGACGTTATTCTCGTCGCTCATAATTCTTACTCCAAAAAATTCCTCGGCGCGTTGCGTAGGACCAGCCTACCCGCCCGCGTATGGGCAAAAAGTATCCCGCCGTTCCTTGAAGCGGAAACAGCGGGATAAAAGGTTATGCAGCTATCTTACTTATCAGAGAGAACCTGCTCAACTCCGAGACCAGCCAGGGTGTCAACGCCCCAGACCAAAGCGGTCATCACGATAAGGAACGCAAAGGTAATGAGGGTGTACTGCAGCATCTCCTTAGCGGTAGGCCACACCACCTTCTTCATCTCGGATGCAACCTCGCCAGGGAAAGCGGCTACGCCACCACCTGGGGTGTCATCGTGGTTCTTATCCTCTACGCGGACGACGTGCTTATCGGCGTAGTCCGCGGAGGACGTGGTAGCCGCACCAGAGAGCTGACGCTTACCGGTCGGGCGCGATGCACCCGAATTCTTCGGCTGCTGCTCATCGCTCACAGCTAACCCTCCTTGGGAACTAAATCTAATAGGGCGCTTAACGCGCACCTCCATAACTTTGTCAACCCTAGCAAAGCTCGCCCAGCATGAAAAGCTGACCACGGCATTTGCAAGGCGTGGCCTTGACAACATGTGCGTGGGCCAAGCACCACGAAGACTTGATTTCTAGTGGTCGTGGAAACACCTGACATGGGTTAGGTGATTGTGTGGAGTCGAAATGGGTTCCGGATTCTGCTGTTGTGGCGCGG